>JBHEPI010000163.1:0-10875 GCA_046260345.1 Marinobacter sp. | reverse complement strand
GCCTGCTGCTCAACCGACATACTCTTGTGCATGATGCCGATGCCTCCTTCCTGTGCCATCGAGATGGCCAGCTCCGCTTCAGTCACGGTATCCATGGCCGAGGACAGCAGCGGGATATTCAAAGTGATACTTTTGGTCAGCTGCGTCTGCAGGTTGACCTGGTGAGGAAGGACCTCTGAACGTCCGGGAACGAGCAGTACATCGTCAAATGTGAGGGCTTCTTCGGCAATTCGCAGCATTGGGATCCGCCTTTTGAACGTGCTAGATTGAAGGATTGCAGTGCCACTTGCAGCAGTGCGTAGCAGAGCAAGATCCTTAATCTACCTATTATAAATGGGCCTTGGTTGACAGTAAACCGGCGTTGTTTAACGGCTAGGTTGCATCTTTTTGAAATTTCGCTATTTTTACCCCCCATTTTCGACTTGTGCGTATACATCAACACGGAGCGGCTCCCTTGGACAGTGGTTTTCAGGATTCCCGGCCCCGGGCACTGAGTGTCAGCGAACTCAACCACCAGGCCCGCCATTTACTCGAGGCCAGCTTCATGCAGGTCTGGGTGGAGGGCGAATTGTCTGGCCTTTCCCGGCCTTCATCCGGCCACTGGTATTTTTCCCTCAAGGACCGCAGGTGCCAGATTCGCTGTGCCATGTTCCGGGGTTTTAACCAACGGGTCAGAGAGCTCCCGAAAGAAGGCGAGCAGGTGCGCATCCGCGGCAAGGTTACTCTCTATGAGAATCGCGGTGACTTTCAGATCATTGTCGAGCACATCGAACCGGCAGGCCTGGGTGCACTGCAACAGGCTTTCGAAGAGCTGAAACGGAAACTTCAGCAGGAAGGTCTGTTTGATGCGGCCCGCAAGAAGGCGCTGCCAACGACGCCCCGGCACATAGGGGTGATCACTTCGCCCACTGGCGCCGCTATCCACGATATCCTCACCGTGCTGGCACGGCGCTGCCCCGCGATTCCGGTAACTCTCTACCCCACGGCCGTGCAGGGAAAGGCAGCGACGGCTGACATTGTTCGTGCCATTGATCTGGCCACCCGCCATGGCGTGGCCGACGTTCTCATCATTGGCCGTGGCGGGGGTTCCCTGGAGGACCTCTGGTGCTTTAATGAGGAAGCTGTGGCACGCGCTATCGCGCAATGCCCCCTGCCGACCGTCAGCGCAGTGGGTCACGAAGTGGATGTCACCATTGCCGATTTCGTGGCGGACTTGCGCGCGCCGACGCCTTCCGCCGCGGCCGAGAAAATCTCCCCCGACCAGCAGGACTGGCTGCGTCAGCTGAAAGAACGGGAACTGAGGCTGGCAGGGGCAGCAAGCCGGGCCCTCAAGCGCATGGAGACCAGACTGGAACACCTTTCAGCCCGGCTTCGGGACCCACGCCGGGAACTGATGGAAAAAGCCCAGCGCATGGATGAACTGGACCTGAGGCTCGGCAAGGCGATCGAACAGCGCATTGAGCGCGACCGGGTCCGGGCCGCCCACCTTGAACAACGCCTGGCGACGCAGTCCCCGGCGAGACAGCTGGGCGACAGCCAGGGCAGGGTCAGCCAGCTTACCGACCGACTGGTACGGGCAACCCGGGAAACCATAACCCGGCGACGTGAGCGCCTCGATCACACAGCCCAGACCCTTCATGTGGTCAGCCCCCTGGCGACCCTCGGCCGCGGCTATGCGATTGTTCAGCAGGAAAATGGCGACATCGTCCGCCAGGCAAGCCACGTCAAAACGGGTGAGACCATTACCGCACGGGTTGCTGACGGAGAGCTCACGGCAAATGTGATTTCAGTCAATTCCGGCGGCCGGTAACCGTTAAAAAGACAGAAACTTAGCCTATGGTCTAGTAGTCCTGACCCTCAAAGCGCTTACAGTTGTGATTAATGTAGAACACAACAACAACGTTACGAGGTGGATGTTATGGACTACCACTCCGAATTCAGGCGATCCATTGACCGGCCTGACGAGTTCTGGCGGGAAAAAGCGGCTGACATTGACTGGATTGAGCCACCCAAAACCGTCTGGCGCCCTACCGACAACGGTCATGGCCAATGGTTCCCGGATGGCATGCTGAATACGTCGGATGTCGCGCTGGATGCCAATATCCGTGCCGGTCGTGGCGAACAGAAAGCCCTCATCTACGATTCTCCGGTAACCGGCACCACCAGTTCGTATACCTATAACGAGCTTACCCGCGCCGTGGCGACCTTCGCCGGTGCGCTTCAGGACCGGGGTGTCACCAAGGGAGACCGGGTCATCATCTATATGCCCATGGTTCCCGAAGCCGTCATTGCCATGCTGGGCTGCGCACGTATTGGCGCCATCCATTCCGTGGTGTTTGGTGGCTTTGCGTCTCATGAGCTGGCGGTTCGCATTAACGATGCCACACCCAAGGCGGTTATTACCGCTTCCTGCGGTATCGAAGTGAAAAAGGTAATCGAGTACAAGCCGCTGGTAGACAGGGCAATCGATCAGGCTGACCATAAACCGGAATGCTGCATTGTGTTCCAGCGCCCCCAGGTGCAAGCCGAGCTCAGGGAAGGCCGCGACTTTGACTGGGGCGAACTCATGGCGCAGGCCAGCCCGGTTGACCCGGTACCGGTAAAAGCGACTGACCCGCTTTATGTCCTCTATACCTCCGGCACCACGGGCAAACCCAAAGGGGTTGTCCGTGACAACGGCGGCCATGCGGTAGCCCTGCGCTACAGCATGCAACTGGTCTACGATGCCAGCCCGGGCGACGTTTTCTGGGCTGCCTCTGACGTTGGCTGGGTGGTTGGTCACAGCTACATTGTTTATGCTCCGCTGTTTGCCGGATGCACCACCATTCTTTACGAAGGCAAACCTGTCAGAACACCGGACGCGGGAGCGTTCTGGCGTGTTGTTCAGGATCATGGCGTCAACCTGCTGTTCACAGCTCCCACAGCGTTCCGGGCCGTACGCAAGGAGGATCCGGAAGCGGATCAGCTTTCACGCTATGACATCAGTTCCCTGAAGCGTATTTTCCTGGCCGGGGAGCGACTGGACCCTCCCACCTATGAATGGCTCAAGGAGCATACCCGTTTGCCGATCCTCGACCACTGGTGGCAGACGGAAACCGGCTGGGCCATCTGTTGCAACCCGGTTGGCATCGAAATGATGGAGACGAAACCCGGATCTGCCACCGTGCCCTCACCCGGCTATAACGTACAGGTGGTGGATATGGAGGGCAGCCAGGTGCCGGCGGGCGAACAGGGCCAGATTGCTGTCAAACTGCCGCTGCCCCCGGGTTGCATGACAACCGTCTGGGGCGACGATGCCCGGTTCTGTAGAACCTATCTGGAGCCAATTGCAGGGTTCTATAGCTCCGGCGATGGCGGTTACATCGACGATGACGGCTATGTGTTCGTCATGGGACGAACTGACGACGTGATCAACGTGGCGGGGCACCGGCTTTCAACCGGAGAAATGGAAGAAGTTGTTGCCTCTCATCCTGCCATTGCCGAATGCTGTGTCGTAGGCGCCCACGATGAAATGAAGGGCCAGATTCCCATTGGTCTGGTACTGATCAAGGACGGCGCCACCATCGATCACGACGAACTCGAAGATGAGCTGGTGGAAATGGTCAGGGACAAGATCGGCGCCATTGCCTGCTTCAAAAGGGCCCTGGTCGTGGACCGGCTGCCTAAAACACGGTCGGGCAAGATTCTGCGCCGGATTATCCGCCAGATCGCCGACGGTGAGGAGTACGCTGTACCCAGCACCATCGACGACCCGGCGATACTGGAAGAGATCAGCCAGCAGTTCAAGCGCTGACGCACGGCGCCTTGAAGGCGCGCTCGTAATACACCGTCACCAACCGGAGTCTGCCAGGCAGCAGAGCTTCGGTTGGTGACAAGCTTATTACAACCTGTTGTTTTTTCGGCTTAAAAAACTTGAATAAAGTGCTAAAAAAAGCGTTGACGGACTCCCAGCGCGGTCTATACTGAAAATGCTGTGAAAATACAGCGGTATTTTGTGAATGCGTTTCAACGTCCTGCCGCAGTGCTATTCGTTGCCCCTTTCCTCAGTACTTCCTGGATTTTTACAGCATCGGTAATCCCATCGGAACGCCGACGGTCCCGTGAGGGCAAAAATCTCGGAAATACAGGAAAGATCAATGTCAGATGATACAAAAACAGGCCACGTGAAGTGGTTTAACGAGTCCAAGGGCTTTGGTTTCATCGCTCAGGACGGTGGCAGTGACGTATTCGTTCACTACAGTGCAATCAACGCTAGCGGATTCCGCACCCTGACCGAAGGCCAGCAGGTGCAGTTTACCGTTACACAGGGTCCGAAAGGCCCCCAGGCGGAAAACGTAACCCCGGTATGAGGTTTGCGCGACCCCGCCCTATGCCCCTCACGGGCACAGGGAATACGAAAAAGCCGGCAACTGCCGGCTTTTTCGTGGCTCAGGCACCCACTCCCGCAGCCTCTTCGCGGTGAGCACCCTGGCGATCTTCCCCCACCGCCTGGGACACAGCCGAGAACAGGGCCTGAAGTGTGGCGGAGGTGGTATCTTCAGCCAGTGCCGCCGCGCTGCAATGCTGACCATTGATGGTCACACGGATACAGGCCAGTGCGTTGGCATTGGTGCCCTCACCGAGGGCAAACTCGTCGTAGGCTTCTACTGCCAGCGATAATCCGTACGCTTCTTCAAGCGCTGCGGATACAGCTTCCACGGCACCCAGACCGTGCCCCTTGAGAGTGACCGGATTATCCGCAGGACCAATGCTGACTGTAGCCGCAACACCGTCATCATCGCGGTGGAGATCGTAGGATCTCAGCTCCCAGGCTCCAACCACCCTCAGGTAACGATCCTCAAACAGCCGGTGGATGGTCAGCGAGTCTATCTCGCCACCATTGGTTTCTGCCTGCCGCTGGACCAGTTTGCTGAACTCGATCTGCAGCCAGCGTGGCAGACTGATGTTGTAGTCACGCTCAAGCACATAGGCAACGCCGCCTTTGCCTGACTGGCTGTTGATACGGACCACCTCTTCATAACGGCGGCCAAGATCTCTCGGGTCGATGGGCAGATAGGCCACATGCCAGCTGTCGCCTTCCTTACGTTGCGCCAGGCACTTGCGGATTGCATCCTGGTGGCTGCCGGAAAATGCCGTAAATACAAGCTCGCCGGCGTAGGGGTGGCGCGGATGCGTGGATATCTCGGTACAGGCTTCCACGACATCGGTAATCTCGGCCATCCCGGACAGATCCACCGTGGGATCCACGCCCTGGGAATAGAGGTTCATGGCCATGGTCACCAGGTCCATATTGCCCGTGCGTTCACCATTGCCCATCAGCGTGCCTTCCACCCGGTCGGCGCCGGCCATGACCGCCAGTTCCGCCGCTGCCACGCCGCAGCCGCGATCGTTGTGGGTATGGACACTAATGGCGATGTGCTCCCGGTAACGGACATGGTCACAGATCCACTCAATCTGGTCGGCAAATACGTTGGGGGTGGCCATCTCCACGGTGGCCGGCAGATTGATCACCACCGGCTGGCCCTGGTCGGGGCGCCAGACGTCGTTTACCGCGTCAATGACTTCCGCCGCATAGTCCAGTTCCGTGCCGGTAAAGCTTTCCGGCGAATACTGGAAGGTCCACTCGGTATCCGGGCATTTCTCGGCATTGGCCTTGACGATACGGGCACCGTTAACGGCAATATCTTTGATGCCGGCCCGGTCCATGCCGAATACCTGTTCACGCTGAACCGTGGAGGTAGAGTTATAGACATGCACAATGGCCTTACGGGCGCCTTTCAGCGCCTCATAGGTGCGCTCGATCAGTTCCGGCCGGGCCTGGGTCAGCACCTGGATGTGCACATCCTCGGGAATCCGGTTTTCTTCGATCAGCTTGCGACAGAAATCAAAATCCGGCTGGCTGGCGGCCGGAAATCCGATTTCGATCTCCTTGAACCCCAGCCTCACCAGTAGCTCGAACATCCGCTGTTTCTGGGCCACAGACATGGGCTTCACCAGTGCCTGATTGCCATCCCGGAGGTCTACGGCGCAGAACCGGGGTGCGCGGGTAATGACCTTGTCGGGCCAGCGACGATCGGTTTTCGCCACCGGAGCAAACGCAACGTATTTACGATGATCAAATGCCATTGGGGTGATTCCTTGCTGTTCTGACTGGGAATTCATTGATTATGTATCAGGTTAACCGGTCAGCCGGGGAAAATGATTGCTTTTTTGCCTCTGGAAGGCAGAGAATGGCAACATTCTATCACTGAATGATATGGATGCAGTATTTTATGTCAACAACGCCGAATTCGCTTGTCAAAATCGACAAGATTGACCGCAACATCCTTGAACAACTGCAGCGGGATGGTTCCCTGACCAACCAGGAGCTGGCGGACAAAGTCGGGCTTTCTCCGTCCCCCTGCCTGCGGCGGGTTCGCGCCCTGGAAGAGGCCGGGGTCATAGTCCGTCAGGTCACCATACTGGATCACAAAAAACTGGGGCTATCGTTAACCGCGATCATCCTGATCGGTATGGACCGCCACACCCCCGAACGCTTTGCCGAATTCGAGAAACAGGTGGGCGACTATCCGGAGGTACAGGAGTGCTACCTGATCACCGGACAGGATGCCGACTACATGCTCAAGGTTGTGGTGCCGGACATGGACCACTATCACCACTTTCTGCTTAACCGGATTACCCGCATTCAGGGCGTCAGCGGCGTCCATTCCAGCTTCGTACTGAGACGGGTGATCGACAGCACAGCGTTGCCACTGGGATACCTCTCCTGACATTAACCGACGAGCCCGGAAAGGCAGACCCGGGCCCTGCACCTGAACTCACTGACCTCTTCAGTGACGCCGGTATGGCAGAGCATAGCTGCCAGTCACGTGGGCGACCAGCTCCTGGTCATCCCCTTCTCCGGACAGCAACCGTACCTCACAAAAGGCAATCCGCCTCCCCAGGCGCAGTACGGTCGCCTCTCCCACCAGATCGGCCGGTGCCGGCTTCTGCAGAAAGTTGATGGACAGGTTGCTGGTCACCGCCATCTCCACTTTTCCGATGGCTGCCATTACCGCCGCGTACATGGAAGCATCCGCCAGCGCCATCTGCACCGGGCCGGACAGGGTACCACCCGGGCGAATCAGCTGTTGCGAAAACACCAGGCGGGTGCGGGCATAACCCTGATGCCCCGCTTCATCGACGGTGAAGCCTATATCCTCTGCCATTGGTACTCCGGCGCGTATCACTGCTTCAACTTCTGCGGCTGTCAGGGTCATTCACTACTCTCCGTATGTCCATCTGTACCTTGTGGTAATCGCTCCGTACAATAGCGGGCACCATGCGATAAATAAAGAATCCCATTTCAACTGCTTACGGATAACATAATGCGAGCGAGCCGTTACCTGATTGCCACCCAGAAAGAAACGCCTGCAGACGCCGAGATTATCAGCCACCAGATGATGCTCCGGGCCGGAATGATCCGCAAACTGGCCGCTGGCCTCTACTCCTGGCTGCCAATGGGACTCAGGGTGCTGCGCAAGGTTGAGCGCATCGTGCGGGAAGAAATGGACAAGAGCGGCGCCCAGGAGGTGCTGATGCCTGCGGTGCAACCGGCAGAGCTGTGGCAGGAATCCGGACGCTGGGAGCAATACGGTGGTGAACTGCTGCGGATGCAGGACCGCCACGGCCGTGACTTCTGCTTCGGACCGACCCACGAAGAGGTCATCACCGACCTGATCCGCAACGAACTCAACAGCTACAAGGAACTACCGGCGAATTTCTACCAGATTCAGACCAAGTTCCGCGATGAACGACGTCCACGCTTCGGGGTGATGCGCGCCCGGGAGTTCATTATGAAGGACGCCTACTCGTTTCACGTGAGTGCCGAGTCCCTCAACGAAACCTACCAGGTTATGCATCAGACCTACTGTTCGATTTTCGACCGCCTGGGTCTGGATTATCGCCCCGTGGAGGCGGATTCAGGCGCCATTGGCGGTAGTGCTTCCCATGAGTTCCATGTGCTGGCCTCATCCGGTGAAGACGCGATCGTTTTCAGCACCGAGAGCGATTACGCCGCCAACATCGAGAAAGCGGAAGCTGTTGCACCGGAAGGCGAACGGCCGTCGCCGGCACTGGACATGAAAGAAGTCGCCACTCCGGACCAACGCACCATTGATGCGGTTGCGGGTTTCCTCAATGTGAACGCCAGCGCTACCGTCAAGACCTTACTGGTCAAGGCCGAGGAAGACGAGAACGGCGACAGCGGCCTGGTAGCCCTGGTCCTGAGGGGCGACCAGACCCTCAATGACATCAAGGCGGAGCAGCTTGAGGGCGTGGCCGAGCCGCTGACCATGGCCACCGATGAGGAAATCGAACAGGCCATCGGCTGCAAAGCCGGCTCCATCGGACCGGTAAACCTGCCGGTACCGGTGATTGTCGACCGCAGCGCGGCACACCTGGCCGACTTTGTCTGTGGCGCCAACAAAGAGGGCTACCATCTGACCGGCGTGAACTGGGAGCGGGATGTGCCCCTGGGCCGGGTGGAAGATCTGCGCAATGTGGTGGAAGGCGACCGCAGCCCGGATGGCAAAGGCACCCTGGAGATTCGCCGCGGCATCGAGGTTGGCCATATTTTCAAACTGGGTAACAAGTACAGCAAGGCCATGAACGCGACTGTACTGGACGAGAACGGCAAGAGCGCCATTCTGGAGATGGGCTGCTACGGCATCGGTGTTTCCCGGATCGTAGCCTCCTCCATCGAGCAGAACCACGACGACAAGGGCATCATCTGGCCCGAAGCCATTGCGCCCTTCGAGGTGGCGATCGTGACCCTGAATGCACACAAGTCACCAACAGTGATGGCAGCCGGTGAGAAGCTCTACACACAGCTTCGTCAGGCCGGCTTTGATGTCCTGCTGGACGACCGCAACGAACGGCCCGGCGTGAAGTTCGCAGATATGGAACTGATCGGCATACCCCATCGCTTCGTGGTATCCGAGCGGGGGCTGGCAGCGGAAACGCTGGAATACAAGGGCCGCCGCGATGCAGACAAGCAGGATATCCCACTGGCCGAAGCCCTTCCGTTCCTGATCAGTGCTTCACCCCGCAACGGGCTCTGAGGCTTCAGTGCAAGGGGGTGGCACCAACCACCCCCGGCTCCATCTCCAGCGCAATGCCAAAGCGCGCCTCGACATCGCTGCGAATCCTGTCGGCCAGTGCCAGCACATCCCCGCCACTGCCATCGGAGTGGTTGACCAGCACCAGCGCCTGCCGATTGTGAACCCCGACCTTGCCATTGCGGTAACCCTTCCAGCCACACTGATCAATTAACCAGGCTGCAGCCACCTTGGCGCTGTCCTCTCCGGGATAGCCTGCAATGTCCGGCCAGGATTGCTGCAGAGAGTGCCAGGTTTCGAGAGGAACGACCGGATTCTTGAAGAAACTGCCAGCATTGGGTAACTGGGCCGGATCTGGCAATTTTCGCCGCCGCACCGCCATTACGCCGTTGGCCACGTCAAGTGGCGTAAGGTACCGCGTGTCCCGGCCTTCAAAATAGTCGGCTAGGTCACGGTAATCGAGGACAAACGGCCGGGAGCGTGACAACCTCAGGCGAACCGTAGTGATGACGTAGCGACCTGGCTCGTGCTTGAATACGCTGTCGCGGTAACTGAAATGACACAGGCTGTTGGTGAGACTGATTTCATGGCCGGTGTAGCGGTCCAGGGCAGAGACTTCCAGCAGGGTATCCCGCAGTTCCGCGCCATAGGCACCAATATTCTGGACCGGCGCGGCGCCAACGGTACCCGGAATCAAGGCCAGGTTCTCGATGCCACGGTAGCCCGCAGTAGCGGCGTACATGACCACGTCATGCCAGTTCTCGCCGGCACCCAGTACCAGCGTTGCCTCATCGCCATCAATATGCTCCCAGCACCGCCGCGCGATCGCCATACGGATGACGAGGCCGGGATAGTCACCGGCAAACAACAGGTTGCTGCCGCCCCCGAGAATCAGTGGCTCAACCACTTTTTCCGAGGCCCAGGCCAGGGCCTGCTGAAGCGCCTCTACCGATGTCACGGACACGAAATACCGCGCTCTGGCGGCAATCGCCAGGCTATTCATTTTGCCCAGAAAGACGTTTTCCTGGATCCGGACCCTACTGATCAAGCCAGTTGCTCCCGGATATGCGCCAGGAGTCCTTCACTGGCTTCATGAATCAGGTCAAGCACGTGCTCGAAACCATGATTGCCACCATAGTAAGGATCTGGCACCTCATCATATCCAGAGCGACCATACCGCAGAAACAGGACCGGCTCTGTACCTCCGTTCTGGCGCCATATATCCCGCACATCCGCCAGGTTCTGCCGGTCCATTACCAGGATATAGTCGAATTCGTCGAGGTCTTCACTGCGGAACTGTCGTGCCCGGAGATCCCCGATATCAATGCCGCGGTTGCGGGCTGCGGCGATCGCCCGGCTGTCGGGCTCCTTGCCCACATGCCAATCGCCAGTGCCACAGGAGTCAATTGTGATCTGACCTTCAAGCCCGGCCTGATGAACCACCTTCTGAAAAACCCCTTCGGCACTGGGGGAACGACAGATATTACCGAGACAGACAAATAGTACCTTAACCGGCGCAGTCATGGTTTCGGAGCCTCCTTCTGATTTTCTGCCATGGTTTGCCGCAGACGCTCAAGGTCCTGCTGAGTGTCCACACCTGACGGTGGTGTCCGGCAGGCCCCCTCCACGTGTATACGGGCTCCGTTATACAGTGCCCGTAGCTGTTCCAGGGATTCCGTTACTTCCGCAGGCGCGGGTGGCCAGGTAACAAAATCCCGCAGAAGGCTGACACGGTAACCGTAGATGCCGATATGGCGGTAGTAGCCAACCCCTTCTG
>JBHEPI010000147.1:0-28704 GCA_046260345.1 Marinobacter sp. | reverse complement strand
TCCCGTATGGACGCCGCGATATCCATTGCGGCGTCCACGTCCGTGCCCGGAAGTACCAGCAGGAATTCTTCCCCACCATAGCGGGCTGCCATGTCTGATTTCCGTTGCATGGCGCTCGCCAGAATAGCCGCAACCTGCTTCAGGGCCTCATCGCCGGCCTGGTGCCCGTAGCGGTCATTGTAGAGTTTGAAATGGTCAATATCCGCAAGCATCACGGTAAGAGGGTCGCCGGTCCGGCTCAGTATTTCCCACGCCTGCTCGAACTTCTTTTCCAGGGCCAGCCGGTTTGAGAGGCCGGTAAGCGGGTCGTGCTCTGATAACCGTTTCAGTTCCGCATTGGCGCTCTGAAGTTCATCCTGGATTTCAAGCACCTTTTGGTGCTTTGACGTCAACTCGGCATTCAGTCGCAGCAGTTCCGTATTGTTTGATTCAATCACCCCCAGCATGGAGTTGAATTCCCGGGACAGGGCCCCGATCTCGTCGTTGTTCTTGATATTGGCCCTGAGGGAGTAATCCATGGCGCTGGAAATGCTGGAGATGTCAGCCTTCAGGCTCATAATCGGCTTTATGATAATCCAGCGGAACAGGGCCAGTAATGCGGCTGCAAGAAGAGTGCACAGAAACACCAGTAATGCCATACCGAAGTAGGTAATATCTCTGCCCAGTTCGGTGATGTTACGGGACAGAACTGCCGTTGCCCGCAGGGTTGGTGTTCCCTCGATGCTGTAGACCTTTGAGGCAGAGAGGGCGCTTTGATCGATGACGTTCAGGGAGTAACTGTCCGACGCCTTGGTTTCCGACACTGCCTCAATACTGAATTCCTGGACAATCTGATCCGAAAACCTGGCAATCAGATCGTTATCCAGAAACTGGCCGAACACAAGATACCCCTTGTGCGGGCCTGAACCATCGCTCCTCACGATCGGTCGCATGGTAAAGAGAACCGGAATGCCATCCACCTCAACCACACCGCTGATGCTCTGATCATCGATGTTCTCTTCAGGGTCAATCCTGCCCGTGAAGTCTGCCGTTTTTGCCTGCACTTCATCAATATAGGTGTCTGTCAGATTGACGATCCCTCCTTCTGGCGGAAAATCGAAGACCCTGCCCCAGATCAGTTCCTCATCCAGGTTCAGAAACAGCGCGACATCAAGCCCCAGGTTGAGAAATGTGTCCGGGTACAGGTTGGATTCGATGTAATCCGGGTCACCAGTCTGGATGAAGGTATAGGTATCGTTCCAGGCGGACCAGTCGTAGGTTGTAAAATCGATGGTTTCCCGCTGTGCCTCGAGACGGCGGACCACCCGGTCTATGCTGTTTTTGGCGTAATCAATCTCGATATCATGGAAGGCAGGATAAATAATGCTTCGCTGGATGTAGAGGGCCGAAAGCGAAAGCGCAATGCCCATCAGCACAATCAGAATGGTGGTTTTTGCGGAAATCGACATGGCATTTGGCTTTGCATGCAGGCAATTGGTCTGGTGCGAGCTGGCCTCGTGTGGATTGACCACCGAACCTGGCGCTATGTTCTACAGTAATTGCTCCGGATGGATGCCATTGGACAAGATTTAACAGTCGGGCGGGGTGGCACTGCCAGCCGCCCGACTGTGGACAGCAGGTTTTTAAAGGTTCGCCTCTGCATACTCCGCCAGCACCGACCTCGGCACACCCTGCAGGTGAATATGCCCGCCATGGCGGAAGCTCTTGAAGCGCTCGGTCATGTAGGTCAGGCCTGAGCTCAGGGCGCTGAGGTAGGGGGTGTCGATCTGCGCCAGGTTGCCCAGGCAAATCACCTTGGAGCCGTTGCCGGCGCGGGTGATGATGGTCTTGATCTGGTGTGGCGTCAGGTTCTGCGACTCGTCGATGATGATCAGGCTATGCTGGAAGCTGCGGCCGCGAATGTAGTTCATCGATTTGAAGTGTAGTGGCACCTTGCTGAGAATATAGTCCACACTGGCGGTCATGTTTTCGTCGTCTTCGTGAAGGGCTTCCAGGTTGTCGACGATAGCGCCCAGCCAGGGCTCCATTTTTTCGGCTTCGGTGCCGGGCAGGAAGCCGATATCCTCATCCAGGCCCTGGGTGCTCCGGGTGGCAATGATGCGTTTGTAGAGCTTGCTGGCCACGGTCATTTCTATACAGGCGGCCAGGGCCAGGATGGTTTTACCGGAGCCGGCAGAGCCGGTCAGGTTAACCAGGTGGATATCCGGGTCCAGCAGCAGGTTGAGGGCAATGGCCTGGTATATATCCCTTGGCACCAGGCCCCAGACTTCCTCGTTCATCAGGTCATGCTGATGCAGGTCGCGGATAACGATCTGGTCGTCACTGATATCGGACACCTTGCCGACAAAGCCCTGCTCATCAATCACGAATTCGTTGATGGTCAGTCTGGCCAGGTCGCCCTCGCGGCGCAGGATGTGCTCGGTAATGCCTTCTCGCTGGATGGTCTCGACTTTTTCGATGGTATCCCAGAACGAGTTGGCAAATTCCTTGTAACCCTTCGGCAGCAGGTCAATATCATCCAGCAGCATGTCGTTGTGGTAGTCCTGCGCTTCCACGCCAAAGCCACGGGCCTTCAGCCGCATGTTGATGTCTTTGCTGACCAGGATGATATCTCTGGATTTGTGGCGGGTCTGCAGGGCTGCAAGGGTATTGATGATCTTGTTGTCGTTAAGGTGCTCCGGCAGGCCATGGTTGCCCTGATAATCGGTGCTCATCAGAATCGAAAGTGCCCCCAGCGGCTCGGCCTTTTTGCCGCGCACGATGGGAACACCTTTCTCGATCTCTCCCGGGCTGGCGTCACCCAACAATTTGTCGATGTTGCGGATGGCCTGGCGGCAGTCAGCGGCGACCGCCTGTTTGCCGGATTTGAGGCTGTCGAGTTCTTCAAGGACCGTCATCGGGATGATGACGTCGTGTTCTTCAAAGTTCAGGAGGGCGTTCGGGTCGTGGATGAGGACGTTGGTGTCGAGGACATACATCTTTCTGCGAGCCTGCGGTGCTCTTGGCATAGGGTGTGATACCTCTCTGGTCAGCCGTTCCCGGCACAGCGGTTGGTGAGCTCCTGGTCGGAGATCAGTTTGAGCATGTCGTACGTGGTCACAATACCGGTGATCTTTTCATCTTTGGTGATGAAAATCCGGTGAAGGTGCTCACGCATCATGATATCGGCAATGTCGCGCACCGGTGTCTGCTCGTCAACCGATAAAACGATGGGGGTCATGATATCGCGCACTTCCACCGGCACCTTGCCCATTTCCTCGAAAATGGCCATGCGCAGGCGGCGGGCTTCCTGCTCTTCTTCGGGTGTCATGCGGGCATCGGTTTCGGAGCGGTCGGCGTTCCAGCGGAATTCGGTGATGTCCTTGAGGGTGGCAATACCGACGATCTCACCGGTTTCATCGGTAACAGGGCTGCCGGTGATCTCGTTATCGGTGAGGAACCTTGCCAGTCGGTCCATCGTCCATGACTGGGGTACGGCCTTGATGCTCGGGGTCATGATCTCGTAAGCGAGAACGGTCATTTACGGTTCGGCTCCGTTAACAGGTCCTTTGTAAATGAGCTTAGCTGTTACTTCCCGGCTAGTCATCCCCTGATTGGTTTCTGGTGATAACATCCTTAAGCTTGCCATTCTGGTCGTAAACCAGCTTGTGGTTCTGGTAGCGATCCCGGCGGGCAACCCGCTCCAACTGTTCCATGGATCGGACGGGGATGTCCACCAGCAAGGTATTCACCAGCCAGCCCGGAATCGATCCGTTGGGTTCGGTGTGCTGGACCCATATCATCCGGGTCTGGTCGCCTTCGGGAATTAACCGGTAAAGTGTGTCGGATTTATCCACACGAACATAGTCACTTTCATCCTCCCGTTGCTCTGGGATAGCGTTGAGGTCCATTACAATCTCCCCGTTTCTGTCACCCCGGGTGAGAATGCGGATGACGTAATCCCGGTCTGTCACCGGCCAGGGCATGTCGTTTACCGAATAGGCGTAACGATAATGGAAGTCACCATCCCCGAAGGCGTAGGACTCGGAGCAGTTGTGCACCCATTCCACGCAGGACTGCGGATTGGCCATGACGGCCATAAGGTTTTCGATCGGCACGTCGAGAACCGCTTCGGCCTTGAACGCCTGAAAACTTGAATCCGGCTGGTCAATGGTGAATACCCGGATGTTGTCGGTTTCCTTGCGAAGGCTCCAGCCTTCGGCATCCTCGTCCGGCAACTCGGCCAGGGCCAGGGTCGACACAATTGTCGCCATCAGCAAACTGGTCAGTGCGCAAGCCCGACGGCCAATATCCGGGGCTTTCAGGTTCTGCATAGGTACAACATCCTTGAAATTGTCCGGGCGAGTCTATCACGGGTTGTGGCTGGTCAGGCGGATGTAATCGGGGGATTGTGAACTGTGTAACTGACTGAAATCCTGCAGGTAACTTTTGGCCTGATTTGATGGGTAGAATGGGCGGGGTGATCAACCCCCGGCAGGCAGACTGCCGGGGGTTGCGGATACCTGATCAGGGGCTGGTCAGTGTTCCGGCAGGGTCACATTCAGTTCCAGCACCGAACAACTGTCGTTACGGTCCACTTCTACCTGCACCATATCATCGCTGATCTGAACGTACTTGCGGATGACCTCAAGCAGCTCTTTCTGCAACGCTGGCAGATAATCCGGTTGTTCACGCTGGCCACGTTCGTGGGCAACAATGATCTGCAGACGTTCCTTGGCAACACTGGCAGACCGGTTGTCCTTCTTGCTCTTGAAATAGTCGAAGAAACTCATCCGTCAGCCCCCCTTGAACATCCGTGAGAAGAAACCCTTTTTCTGGGAAGACATAAATCGATGCTCGCGTTCCTCGCCCAGAAGACGGGCAACAGCATCATCATAAGCCTGCCCGGCGTCGCTGTCTTCCTCGAGAATGACGGGTAGCCCCTGGTTGGAGGCGTTCAGTACGATCTGTGATTCCGGAATCACGCCCAGCAGGGGGATGGCAAGGATTTCTTCCACGTCTGCCACCGACAGCATTTCGCCCCTGGACACACGGTCTGGGTTGTAGCGGGTCAGCAACAGGTGTTCCTTGACCGGGTCCTGGCCCATCTCAGCGCGGCGGGATTTGCTTTGCAGAATGCCCAGAATGCGGTCTGAGTCGCGTACCGACGAGACTTCCGGATTGGTGACGACCACGGCCTCGTCAGCATAATACAGGGCCATCAGGGCACCATGCTCAATGCCGGCGGGGGAGTCACACACAATATAATCGAAGCGTTCGGACAGTTCGTTGATCACCTTCTCAACGCCCTCTCTGGTGAGCGCTTCCTTCTCCCGGGTCTGGGAGGCGGGGAGGATATAGAGGGTATCAACCCGCTTGTCCCGGATCAGGGCCTGGTTCAGTGTGGCTTCGCCCTGAATCACGTTCACGAAGTCGTACACCACCCTGCGTTCGCAGTTCATGATGAGATCCAGGTTGCGCAGGCCCACGTCAAAATCGATGACCACGGTTTTGTGGCCACGTTTTGCCAGCCCGGTGCTGATCGAGGCGCTGGTTGTGGTTTTACCTACGCCACCTTTTCCTGAGGTAACGACAATGATTCTAGCCAAGGTTGCATTCCTGTTTTGCGGTGGATTTGTCGGCTTTCCCGTCTGAACGGGCAGTTACGTTCTGATCAGGCCTTTTCCAGTGGCGTTACCACCAGCAGGTCATCCCTGAGCTGGATCTGCACGGCGGTTTTCCAGCCGTTGTCCTGAAGATCTTCGGAGATTTTATAGTGTCCGGCGATGGACACAAGCTCTGCTTCAAGAGACTGACAGAATACACGTGCATGTTCAGCACCGTGAATGCCTGCCAGGGCCCGGCCGCGCAGTGGCCCATAGACATGGACGTTGCCCGCGGCCAGCACCTCGGCACCGGCCTGCACTGGCGCCAGGATGATCAGGTCTCCGTCCGGGGCGTAAACCTGCTGGCCGGAGCGCACCGGCTGGTTGATGATTCTGGCAGGTGCCGGCTCGTTGTGGGTTTCCATCCTTGGCGAAGCCGGGCCGTCTGTAGCCTCGGCTGTTTCGGTCTCCGGCCCGGTATCGATTTCCCGGTCCCGCTGATTGCCGCCGGGAAGCAGCGCCAGGGAAGCGCCTCTTGCCAGCCGGCGCTGATCATCGTTGCCGCCGCGCACGCCGATCACGTGAATATTGTGACGGCGGCAGGCGCCGATAATCTTGAAGAAATCCAGTTCGCTGCTCAGGCCCTCGTATTTCTCCAGGCTGATAATCAGTGGAATATCCTTGAAAAAGCCGGGGGCCTGGCTGATTTTGTCCCGCAGGGTATTTTCGAACTCTTCATCATCAAAAAAATACAGCTCCAGTGCGGTCATGGACACGCTGGCACTTTTCAGTTGAAAACATTGTTTTACCCCGGATACAGCGGTTTCGCTCATGTGTGGGTCTCTTCCATGGTGTCGTCCTGTGTGGTGGTCGGGCGTTTGCGAAGTGCCTGGCCTTCAAAGTGGATACCGGACCAGCCCGTTCCCATAAACTGACGGATGTTGCCGTGGCTCTCGCCCGCCGGGTCATCAAGAACCTGCCGGTAATGCTCGGCAAACAACTTCAGCGCGTCAGCCTCGGTCAGGTTACAGAACTGGGCAAGTGAAAATACCCGGCAGGAGCCGGCATTCTCGCCGGCGCTATTATGAAGCGGCCCATTATTGAAGCCGGTGGGATAATACTCGAAAAAACGGTCAACCAGAGCCAGGGTGTCGTTAAAATCACCGTGGCCAGCGTCCACCGATGCCAGATGAATGCGCACCGCCTCATTTACGTTCATGGATTATGGTCCTTTTTCGGGCCCTGCTGGTAACGGGCTTTCCAGTCCTCGTATGGCATCCCGTAGATAATTTCGCGAGCTTCCGGGTCTGATAGCTCGAAGCCTCTTTCACTCGCTTCCGCGCGATACCACTTGGAGAGGCAGTTGCGACAGAATCCAGCCAGGTCCATCAGGTCAATATTCTGCACCTCAGTGTGTTCGCGCAGGTGATTGACCAGTGTCCGAAAGGCGGCGGCTTCGATTTCTTTCTGCGATGGTTCAGGGATAGGGTTCGTCATGGTCGCTTGCACCTGTTTCTGGAGTTGAAGTATAGAGTTCCTGACATTCTCGGCATGTTACCGTAAGATACAAGGCTGTACATATGTACAGATAATTTACCCGATTGAAGAGCCATGGCCCAGCGCAAGATTATCCATGTAGATTGCGACTGTTTCTATGCCGCAGTGGAGATGCGGGACGACCCGTCGCTGGCGGAGGTTCCGCTGGCCGTTGGCGGCGAGGGCGGTCGTGGTGTGGTCACTACCTGTAACTACAGGGCGAGGGCCTTCGGGGTGCGCTCTGCCATGCCGGGTGGCGAAGCGCGGCGCCTGTGTCCGGGGCTGGTCACCGTGCCTCCGGACATGGCCCGCTACCGGGCGGTTTCGAAACAGGTAATGGCCATTCTGCGCGAGCTGACTGATCTGGTGGAGCCGCTGTCGCTGGACGAGGCTTTTCTCGATGTCAGTGAGGTGACTGATCACAAGGGCAGTGCCACCCTGATGGCGCAGTATCTGCGGCAGCGGGTGAGAGAGGAAGTAGGCATAACTATTTCCGCCGGTGTGGCTCCCAACAAGTTCCTGGCCAAGATTGCCAGCGACTGGAAGAAGCCCGACGGCCTGTTTGTTATTCGCCCGGAGGATGTGGAAGGCTTCGTTCAGGACCTGAAAGTCGAAAAACTTTTCGGGGTCGGACAGGTGACAGCCAGTAAGCTGCATGCTTTGGGAGTTGCTACCTGTGGCGATTTGCAGGCTGTCCCCGCCGACCTCCTGCTGGAAAAATTCGGTAAACAGGGATACCGGCTGCGGGAAATGGCCTATGGCCGGGACGAACGCGATGTGGTGGTGTCACGAATTGCCAAGTCTGTCAGCGTGGAACGCACCTTTTCCCAGGATTTGCCGGACAAGCGCACCTGCGAGTCGGTGATGGCATCTCTGGTGGCCGACCTGAATCTCAGGCTCAGCCGCAAGGCGGCGCGGAAGCCTATCCACAAGCTTTTTATCAAGATCCGCTACAGCGATTTCTCTACCCACACACTGGAACGGGTAAGAGAGCAGATCCGGGAGCCTGCCATGGAAGATTACCAGCCTTTACTGGATGAGTTGGTGACCAATACCGAAAGGCCCGTGCGTTTGCTGGGGCTGGGAGTGCGCTTCCGCAGCGATGAGTCACCCACTATGCAGTTGCGGCTGTTTGAATGAGAATATCGGAAAAGTTGTGCACCGCTAACAGCCCCAGGCATCCCCCGATGAAAGCCCCGGCAGCCACGTCGCTGGGATAGTGCAGCCCCAGGACCACTCTGGAAGCGGCAACGCTGAGGGTAAAAGGCATCAGTAGCAAGGCCAGCTCCGGAATGGTCATTGCCAGCATGGTATTGAAGCAGACGGCATGCAGTGTATGGCCGGATGGAAAGCTATAGCGGTCCAGCGGCGGAGTGCCGCAGTTGATGCTTGGAAAGGAAATGAACGGACGCTCGCGGATCAGCCAGCGTTTTAAAAGCTTGTAGGTAATGGTGCAGCTCAGCCCTGTGAAGACCATAAGCAGTGCGATGGCCAGCCCGTCCTGTGGTCGCAGCAGAGGTATGGTCAGGATGACCAGATACCATAGCCGGCCGTCACCCAGCCGGCTCACCACCTGAAAATAGCCGTGGACCGGGCGGAACCTCAGTGTCCGGTTAATGGACTGACAGAGAGCGAACTCTCTCTGGTCCACCAGATCAAAGAAGCGAGATGCCTTGCTTGTCGAGGGCATTGTAACGAGTCCTTTGTGGCTGGTTGAGTATCAGATGCTCGAACTGCTCAACTTGAGCGGCCCAGTTCAGATCAATGGCATCCAGGCGTGCCTGAGCACGGATTCTGTGCATCAATGTTGGCTGGTCGGCCAGCCGCAGGGCGTGGTCCACAAACGTTTCGTCGTCACCGAGTGGGGCTTTCATGCCATTTTCTTCGTGCCGGATGTGCTCGCTGGCAGCCGCATCATCAAAGGCAACAACGGCCAGGCCGCTGGCCATGGCTTCGGTGACTACATTGCCAAAGGTGTCGGTTTTACTGGCAAACAGAAAGATATCGCCGGACGCGTAATGCCGGGCCAGGTCCTCGCCCTTGCGGGTACCGGCGAATATATAGTCCGGATGGCGTTGGGCCAGGCGCTTTGCCATGGGGCCGTCGCCAACGAGTATGAACCTCGCTCCGGGATGCAGTCCGCGAATGCGCTCAAAACAGGACACAGCCATCTGCAGGTTTTTTTCCGGTGCCAGCCGACCCACGTAGAGAACAGCCCGGTCTTTGGATTGCAGGCCCCATTGTTGCCGGAGTGCTACGTCCCGCTTGTGGGGTGAGAAGCGATTACAGTCAACACCGCGGCTCCACACCGAGGTGGGATGGATGCCCATGCTGGCGGTGGTGGCTGCCATTTTCCGGGTCGGAACCAGGGTCACCGCGGTCCGGTTATGGAACCACCGGCCGTAACCGCACAGCAGTTTTTCCAGGAAGCCGGCGCCGTAATAGTGGCTGTAGGCATGGAAATTGGTGTGGAAGCCAGAGCTGACCGGTATGCCGGCCTGTCGGGCGGCAGTGACCGCTGCAATGCCAAGGGGGCCCTGAGTGGCCACATAGACAGCGTCCGGACGCCGCTGTTGCCACAATGAAGTCAGATAGCGAGGGCGGACGACTCCGAACCGCAATCCGCCGTAACCCGGCAGCGGCAGGCCGGTTACCACGTGCTCCTGCGAGAACAGGCATTCGCCGGTTTCGGAATAATGGCCTTTCGCCTCGTTGTTCTGGCGAGGGCGTATAACCGTTACCCTGTGCCCGCGCCGCATCAATCCCAGACACAGGTATCTGAGCGTGTTGGCCACCCCATTGATTTCCGGAGGAAAGGTCTCCGAAACAATGGTAATGTGAGGCCTGCGGTCTGAAGCCTGGGGCGATCGGGTCACGGTGCTTCCTGTGTTGTCCTCTTTCATGCGTCTACTATGAAAATCCTGCATGACAGTACCGGGACATTTCCGTGACAATCCCTTTACCCTTTTATCAACCGAATCCGGAGGAAGCATGAAAACCCGCAAGCTGGGCAGAACAGATATTGAAGTGAGCGAGATCTGCCTGGGTACCATGACCTGGGGCGAGCAGAACAGTGAGCCCCAGGCCTTCGAACAGCTGGATCTGGCGACCGCAGAGGGCGTTAATTTCATTGACGCGGCAGAGATGTACCCTGTGCCTCCAAGGGCCGAAACACAGGGACTGACTGAAACCTTTCTGGGGAACTGGCTGGCAAGGCGCGGGCGCAGGGATGATCTGGTGATCGCTTCCAAGGTGGCCGGGCCGGGCAATGGTCTGACCTATCTGCGTGATGGTCCCCGCCTGACCCGGGAGCATATCCGCCAGGCCTGTGAAGAGAGCCTGCGGCGGCTTCAGACTGACTATATCGATCTGTACCAGGTGCACTGGCCGGACCGAAACGCCAACTTTTTTGGCAAGCTTGGTTACAGGCACAATGCGGATGAGCAGGCGACACCCATTGAAGAAACACTTGGTGCGCTGGCCGAACTGGTGAGCGAGGGTAAGGTCCGTCATATCGGCCTGTCCAACGAAACGCCCTGGGGGATCAGCGAATACCTGCGTCTGTCCCGGGAGCGCGACTGGCCCCGCATTGTCAGCGTGCAGAACCCTTATAATCTGCTCAACCGTACCTTTGAAGTGGGAATGGCCGAGATCGCCTGCCGCGAACAGGTGGGCCTGCTGGCTTATTCGCCCCTTGCGTTCGGTATGCTGTCCGGCAAATACCTGGGCGGCAAACGCCCGGAAGGCGCTCGCCTGACTCTGTACGAGCGTTTCACCCGCTACGCCAGTGGCCAGGGCGCCGAAGCAACCCATGCCTATGTTGACCTGGCGGCCAGCCATGGGCTTTCCCCGGTTCAGATGGCGCTTGCGTATGTTACCAGTCGTGATTTTGTCACCAGTAATATTATCGGTGCCACAACCCTGGAACAGCTGCGCGAAAACCTGGGGTCGGCGTCTGTTTCCCTGAGTGACAAGATGCTGGAAGCGATTGAAGAGATTAACGGGCAATATACCTACCCCTGTCCATAGGTACACAGGGGTTATGATTTTTAATCCCCTGTGCAAGTAGGGGGCACCACGCTGTTGTCCCTGGAGGCGCGGATGGGTGGCCATCACTTACAGTTCGCAACAATAACCGCTATTTTTTTGACAAAATAATGGCGATGCGATGACAGAAAATCAGCGCCAATGTGTGCAATGTCACATCATTCTGGCCGT
The DNA here is from genome assembly GCA_046260345.1 of Marinobacter sp. Taxonomy (GTDB): domain Bacteria; phylum Pseudomonadota; class Gammaproteobacteria; order Pseudomonadales; family Oleiphilaceae; genus Marinobacter. The sequence continues at coordinate 17,365 of JBHEPI010000147.1, read as the reverse complement.
TAATCATTAGACTTAAGCATTAGGTGACAGTAGAATCCCGTTTCGCAAACAGGCTGCCAGAAAACTCATGATTATCCGTATCTTCATCGCACTCCTTGCCCTTAACATGATCGCTTTCGTGGTTCGTGCTGAAGCCAATGAGCGTGTTTTCGCTGATGAAATGCCTGCCGGGGATATCTACCAGCTGCAGGAAGAGATGTCAGGGGATTTCGAGCGTGAAGATGCCGACATGTACGCCAACCTTGGCTCACGTTTGCTTAGCCTCGGTTTCAGCCGTACAAATCCCCGGAGCAGGGCTTATGCTTCCGACCCGGCCCAGGCGGATCATGGCATTGCCCTGCTTGAGGAGGGCGCCTGTCTCAACCTGAAGTGGAACTTCTGACTGGCCGGCTGACCAGCGCCCCGCCGGCTTCACTGGCCTTCCCTGATTCCCCCTCTCTGTAGTGAATGCCTTTAACTGCTTCTAATATGACCGGGCTCATTGCCTGATGCGTTTTTGCGTGTGATTATCCATGTCAAATGCCTTTTGACGCACAGAAACGGAGCATGGCCATGGCGAAGGAACAACCGGTTATTCTGGGGAATAGTGCAGAGTGTGTGGATGAACTGATCAGACGGGTCGGGAAGAACATCACCCTTGGTTTACCTCTCGGTCTTGGCAAGCCTGTCCGTTTCGTGAATGCCCTGTATCAACGTGCGAAGGATGACTCATCCATTGAGTTGCACATTGTCACCGCGTTGTCCCTGACGGCACCGGGAGGAAGCTCGTCGCTCGAGAAGCGTTTTATGGGGCCGTTTTCCGAGCGACTTTACGGCCGGATTCCGGATCTGGAATATGCGCGGGACGTGATCGGGCACAAGCTGCCGGATAATGTGACGGTGTCCGAATTCTTCTTCAAGGCAGGTTCCTTTCTCCACAACGCCACCCAGCAGCAAAACTACGTCTGTACCAACTATACCCATGCGGTTCGCGACCTGCTGGCGACTGGTGTCAATGTGGTTGCCCAGATGGTGGCGCCGCCGACAGAAACAGAGCAGCAAGGTTACTTCAGCCTGAGCTGCAATCCCGATCTGACTCTGGATCTGATCCCCCTGCTCAGGGAGCAGGAACAGTCGGGAACAGCGATAGCGATTATCGGTGAGACCAACCAGCATCTTCCGTATATGGGCAATGATGCCGCGGTCGAGCAGGGCAGTTTCGATATCGTTCTTGAGCATGCAGAGTCAGATTACCCCCTGTTCTCAGCCCCGCAGATGGCAGTAAGCCCTGAGGATCATCTGATCGGATTCTACGCCAGCGCATTGCTGAAAGACGGGGGCACCCTGCAGGTGGGTATCGGGTCACTGGGGGCTGCCCTGGTCCACAGTGCAATCCTGAGGCACCGGGACAACGATCACTGGAAAAAGGTATTTGACCACCTCAAAGTGGCGGAACGCTTTCCGGTTGTAAACGAATACGGTGGCACCGATACCTTCACCGAGGGTCTTTACGGTTGCAGTGAAATGATGGTGGACGGGTTCATCTATCTGCTGGAGGCGGGTGTCCTCACCCGTGAGGTTTTCGGCCATGCGGGGCTGCAGGAAATCATCAACAGGGGTAAGCTGACTCACAGTGTCTCCCTCGATACTCTGGATGTGCTGCGCCAGGAGAAACTGATCGACTCGCCATTGCGTGCCCGCGACGTGGACTGGCTCCGTCGGTATGGCATTTTCCATCCGGAAGTTGAGTTCAAGGGAGGGCGCCTGCGTATCGGTGATCAGTCACTGGACCCGGACCTGGACAGCCAGGACGCCAGGCAGGCGATCGGGAGCCTGGCCCTGGGTGAGCGCCTGACCGGGGGCATTGTCATGCATGGCGGCTTCTATGTCGGCCCGGAGCAGTTCTACCAGCGCCTGCGAGACCTTTCCCCGGAAAATCGTCGGCGCATCTGCATGACCAGTGTGAATTACATCAACCACCTATATGATCATGCTTTCGGCAATCAGCGCCTGAAAGTAGCACAGCGGGTCCATAGCCGGTTCGTCAACTCTGCGATGATGTATACCCTGAACGGGGCGGCGGTGTCTGACGGGCTGGATGACGGTCGTGTGGTCAGTGGTGTGGGTGGCCAGTACAACTTTGTGGCCATGGCTCATGAGTTGCCGGGTGCGCGGTCTGTTCTGACCCTTCGCAGTACTCGCAGATCTGGCGGCAAAACGCTTTCCAGCATTGTATTCAGCTACGGTCATTGCACCATTCCCCGCCATCTGCGGGATATTGTGATCACGGAATATGGCATAGCAGACCTCCGTGGCCAGTCTGATGAGCAGGTTTATCTGCGACTGATCCGCATTGCCGACTCCCGTTTCCAGAAGGACTTGCTGAAGCAGGCCCAGAAGGCGGGGAAAGTGGATTCCGGGTTCCGCCTGCCACCGGAGTGGTGCAACAATACGCCGGAAGCGATACAGGCTGCCATCAAGGCTGCCGGTGACAAAGACGTATTTCCTCCCTTCCCGTTTGGCAGGGACTTTACGGATGAAGAATTGCGACTGGGTAAGGCATTGAAAACCCTGAAGGCTGCAACAGCGACACGCCGTGGTAAACTGGCCACTTTGTGGCATGCCGCGAAAGCAAAGGATGATCAGGGCCGTTACCAGCCACTGCTGGAGCGCATGAGCCTGGACAAGCCCGTGGGGCTGAAAGCCAGGCTGGATCAGCACCTGGTCATCCATGGCCTGAAACTGACTGACACACCCGATAAAGGAAACAGTACTGCCTGATGCAAAAACCTGCCGTATTTACCGTGCATTATGTTCTCAAGAACAAGCTGGGAGAACTGGTCGACACTTCCGAAGGTAGCGAGCCGCTCCATTTTCTGGAAGGCAGCCCCGAAATCATTGAAGGCATCCAGAAAGCGGTGAAAGACCGTAATGTAGGGGATTGCCTGGAAGTAACAGTGCCGCCTGCAATGGCTTATGGTGAGCATAATGCCGAGTTGATTCGTAAGGTGCCCCGGTCCATGTTCGAGGGGGTTGAGAATCTGCACGTAGGCATGAAATTCCAGACCAATACCGGTGACACCGCCCAGGTGGTACAGGTAGTGGGTATTGACGGAAACCTGGTCAGGGTGGACGCCAATCATCCACTGGCAGGCTTTACCCTGTATTTTGATCTGGAAATTATTGGCAAGCGTGAAGCGACGGAAGAAGAAATCAACGCTGGCCATCCTCTGAGCTGAGCTTACACCCCCGGGCCGGCCACAGCGTTTGGCCCGGAGGGCTCCTGACCTGACAGTCGCCCTGCCTGAATATCTCTGACACCCTCCAGAACCGTCTGCTGTATTTCCCGGGCCAGTGCCCCCGGATCACGGTTTTCGTCGACCGTCATCACAGGATGAGCAATAACGCCCACGTTGACCGCTGGCTGGCGGAGCATGCGAATCAGGTGATGCTGGAACGTATCATCACCGATAAACGGTGCCAGGTGATCCGGCCGGCCGTCCCGCAGGTAGGCAATGCTGATGGGCTGTATATCCACGCCGGCGTCCGCCGCGGCGTGAAGCAGGCGGCTGTGGAATGGCAGGACCGTAACGCCTGCTGTGGTAGTGCCCTCGGGAAATACCAGTACCGACTGGCCCCGCTGGAGCGTGTGGTCAATCTCCCGTCGTGACAGGCCAGCCTTGCCGCTGCCACGCTGAATAAACAGAGTACCCGCTTGCTGCGCAAGCCAGCCAATCAACGGCCAGCGGCCCACTTCCGCTTTGGACAGGAATCGCAGTGGCACCATGCCTCCGAGCACCGGTATATCCGACCAGGAAATGTGGTTGCTGACATAAAGCACGGGTTTGTCACTGAACGTACCTTGCCCGGAAATCCGGAACCCCAGGCAACGGCTTGCGCCAGCGAAGCACAAACGGGCAATGGGTGCCCGGTCGATCCGTCGACGCAACAGGGTTTCCACCATCAGCACACACCCTGCAAGTGCTGCCGTCAGGGCGAGAAACCCGCTGAACAGGGTGAGCCTTACCGTCAGGCGTATCAGTTCCATGGCCGATTCTCCGGTTCGTTGCCTATTGGGCCTGTTTGCGCATGAAGTGGCGGCTGTAGCGACTGGCCAGGTTGCAGACATCCAGTACCACCAGCAGGTCGGCACAGCGGAAGTCCGGGTCCCAGCATGGTTCGCCGCAGACACGGGCCCCCAGGCGCATATAGGCTCTGATCAGGGCAGGCACGTCTACCGGGCGGTCTTCGCTGGTCGCATGGGTCAGATGGGGCAGTGCACGCAGCGGCGTGACCCGGTATTCCTCTCCGGCGAGGAATTCCTGCTGCAGGTAGCGGGCAATGCGCCAGGCTCTCAGGCCACCGTCAGACATACCGATACTCGCGCAGCCAATCAGATAATCCACGTTACGTGACACCAGGTATTCAGCGACCGAGGCCCACAGAAGACTGATGGTGGCACCACTGCGGTAATCCGGATGGACGCAGGTACGGCCAAGTTCGGCCACGGTCCCCGGAAGCCGGTAAAGCGAGGATAATTCGAATTCGCCCTCGGAGTAAAAGCCCCCGGCTTCCAGCGCCTTGCTGTGGTGAAGAACCCGTGTTGTCGCCACCAGTTCACCGGTGTTCTCGTCAGTAACGATCAGGTGGTCGCAGAATCTGTCGAACTCATCCGCATCAATGCCAGGCACGGCAGCGCCCAGGTCAGAGTTATATTCTTCCGAGAAGACCTGGTAGCGCAGGCGTTGAGCGGATTCCACCAAATCCTTCTGTTGTGTGATAACCGTTTTCAGTCGGCGGGCCGGGCGTGACAGGCGGGCAGTCTGGGCGTTCATGGCAATGCCTCTTTGTTTCCACTTTTCGACAAGGCTATGAATCCGGTGTGACATCGGAATGAACGGGGGATGACGACTTTGTGACAGGTGGGGGGCGCTGGTGGAGCATTGTGACGTTTGTCACGGGCTGTAACGATCAGGCGGTTCCATGTATATTTCTGAATAGCATGTATAATTGCTGTTACAGGAGGTAGCCTGTATTGTCAGTTGCATGGCAGATCTTCTGGCAGACAACTCTTCTCCGGCCAGTCGGGGTGAACATGGTCGGAAGCTTCAGAAACCGGAAAAACAAAATCAGAGATGGACGGCGTGGAACAGACGAACGAAAGTTGGCGGATTCTTATAGTCGAAGATGATGAGAGGCTGGCAGAGCTGACCAGGGAATACCTGGAAGGTAATGGGCTGACAGTCGCACTCGAAACCCACGGTGGCAAAGCGGTAGAGCGTATCCGCGAGGAGCAGCCTGATCTGGTTGTGCTTGACCTGATGTTGCCGGGCGAAGACGGGCTGTCTATCTGCAGGCGTGCCCGGCCTTTCTATCCGGGGCCCATCATCATGCTCACTGCCCGCACGGATGACCTGGATCAGGTGCTTGGCCTGGAAATGGGTGCGGATGACTACATTGGCAAGCCAGTTCAGCCAAGGGTGTTGCTGGCAAGAATCCGGGCCTTGCTGCGCCGCGTCAGTGAGAACGGACCGGCAGCTGCGGAAGAGGCCAGTGGCGAGGAACCCGTCAGGCTTCAGTTCAATGATCTGGTTGTGGATCGCTCCATGCGTGAGGCATGGCTGAACGATGACAGCATCGATCTGACCAGTGCAGAGTTTGACCTGTTGTGGCTTTTGGCCAGCAACGCCGGTCGTGTTCTTAGCCGAGAGGAGATTTTTACCGCTCTGAGAGGCATTGAATACGATGGCCAGGACCGTTCGATCGATGTCCGGGTTTCGCGGATACGTCCCAAGATTGGCGACGATCCGATTCATCCGAGGCGTATAAAAACCGTGCGAAGCAAGGGCTACCTGTTCGTAAAGGAAGCCTGACCGTTCAGCCTCTGGCGCTGGCCCTACCGGGCCGGCGTTCACTGCCAGGGTTATCGCGATGCCCCTCAAGTTTTTCCTCAAGCTTTACGCCCGGCTGATTGGCCTGACCTTTTTGATTCTCCTGCTGTGTGCCGCGCTGTTCCTGGGTGTCAATTCCGTGCGGGAGCAGTTCTGGCAGGAGCGGTTTGCAGCGCCAGTGTTGGGCTGGATTGCGGCCACACCCTATCCGGAACAGCAATACCACTGGCTGGAGTCATTCTATGATTTCCGGGTAACTCCTCCCGGTGACCTGCCCTTATCTGATGTCATCATCGAGCGCCTGTCTTATGGTCAGGTGGTGGCGCTGGATACCAGTATTGGCCAGCAGGCGATGATCCAGGATGACAATGGCCGTATCCTCGACCTGCGTTTCCGGGACATCTACAGCGATGTTGCCGAGACGACCGCCCTGATTGCACGGGTGCACCTTGATGACATGTCCCCTGAGAACCGGGAAGAGGCAATGGGACAGCTGGCGGACGCGCTTTCTGTGGAGCTGGTGCCTGTTCAGGACCAGTCAGCATTGCCTGACTCGGATGTTCTGGAACGAGTCTCCGAGCGGGGTATCTCGCTGTATCATCACCCGTCCCGTGACCGGGCCCATGTGCTGCTTCGTCTTGATGATGGCACTCTGATTGACCTGGCAATGCCGGCTCCCTTCAATCCCTGGGCATGGCCGGTGGTTCTGCTGCTGATGATCGTAGCCGGCAGTATACTGGCGCTGGCGCTTTATCTCGCCCTGAGAGATGTGGACAGCAATCTGAGAGCGGTGGAATCCGTTGCTATCCGCATTGCACGCGGAGAAATGGGGGCACGGGTTGATGCCGGTGACAGCCGCCTGGTGTCGCGGCTTGCCGTCGCTTTCAATAGCATGGCAGAACATATTCAGAGGTTGGTGGGGGTTCAGCGGGAAATGATCCATGCTGTTTCCCATGAGCTGAGAACACCGGTGGCCCGAATTCGTTTTGGTGTCCAGATGATCGAGAGCTCCAGCAGTCCTGAAGCCTTGCAGAAACAACTTGACGGCATTGATGGCGATATCCAGGAGCTCGATGAACTGATCGACGAGATACTGACATACGCACGGCTCGAGCAGGGTGGGCCGGTGTTTGCGCTGCAGGAAACATCGGTGTCTGACATCGTTCGGCAGGTCGTTGACGAACAACAGATGATCCGCCCCGAGCACAGTATTGAAGCGGATATCGATGAAGAATCGGAACGCTGGTCGTTGTCGGATGTAGAGCCTCGATACCTGCATCGTGCTGTCCAGAACCTGGTGGGCAACGCTGCCCGCTATGCCAACCGGAAAGTGAGGGTTCATTGCCAGTTTGATGAGGATAATTGCCGCATTGATGTAGAGGATGATGGTCCGGGTATTCCGGAAGAAGACTGGGAAAAGGTGTTCACCGCCTTTGCCCGCCTTGATGACAGTCGCACCCGCACCTCCGGTGGCTACGGTCTTGGTCTGTCAATTGTGAGAAGGATTCTTTACTGGCACGGTGGCCAGGCTTTTGTCAGTCGCAGTGATGAGCTCGGCGGAGCCCGGTTCAGCCTGGTCTGGCCGCGGAAGAAGCCGACGGAACACAGTCTTTGACTTTTTTGTGACGGGGTTCTCTGCCTCTCACCGGATGTAACAATCGAGCAACACAACCGCAACTGACGCCCGCCTGGAATGGCACGATACTGCAGGTGTAAGGGATGACTTTTGAGGTTGTAGTTCTTACGAACTTTCCTTGTTTCATTCGTCATTTGAGGGTCGGTTTTCCGGCCCTTTTTTTTTCGTTTTCTTTATCTCCGGTGTGGTCCTGCCATAGCGTTCTCTCCGATCCTTTGAGAAGATTGCAGCATTAATAATAACGATGCTGAAACATCTGAAAGGACGCCTGAAATGACCCAATACCTGCTCGCCATAGACCAGGGAACCACCAGCTCCCGCGCCATTGTGTTCAATGCTTCCGGCACCTCCGTGGCCACAGCGCAACAGGAATTTCACCAGTATTTCCCGAAAGATGGTCAGGTCGAGCACGATGCCCGCGAAATCTGGGACAGTACCCTGGCGGTGTGCCGGCAAGCCCTGAAAGAGTCGGGCGTTGACGCCTCTGAGCTGGCGGGTATTGGCATCACCAATCAGCGTGAAACCACGGTGATCTGGGATCGGGCAACCGGGGCGCCCATTCATCATGCCATTGTCTGGCAAGATCGCCGGACTGCATCGGTGTGTACCAAACTCAAGTCTGATGGGCATGAAGCGACGGTGGTAGAGCGTACCGGCCTGTTGATTGATCCCTATTTTTCGGCCACCAAGATTTCATGGATACTTGATCACGTCGAGGGAGCCAGGGCGAGAGCGGAGGCCGGTGAACTTGCGTTCGGCACGGTTGACAGCTGGCTGCTCTGGAACCTGACAGGGGGCAGCTCACACAAGACCGACGCTACTAACGCCTCCCGTACAGCGTTGTTCAATATTCACGAGCAGCAATGGGATGATGAGCTGCTGACACTGTTCCGGGTTCCCCGGGAGTTGTTGCCGGATGTACTGGATTCGGCAGCGGATTTCGGTAACACCGAGAAGCAGTGGCTGGGGGCTCCGGTGCGGGTGGCCGGCATTGCGGGTGACCAGCACGCGGCGCTGGTCGGGCAGGCCTGTTTTGAGCCGGGCATGGCGAAAAGCACTTATGGCACAGGCTGTTTTCTGATGCTGAATACCGGCGAGAAAGCGCTGCGCTCGGAAAACCGGCTGCTGACAACCATGGCCTATCGTCTTGACGGCAAACCCTGTTATGCCATGGAGGGCAGCATCTTTGTTGCCGGCGCTGCCATGCAGTGGTTGCGGGACGGGCTCCGGTTGATCAGTCATGCCAGTGAATCATCTGACTATGCCGCGGAGGTGGGCGTGGATAACCCGGTTTACCTGGTGCCGGCGTTTACCGGGCTTGGCGCCCCCCACTGGGATCCCCATGCCCGGGGAGCAATCATGGGATTGACCCGGGATACCGGTATTGCTGAGATCGTCACCGCCGGTCTGCAATCCGTCTGCTACCAGACCAAGGACCTGATCAGGGCGATCCAGAACGACGGGGCGTCCCTGCAAGCATTGCGGGTGGATGGCGGTATGGTTGTGAATGACTGGGTGATGCAGTTTCTGGCGGACATTCTCAATGTACCGGTAGACCGTCCGCGAGTGACCGAAACCACTGCGCTGGGTGCAGCCTACCTGGCAGGCCTGCAAACAGGGGTCTACCAGAACCTGGAGGAGATTGCCCGGCTGTGGGAGCGCGAACGTCGTTTCGAGCCGGTGATGAGACCGCCCCAGAGGGAGAAGCTTTACGCCGGATGGCTGGATTCCGTTGAGCGGGTCTGCAATAACTGAACCGGTATAGTCGGCCCGGCTCAGATCCGTTCAAAGGCGATCAGATGGTCGGCTTCGACCCGCACCGGAACAAGCTCGCCCAGGTAGAAGTCCAAGTGGCTCCGGAACAACGCCTCGAATTCGGTGTCCTCAGAGCAACGGAAGCGATAAAGGGTTGAGGTGCCCGCAAAGGTTTTTTCCACAACCCGGGGTTTAAGGTCCGACTCTGCATCGTAAACAATGTCGTCCGGCCGGATCAGTACGTCCACAAGCGTTCCGGGCTCCCACTTGTACGCCCGGTTACCGTGGATAACGCCCAACTCGGATTCGATGGTGTCCGGCCCCAGTGCCTTGCCGGGTATGAATCCGCCCTGACCGACGAAGCTGGCCACAAAACGATTGGCGGGCTCGTGGTACAGGTTATAGGGCACATCCCATTGCTGAATGCCACCATCCTTCAGGACCGCTACCTGGTCACACATGGCAAAGGCTTCCTGTTGGTCGTGGGTCACCAGTATGGCGCTGATGCCAAGGGTCTTGAGGATTTCCCTGACATCCAGGCTGAGTCGGCGGCGAAGGTCTGCGTCCAGGTTGGAGAACGGCTCGTCCAGCAGGATCAGTGTCGGCTCCGGAGCTAATGCCCGGGCCAGCGCAACCCGCTGCTGCTGGCCACCAGACAACTCGTGAGGATAGTTCTCCGCAAGATCCTGAAGGTGAACCAGCTGCAGCAGCTCCATGACTTTCTGGCGCTTGTCTTTGCGGTCTTCGTTACGCAGGCCAAAGCCGACGTTCTCGGCAATCGTCAGGTGCGGAAACAGGGCGTAGTCCTGGAAGACCATGCCGATTCGACGCTTTTCCGGTGCCAGGGTCCGGCCGGGCAGGCTGATGGAGCTGGACTGAAGGCGGATTTCACCAGTGTTGATGGGCAGAAATCCCGCCAGGGCCCGCAGGATGGTGCTTTTGCCGCAGCCGCTGGGGCCCAGCAGACAGCCGATATCACCGTGGCTGAGGGCGAAGCTGACATCCTTCACTACGGAGCCGTCCCCATAGCCACAGGAGAGGTTGTTTACCTCCAGCAGCCAGTCGGCGGGTTGAACCAGGCGTTCAGTCATCCAGTCAATCCAGTCGGTTGAGTATCAGGAACTCCAGCAACGCTTTTTGCGCATGCAGGCGGTTTTCGGCTTCATCCCACACCACGGAGCGAGGATGCTCCATCATTTCTGCGGAGATTTCCTCACCACGATGGGCTGGAAGACAATGCATGAACAAGGCGTTCTTGTCTGCCAGTTCCATCAGTTGAGCGTTGATCTGATAGCTGCGGAAGGCCTTTTCGCGAGCCTTCTGTTCAACTTCCTGCCCCATGGAGGCCCAGACATCGGTGACAAGAAGGTCGGCTCCCCGCGCTGCTTCCGCCGGGTCGCGGACAATGGAGACATGCTGCCCTGAATTCTTCATCAGATTCTCGTCTGGTTCGTAACCTTCAGGGCAGGCAACTCGCAGATTGAAACCGAACTGTGCAGCGGCATTGATATAGGACTGGCACATGTTATTGCCGTCACCGATCCAGGCAACGGTACCGCCACGAATGCTGCCGCGATGCTCGCGATAGGTCTGCATGTCGGCCAGCAGCTGGCAGGGATGGAAGTCGTCTGTAAGGGCATTGATCACGGGGGCCCGGGAAGCAGTCGCGAAGCGCTCAACGGTGGTGTGGGCAAAGGTCCGGATCATCACTGCATCCACCATGCTGGAGATTACAATAGCGGAATCTTCAATGGGCTCTCCACGGCCAAGCTGGGTGTCGCGGGGAGACAGGAACAGGGCGGCGCCACCCAGTTGCGTCATGCCCGCTTCAAACGACACCCGGGTGCGGGTCGAGGATTTCTCGAAGATCATGGCCAGGACACGGTTCTTCAGGGTTTCCCTCACGGTGCCATTGCGCCATTCTTTGCGGAGTCGGGTGCCGTGATCCAGCAGTTGCTCAAGCTCGTCAGAGCTCAGGTCGTTGAGAGTGAGAAAATGTCTTGCTGCCATGCTATGGCCCTTAGTTGATCGATAACCCTGTCTCTTATTTGCGGGGCGTGTTCGTGGTTACAACCGGCCCGCAGCAGTCATTGTCCTGAAACGACAATATGCCAGCTCGCGGCGAAAGCCGCACTGGCGGGATACGAAGACGGGGGTTGCCTGGCTGCCTGAAAGACAGCGGCTCAAGTCTAGCCCGTCGGGGTTCCGAAGACAACGTCATCGGGGTGTGCAGTTGCGCCGGATCAATGCCGGTGTTTGGTGCCAATGCCGGTACGTGTACAATGGGGGGCAGTCAGGTTGCCGCGAGGCGATCCCGTTTTCAATGAGAGGTAATTGCCCATGGATATCAACGAAACCATCAAGAGCCAGCTTGAGGAAAACCCCATTATCCTTTACATGAAGGGTACTCCGCAGGCGCCCCAATGTGGCTTTTCAGCCAAGACCGTCCAGGCCCTGATGGCCTGCGGCGAGCGGTTTGCCTTCGTAAATATTCTTGATAACCAGGAATTGCGTGAAGGCCTGAAAGTCTACTCAAGCTGGCCGACCTATCCGCAGCTTTATATCGGCGGCGAACTCGTCGGTGGCTGTGACATTATTCTGGAGATGTCGGAAAGTGGTGAGCTGGCGGAACAGGTCAAAGCAGCTGCCAAGCAAGCCGAAGCCTGAATAATACCGTGGTTACAGGCGTTCCGGGGTGAAAATCAGTTCAACCCGGAAGCGCTTCTTTCCCGAATGTTCTTCCGGCGGTTCCGGGTAGGGGCTTGCAAGCAGCGCTGCCTGATAAACGGCCTTGTCAATGTCACTGAAACCTGTTGAGTGGGTCACCTTCGCGCTTGTCAGCGCACCGCTTCCCATAAGCTGTAATTCCAGCTCCATCGTGACCGGCTCTGTAACGCGGCGGCTTGACGGCACGGGCCGTCTGTCCAGTTCGTTGGCAACGTGAACTGCCAGGCTGGCCATATAGGGGTCGGTTTGCTGTGGCGAACGGGTAATCCGGGTCACCGGCTCCGGTTCGGTCTCGGTAGCCGTGTCCGGTTCGCCGGCCGCTGACGCAGAGGATGCCCGGGATGCACGAGAGGGCGTAGAGTTTTCCGCGGACTGATCGGAAACCTCTTCTCTGGTGGGCGATTCAGAAGTTTCTTCAGGGTCGCTGCGCTGATTACTATGAGAGTCCAGGGTGACAACATCGGGCCGGGAATCCGCATCCGGGCTGGTTTTATTGGGGACCGTTCGAGCGGGTTCCTGGTCACGGGGTTCTGCCGCGGCACTGGTTGTTGTCTCAGGTGAGGGCAGGCTGCCGGGGTTGACCAGCTCTACCTGAACAGTCTGGCGGTGGCCTTCTGGCTCGGTGGCTGTGAACGGCAGCATGGACATCGCCAGGGTATGAAGTAGCAAGGCAATCGATATCGCCAGGGTTATCCGGTATTTCCCCGGAAGGCCGGTCGCGCTGCCATACTCCAGCATTGATGTTCAGGTGCTCCAGGTAACGGGTTGAGGGCGGCCGTAATTTGGCAACGGGAGCTGCCAGCGACCGCGGGCAGGGCAGGCTAGCTTATCCCGCCTTGCTCCGCAAGGTGCCCACTACGGCATCCAGCGCTCTGTCAATCAACGCGCCCTGCTCAAGCACCGTCAGGCGCCCGCGCCGCATCTCGTGTGCAAGATCGGTGCGGGATTTCTCAATAACCTTGAGTCCCATTCGATTCACGAAGACGAAGCAGTCAGCCTCTTCGATAATGGCAGACAGCTTACAGCGGAAGCTGGCGCCGTTAACCAGGTTGAACTCCACCCAGTTGCCGATTTCAATGGCGTCGATCTGCGCCACATACTCGGCAATCGCCGCATCTTCCAGTTCCTGTTGCCGTTGGATGGCTGTCTGGTGGCTGTCGGAGTCTTCATCTTCCGGCTCCGGCTCGGGAGCGTCTTCCATGGCTTCTGCCAGTGCATTGGCACGGAACGCCTCGGTTAACTCGTGCTTGAGGTCGGACATCATTTCATCCAGCTTGGATGAGTTGTAGGATACTTCCTCAAGGCCCGCTCTGAGTGATTTCAGCAGCCCGGGCACCACCCGTACCCACTGATCCCGTTCCTCGTCATCCTGGTGGGGGTGCAGGCACCATATCAGGTCGTCTACAACGCGGACGGTCTGCAGCCAGCGATGCTCTACGTCATCCCTCAGGTAAGCCAGAAACATCACCCGGCTCCAGCCATTCAGCAGAATGTTTCGCACTGGTTCCTGGAGTTTGTAGCGGGCCAGCTTTTTCTGCAGCAGCTGGTCCACGGTCTCCTGAGCTTTGTGTGACTTGATGCGGCCGCGCTCGGATTCGCGAGTACGCTGTTCCACCAGGGAGGATTTGCGGTTTTCTCTGGCCAGGAACTGCTCAAATTCTTCACCCAGTGTTTCAAACAGGGTCACATCGCCATCGAATTCGTTGAGGATGCGGGCGACAACCGAATGAATCTGCTCATACAGTTTGTCCCGGGTTTTTTCGTCGCTTTCGCTCCAGCCAATACCGGCCCGGGCCAGCGAGTTAAGCAGGCGGCGGGCAGGGTGGGTTGCTTTGCTGAAGAACGTCTTGTCCTTGATAACCACCTTGAGAATGGGAATCTGCAGACGGCTGATCAGTACCTGGACCGGTGCCGACAGGTTGTAATCGTCCAGAATGAACTCGAACAGCATGGACACGAGGTTGATCAGGTCCTCGTCCATCTCGTTCAGTGCTGGTTCTTTGCCATCGCTGGTGGTTCCGGTCTGGGCAAGCAGCTGCTGGACAACCTGATACAGGTCGACCATTACTGGCTTACCGGAACTCAGGTTGCCGCTGACCTGCTCACCCGGCGGCTGCTGAGGGAGTGATCCAAGCAGGCTGGCCAGTTCGGCGCCGCCGATAACATGAACATTCGGATCGGACTCCCTGGATGGAATGCCTGCATTGGCACGCTGTCGGGCGAGCATCTGCCTGATCTGCTCGAACATTGCGCCTTCGTGGTGCCCCTGCTGGTCAGCTGCCTGGGAAGCGGTTTCATCTGCCGGCTGGTCGGCAGTGGTGTCCGGGCCAGCACTGCTGTGTTGCTTGCCGGCCTTGCCGTGGTAACGGAAGTTGGGAATGACGCCGGCCTGGATCAGGATCCGGTTGGCCTCGTCCAGCAACATGCCCAGGTTGGAAACCACGTAACGGTCAAACTGCTTGAGCAGAATCAGGCGTTCGCGGATCTGGATTTCAAGGGCCTGGATGGCCTCTACAAAGGCACTGCACAGATGCTCCGGGGCCATTGGGTTAACGGGTATTTCCTCGCTGGCGCCCGGATAGACAACACTGAACCGGGTCTGCAGCTGAAGCAGCGGGCCCTGGAAGTGCACTCTGGATTTGGTAATCATGGCGTTGAGGGCAACCTGCTCTTCCAGGTCGTCATCACCTACCAGTGACAGGCTGTCAGAACTGGCCTGGCCTGCAAGGCTTTCCTCTGCGGCTATGGCACCACTTCGTGGCGGGTTCGCAAAAAACTGGGCCACTGCATTCTGAAAATGGCGCTCTACGCCCTTCCGCTTGATGCGGATTTCGCGCATGGCTTCAAAATAACGGTTCTGCTCGTTGTTACTCCTGGCATTGTTGGCCAGTTCGAACAGCGAGTCATCAACAGCGTCAAATGCACCCTGCAACAAATCTCCCAGTCCGGCAACGACAGTGTCACGGATGCGGACCACCTGTGCAGGTACGGGGTTTGAACTCCCAGCCTCCCGGTGCTCGCGGAGATAATGTATGCCGGACTGCTTATTCATGGCCGACTCCTGTGTACGCCTCAACCGGATACATGACCGAGCTTACTACTACGTTTATTATTTATAAGTTAAATCTACCTCATTTTAACACTTGGTAACATGACCAAATGCTAACTGGGCCCAGAAATACAAAAAACCCGGAGTACCCGAAGGCCTCCGGTTGCCGGATGATCGTGTCGGTCGGTGTCAGCTCACATAGACGGGGCCGATACCGACGCTCCATATCACCACGGTAATGGCAAGCAATCCAACAAACATGACCAGGCCTACGGTCAGTACCGCGGAAGCAAACATAAAGCCGCGATCTTCCGGTATTTTCATCAGTATCGGCAGCCCCTCGTAAAGCAGGTAGACCGCGTAGGCAACTGCGATCATGCCCACTATCATGTTGATCCAGATGTTGGGGTAGACCGCAATGATGCCCAGTAGAAATACCGGTGTAGCGGTATAGGCTGCCAACGTAATACCCCTTGGGGTGCTGTCCTTTACCTCGTAGGTCGCCGCAAAAAAGTCGATGAAACGCCCGATGATATAAATTCCGGCCAGCATGGCGCCGTAAAAGAGAGCGGAAAGTTGTAGGGCGCTGGTTGATGTCAGCCTGATGACCTGACCATCACCGATTTGCCAGCCTACCTGGGTGCTGCCGTAGAAAGCCGCCAGGGCCGGTACCAGCGCCAGTAACAGCACATGACCGAGGTAAAGCTTGCCAACGGATTCCGGCTGGTTGCGAATAGCTTCCCATTCGCGATCCGGATGCGTAAGCAGACCCAGAGTATGGGTTAGACTCATGGACGTACTCCTGTTGATTATTGTTGTGTTGTACGTCTTCAGTCTTGGTGGCAATGGCTGTCCGGTCAAGAGAAAGAATAAATTTTGATCTTTCTAAAGGGGCGGTGGTTATAACCCTATGATCTACCCGACCGTGCGTTTCTTGCGCTTTTTGGGGTGAACAATGGCGGCCTTGACCACGTTATCCTTGATCTGAAGTACTTCAATCCTGTGCTCACCCACTTTCAGGCAGACGTTGGTTTCCGGGATGTTTTCCAGTGTTTCGGTAATCAGGCCGTTAAGGGTCTTGGGGCCGTCAACGGGCAGCTTCCAGCCCAGGGTTTTGTTGATCGTTCTCACTGCCGAGGTGCCATCGATGATGAAGGTGCCGTCATCCTGGGGAATGATGTCAGGGCTGGTGGCGGCGTAATCAGTGGTAAATTCGCCGACGATCTCTTCCAGTATGTCTTCGAGGGTTGCCAGGCCGAGAACTTCGCCGTATTCGTCAACCACTATGCCAAAGCGCCGCTTTTGCTTCTGGAAGTTGATCAGTTGGGTGTTCAGCGGCGTGCTTTCCGGGATGAAGTAGGGCTCGCGGCACAGTTGCATCAGCATGGCCTTGTTGATTTCATTCTGCAGCAGCAGTTTCGATACATTACGCAGGTGGAGCACACCCTGTATGTTGTTGATGTCGCCCTTGAATACGGGCAGTCGGGTATGCTGGCTGCTTCTGAGTTGGCGCACAATCGTGTCCAGGTCATCATCCAGGTCAATGCCGACAACTTCATTCCTGGGAACCATGATGTCATTTACGGTCACTTTCTCCAGGTCCAGAATGCTGACCAGCATGTCCTTGTGTTTCGCAGGGATCAGTGCGCCCGCTTCGTTAACAAGGGTTCTGAGTTCTTCGCGACTGAGGTGCTCGTTGGCGGAGTCGTTGGCGGATACACCGATAATCTTCAGTATGGCGCCGGTGAACAGATTAACGGCCCAGACAACCGGGTAGAGTATCTTGAGCAGTGGCCCCAGCACGTGGCTGGCGGGAAACGCAATCTTTTCCGGGAACAGGGCAGCCAGGGTTTTTGGCGTGACCTCTGCAAATATCAGGATGACAATGGTCAGCAGCACGGTGGCGATAGCAATGCCGGCGTCGCCCCAGATGCGGATGGCAATGACCGTCGCGATGGCTGAGGCAAAGATATTGACGAAGTTGTTGCCAATCAGAATGACGCCGATCAGCTGGTCTGTTCGTTTTAGCAGCTTGTTCGCCCTGAGGGCGCCTTTATGGCCGTTCTTGGCCAGATGCTTCATGCGGTAACGGTTCAGGGACATCATTCCGGTTTCTGAACTGGAGAAGAATGCAGAGAGAACAATAAGCCCTGTTAATATGGAAAACAGCGCTGTCAGCGATGCTTCGTTCAAGAAGAGTGATCCTTATGTTGCGAACAAGTTGCGAAAGTAGGGGTGTCAGGCAGGGGTGTCAAGAGTTTGCTGAAGCGCTTTAACCGCCGCGCTGAAAAATAAGCTCAAGAACCATCTTGCTGCCATAAAAGCCGA
>JBHEPI010000130.1:0-19173 GCA_046260345.1 Marinobacter sp. | reverse complement strand
GTTGATGATGGCGCTGCTGCTGTCGCCTTCGAAGGTGAAATTGCCCGCCATGAAGTCGTCGGGGCTGATGTCGAGGGTGGAGGCTACCAGGCCGCCCACGTCCACCTGGGCGGTGTCGCCAAACACGATGCCGTTGGGGTTGACCAGGAACACCTGGCCGTTGGCTTCGATGGCACCGCGGATCTGGGAGAGTTGGTCACCGGTGACCCGGTTCAGCACCGCGGAATCCCGGCCCGGCTGGTTGAATTCCACGCGGCTGCCTTCGGCGACAGAGAAGCTGTCCCAGTCGATGGCCAGGCGATCACTGCGCTGTTCGATGCGCGTTTCCTTGCCGGACTGTTCAATATCGCCGTCGCCGGCGCGGACGTTGCCGCCGGAAGGCAGGTCGTTGGCCAAGGCACTGAGCGGGAAAAGAATCAGGCTGCCGGCGGCCAAGGCCGCCAGCCGAATACCGGGGCGGGCACTGGCGGATCGGCCGGAACCGGTTTTTCCCTGGCGTTTGACGGTTTCTGGCGCAACCTGCCAGTGACCTTTTGCGGCGTTCCATACAGTGCGGTAAATCCGGTTCATGCCAACCCCTCTCCAACTCGAAACTCTCAACGAAAGTTAACAAATCGGTAAGGAGCCGGCTTCCACTCAGCGTTACAGTTCCGCCGCCACTATTTTCGGGGAAAACGGGGTGCCTGGATGCATAACGAGGTCGCGCGCTTCACCCGGAGTCACACCGAAGCGAGACTTGAACGCACGGTAAAACCATGAAAGGTGATTGAACCCGAAACGAAACGCAACATCGCTGATCGACCTTTGCGGTGCCTGCTTCGAGGTAAGGGTACTAAAAATGCGTTGCAGCCTCTGCTCCAGCAGATAGTCGGTAAAGGATGTGCCATCCTTGTTGAACAGTGCCCGGATATAGCTCGGCGACACCGCGTGCCGCCGTGCAAGATCTTCCAGCTTAAGGGGCATGCAAAGGTGAACGTTGATATCCGCCTTGATAGCTCTCAGGCGAGCCTGCCGCAGGCCACCCTGATGAGCACGAACCGTTGCTTCAGGGTTTACCCCGAGTGACAGGCACGCGAGATCCAGAAGCTGACACGTGAGCTCGGACGTCAATTGGCCGTCAGGCATCGTTGAATGACGGGTCAGCGCCAGGGCTGCACGAGTGAGATGGTGCAGGGGCTCAGCGGGGGGCAGTAACGTTTCGGGCAGACGATCCAGGTCATCAACCAGGGGTTCCAGTTGCGCTCGGGGAAACGCAATACTGAGAAAATTGACGCGTTCGCCATGGAAATCCACGCGCCCGGATTGATGGTTTAGCACAACCCGAGCACGGCCCGGCTTACAGGCCAGAGAGTCGTGGGCCTGAAGATGCGACAACCAGCCCCCCTGCCCCCCGGGATGGATCAAAAACGTAACGTCGTCATTACCATCAGCCACCTGTGGCGACTTGCGCGAGGCAAGAACCGAGGAGGCCGTCACGCGTGCAATAGAAACGCCCGGCAGCAATCTGACACGGGTTTCAACATGGGGGATCTGTTTTCCAGGCGCACTGAGTTGTACCTGCGCCATCGCACCGTAGATCTCTTGCGCTGCTTCCAATCGTTCGTCGAGTGCGAAATCGTCTGTCGAAAATGAAAAGAATGCCATGTCATTTCATCACGTTAGAAATTGCGTTTGTGCTTAGCTGCTCATTCTGTTGCCCGTCGGTTAAGTGTGGGGATACGGACTGATACCTCAGTTGGTTCCGATACTGCCGGTGCCGAGGTATTCCTGAACAAAATACCGCCACTGCGGGTTTCGAATACGCTCGATCAGTGCCCGGTTGATCGCGTGAAGCAATTCCGGGCGCTCGGGGTTCACCCCCCAGCCATAGGGTTCGGATTTGAAGGCGGCCGCCTGCACGTGCACCTGGTCATCGAAGACCGGTAACCGGGACAGGTAGCTCAGTTGTGCCCAGTCGCCGACCACTGCGTCCACTTCGCCTTTCTCAAGCATCTGCATGGCTTCAAACCAGGAATCGGCCAGCAGGCAGCTCACTGACTCATCCTCAGCATCCGGGTGCCGACAGGCACGGCCCTCCAGGTCCCCGGCTCTGTTATCAGCCATTTCAACCTGCGCTGGCTGATAGGAGGACGCCTTCTCGGCCGCGGAGGCCCGCATGGCCCGGCGCCCGAAAGCGAAACCGTTATCACCGCCGGTCTGGGCGGCAAACAACTGACCCGGAGCCTCGGTTATTGGTTGCTCATACAGGGATTCGACGAACGCCTGGGAGGTGGAGTCAGCAAGCGTGGCCACCTTCAGGTCTGGCAAGTCGGTGATGGCGACATCCCGGGCAGCCCCGATGGAGCCAATTAATGCGGCCGTGAGCACACCGAAAATCGTCGCCGAGAGTACGGTTCCGATAATGGCCATGATGGCATCCAGAGCCCTGGCAGTTGTCGAGCGAAAATCACTGCTCATGCCATGAAGACCAGTCGTTCTGACCACCGTCTCCAGCACTGGACGCGCGAGCCTGAGTGGAAAGGATTCTTTGCCGATGACATCAAAGTGCACATGGTGTTTGATAGTCCAGGACACCAGCCCGATAAACACCAGATTGAGCAGAAGAAACAGAAAAATTGCACCGGGCACGCCTGGCTGTTTGATGGTGTCCGCCAACATGCCGGCAGCATAGCCGAAGTTAATAACATTGCCGCTGGACTGGGCGACGGTGATGCCGGATCCCAGGTATTGCTGGGTGAAGGGAAAATAGGCCTGCCGCTCTGCGGTAATGGTCAACGGTGAGATAACCACATCCAGGTCACCCGAGCGCAAGGCGAGCAACTGGTCACTCAGGGAGCATTCAATCCACTCGGTCTCACCGACAATGCCCTCGCCTTGCAGTTCGCGCTCAATGCCTTTCCAGAGCTCAACCGCAAAGCCCCGCTGACCACGGATATCGTCATGGGTAATGAATGGCGGCGCTTCCCGTACGCCGACGGCCACATCCGTCTCCGGTGACGGCGCCGGGCAGTCTGCCAATGCCGGCAGCGCAGCCCCCAAAGCCAGAAAGCCCATGGCCAGGGTTGTCACAATAACGGTGGAACGACGGCGCAGGCCAGTGCGTGGTCGGGGACATCCTCTGTTTCGGCCAATGGCCTTGCCAATCCAGTACAACATGGGTGCGCCCTGAGCGGGAAGTTATTGCTTGTGTTTCATGGTATGCCGATGTTTCAGCAAGGCTCCCGGAATTGCAAGCATCGTGCTGTTAACAAACGTATCGATTGGTCACCTCAGGCGCGGAAAATCGCCCGGGAGCGCTCGGGTCGAGAGTCGCCGGGTTCCATGTTAAGGAGCAAGCGCCGATACCACGGAACTGTAACGCTGAGTGGAAGTTGCACCCAGTCTTGATTAGTACTCTGCCGTGGGTGGATCAGCAAACTCGCCCACCAATACTGAGCACAAACCATCAAACAGACACAGGCAGCAAGCCCTCTATCGAGGCTTGATTTCCGCCTGAAACCGGAGGCAATGATGACGAAGCAAGTGAAAAATAAAAGCGAATTTTTGCAGGAGTTGTCCGCCAACAACGCCATGCAAGAGAACCTCAAACAGGCATTGCAGGGAGCTGATAAAAACCAGGTCAACAGCCTGGTTGAAGAATATGCACAAAAGTCAGGTTTCGAGCTCGAAGCCATCGATGATGCGCTGATCGAGGAACTGCAACAGGTAATCGGTGAGATCCAGCTCTCGGATGAAGCCCTTGATCAGGTCAGTGGCGGTTACCCTCATTACCCACCCCAAGGAACACCTCCTGGTTACGACCGAGAACCACCTTACTTCGACAAAAATTACCCTAATAAAATCACATAAATAAAACCAAACATGGACAACCAGTCTAAATAACTCGGTTATGTTTCATGAGGTAACGATCAGGCCTTTTGGCTCACTCAACACTTGCAAACCGGACTCACGCGCACCCGGTTCAATGATGATCGGAACCAAAGACATACATTCGACTACAGGGTTTACCCAATGAAAACCGAAGAACTCAGACGTTTTATTGACCACATTGAGCAAGACGAGGCTTTTTCTGCACAGCTGCAGAGCGCGGTATCCGGCCTGGAAGGTGAAGAAGCCATCGAGCGTATCCTGACATTCAGCCAATCTCATGGTTATCAGCTTGACCGCGAAACGATCATTGAAACGGGTCGTCTGGCCAATGCCAACTCGGACGAACTGGACGATGCACAGCTGGACCAGGCCGCCGGAGGAATCCTGGAAGCGCATAGCGATTACATACCGCCTTTGCCCCCAGGCTTCCGTGGCATATTTGGAAAGACCACACGGTGAGGCCACCCCTGATGACGCAATGAGAGCCCTGTCCAATCTCAGCGGCACTCAGAACAACCTGACTTCATAAAAAGCGAGACCGTTTATGTCAACACAGAGTCAATTCATGGTCGCCCTGGCCGAAAATGAAACGATGAGGCAACAGCTGAAGAGCGCGGTCCAGGCCAACACGGCTGACAAGCCGGAAGTCGTCATCGCCCAGTTCGCACAAGATCAGGGCTTCGAGCTGACCGTCGACGATATCAATCAGATTCGCACCAAAGCTTCGGAGCAGAACGAAGCGCTGCAGGATGAAGATCTGGATAACGTGTCAGGTGGTGGCGCCTTTGCTGACGGCTTCGAAAAAGTCTGGGGCGGGATATGGGATTTTTATGATTCGCTATTTTGAGCAGATGGCCAGAATGCCCCACTCGACCTGGACTCGCGGCCACTGGCAGGACCACAGTCTGGACGTCCACCTTCGGCCAGATCAAAGTGTAGCCAGCAAGTGCCGTTACCACGGAACTGTATCGCTGAGTGGAAGTTGTGCCCATTTTTAATCGGTACTGTGACACTGATGGATCGGCGGTGGATCATCAAACGCATCCACCAATACTGTGCACAAAAATATCAAACAGACACAGGCAACAAGCGCTCTACCGAGGCTTGATTTCCGCCTGAGACCGGAGGCAATGATGACAAAGCAGGTTGATAACTTGACTGAATTCCTGCAGGAGCTCAATACAAACCCTCGCATGCAGGAAAGCGTCAGGGAGGCGGCACAGGGCGCAGGTGACAACGATATCAGCCACGTGTTAGTTAAGCATGCTGAAACCGCGGGTTACGACATTGACGCCGGTGATATGGACACACTGGTCCAGGAGGTACGGCAGCTGGACAACGATTCTGAGCTGTCTGACGAGGCCCTTGACCAGGTCAGCGGCGGCAGCATCATCGCTACAGCCGCCGTCATCATTGGCGGCAGTATCGCAGGTTTTCTGGCCTCCGCAATTGGTGGGGTGATCAAAGACAAAGCGTGACAGAACAAATGGAGTCAATCATGACAAAGCAAGTGAAAAATCAAAGCGAATTTTTGCAGGAATTATCTGCCGATAGCGATATGCAAGAACGCCTCAAACAGGCATTGCAGGGAGCTGATCAAGACCAAGTCAACAGCCTGGTTGAAGAACATGCAGCAAAGGCAGGTTTCGAACTCGAAGCCATCGATGATGCGCTGATCGAGGAACTGCAACAGGTAATCGGTGAGATCCAGCTCTCGGATGAAGCCCTTGATCAGGTCAGTGGCGGTTGCTGTCCACCCTACGAACAAAAACCTCGGCTTCCCCCCGAGAGCCATCCCGGTAAGGGCAAGAATCCGCCTCGCAAGAGGAAAAGTGGTCAATCTTAAAACCGTAGGATTAGTCGTAATCCAGGCTTTTTCCAGAACGCATTGTTTCCAGAGAACGGGGGCCACTCATTTGTTGATCCGTGATTCAGAGCCAGTCCGTGAAAACCCATTGCCAACAAAGCCGACCGGTTTCTGAATCCGTGTTCAATTCACGCTCAACCTTGGTGGCACTGCTGTTGTTCATGCCGTTACCAGAAACCCTGGCGGCACAGGGCGTATCGCTGGAGCAGGTGGCCTACCAGACTCTGATCAACAACGCGGAAGTGCGCTCGGCCGACTACGACCGTCGCATTTCCGCCGGGCGGCTGCAAACGGCTCGCGGCGCCTTTGACCCGGTCTTCGAGGCGAGCGGCGAGGCCGAGCGGCGCCGGGAGCCGGCGGGGATGCTGAACGAGGCACAGTACGGAACCGATACGCTGGAAAACAACACCTACTCCGTGGGTCTGGGTGTTGAGCAACCTCTGCGCAGCGGCCTTTCCCTGGGCGTGTCCACGGGTCTTGAACGCACCGAGGACCCTGACACCCGCATCACTCCGGGCGCCGAGCCTGCCAACTACGCCACCGTCGGTTTCTCTCTGTCTGTGCCCCTGGGGCAGGGGCTGGGAGCAGACGAGGTCGCCGCCGAAGAGCGCAGCCTGGCGCTGGGGGAGGATGCCAGCGGCTACCTATACGGCCATGCCGTATCACGGGAGGTATCGCTTGCTTTGGAGGCCTACTGGAGTTACCGGGGTGCGCAACAGCGGCTGGCGCTGACACGTGATTCCGAAGAGCGCGCCCGGGTCTTGCTGGAGCAGACCCGAAAGCTGGTAGAGGCGGACGAGAAACCCCGGGCGGAGCTGCCCCTGGTAAGAGCCAACCTGGCGGACAAGGGTACGCTGCGCCTGTCTGAGGAGCAAAACCTGGCCAGCAGCCGTAATCAGCTGGGCCGGGCCATGGGCCTTGGCCATAACCGCATCTCGACGCTGGACCAGGCCCTGGACGCCCTGCCGCCGATCACACCGCAATCCATGGACGGCGTCAACAACATCCCGGGCCTGGTGAATGACAGCCTGCCACGCCGTATGGACCTGCGGGCCAGCACGCTGACCGAGCGGTCTGCAGCCGTGTCCCTGAAGGCGCAGCGCCTGGCGGACCGCCCGGATATCGACCTGGACCTGAGCATGGAGTACCGCAGCCTGGAAGAAGAAAATGATGCGGCCCGGGCCGTCACCGATCATCAGGACCTGACCGGCCCCAGCGTGAGGATGACCCTGCGCTGGCAGTGGGCTGCCGGCAATAACGCCAACCTTGGCCGCATTACCGAGCGCCAGGCAGAGCTGGACAAGGCAACACTCCAGCGCCGTGACTTGCGGGCGGACACCGGCGCTGGCATCGCCGATGCGGCCCGCAGCCTCGCCAACGCGGCCGAAACGGTGGAAAGCAGCCGGGAGTCCGTAGAGAGCTACCGGGAAAGTGTCGACAATGAGCGCAAACGCTACCGCCTGGGCTCCACGACACTGATCAATCTGCTGGAGCTGGAAGACCGGCTGGTGGAGGCCAGGCTGAGCCACATCCGGCAACAGGAAGCCTACGCCCAGGCCCTCACCCGGCTTCTGTTTCGCAGTGGTCAGTTGATCACTCGCAAGGACGACGCACAAGACCGCTACAGCCTCCAGCTGGAGCGCTTCTACCACCCGGCAAAAACCGATTCCGACCATGGCAGCTAAAAAGCAGATATTCCGTCAGGCAGCGCTCGACCGTCTCTCATCCCCGGAGCAGCTGGACCAGCTGTTTCAGGTCACCACCCCGAAAGCCTGGATTGCGCTGACCACCCTGGTGGCGCTGATCACCACCGCCATACTCTGGGGCATCTTCGGCTCCATCCCGACTCAGGTGACGGGGAATGCCCTGTTCCTGCGCTCCGGTGGTCTGGAAAACATCACCGTGGGCGAGGCGGGCCGGCTCACCGACCTCTCGGTGCGGGCCGGTGACGAGATCCGGGAGGGGCAACTGATCGCAAGACTCGCCCGACCGGAGCTGCTGGACGAACTGAACTCCGAGCGAGACCACCGTGACGAGCTTAAAACAAGGCTGGACTGGCTGGACGAGCTCAACCAGACCCAGGCGGATCTGCGTAAGGACCTGGTAGAGGAGCGACGCCAGAACCTGCAGGAACAGATTGTCATCCAGCAGGAACAACTGGCCACCCGGCGCCAGTTGCTGGACGATGGCCTCATCACCCGCAGGGACTATCTGGCCACCCGGGAAAAACTGGAAGAGACTCGCACCAGCCTGCAGCAGTTGTCTATCACTGCCCTGGAGGACCGCAAGAACCTGGAAGAGGAAATCACCAACATGCGGTCCAGAATCTCGGACAGTGAGCGCAAGCTGTCTGTACTTGAGCATCAGCTTCAGGAAAGCACCCGGGTTCGCTCCCCCTACTCCGGTCGCGTGGTGGAAGTTCAGGGTGCCACCGGCGCCATGATCGCTTCCAGCAGTTCACTGGTAACCCTCGAACGCACCGGCCCGGCCATCAAGAGCCTTGAAGTGCGCCTGTTCGTGTCGGCCCTGGACGGCAAGCGGATAAGTCCGGGCAGCGAGGCGCTGCTGTCTCCTGCCGGGGTCAAGCGTGAGGAGTACGGCTATCTGCGCGGACGGGTCATTTCCGTCTCGGAATACCCCGTCACCCGCGCCGGCATGCTGAGCACCGTTCATAACGAAGATCTGGTCCGTCAGTTTACCGAATCGGGCGTGGTATTCGAGGTGCGCATTGACCTTATCCGGGACCCGGACACCCCAAGCGGTTTTGCCTGGACGTCCGCCGAAGGCCCGCCCCAACGGGTCACCAGCGGCACACTGGGCAGCGGCCAGGTCACGGTGAGGCGTCAGCGCCCCATCAGCCTGGTGGTTCCGGTCCTGCGGGACTGGACCGGGGTGTGACATGATCTTCAGGCGCAACAGGAACACATCCGGCCGGGCCAGAACGCCCACCATCCTGCAGATGGAAGCGGTGGAATGCGGCGCTGCTGCTCTGGCGATCATCCTGGCCTACTATCGCAAATGGGTCCCCCTGGAGGAGTTGCGGGTCGAATGTGGCGTCAACCGTGACGGCAGCAAGGCCAGCAACCTGGTCAAGGCGGCACGTCGCTATGGCATGGAAGCAAAGGGGTTCCGCAAGTCGCCGGAGCAGATCCGGGAGCTGCGCCTCCCCGTTATCGTGTTCTGGAACTTCAACCATTTTCTGGTGGTGGAGGGATTCCGGGGCGACCGCGTCTACCTCAACGACCCGGCCATGGGCCCCCGAACCGTTACCTGGCAGGAGTTTGACGAGGGCTTCACCGGCGTGGTTCTGGACATTCACCCGGGCGAGGAGTTCGAGCCCGGTGGTCGCAAGGAGAGCGTGTTCGACCTTATCGGGGAACGGCTGCAGGGTGCCTGGCCCAGCGTCACCTTTCTGTTGCTGGTGGGCCTGGCACTGGTAATTCCCGGGTTGCTGACCCCGGTGTTCACCAAGGTTTTCGTGGACAATTATCTGGTGGGTCAGCTGGATTCCTGGGTACGCCCGCTGCTGCTGGGCATGGCCATTACCGCCGTGGTGCGGATTCTGCTGGGCTGGTTACAGGAGAACACCCTGGCCAGCCTGCGGACCCGGCTTTCTGTGGTGGGCTCCAGCCGTTTCCTGTGGCATGTGCTGCACCTGCCGGTGATGTTCTACCAGCAGCGATCCCCGGGCGAAATCAGCAACCGGGTGGCGATCAACGACAAGGTGGCCGGGGTGCTCGCCGGCGATGTAGCCGAGAGCCTGCTGTCGGTGCTTACCATTGGCTTCTATGCCGCCCTGATGCTGGTGTTCGACGTGGCATTGACCGCCCTGGCGATACTGATCGCCCTGGGCAATGTGGTAGTGCTGCGACTGATGGCCCGCCAGCGGGAGGACGGCAGCCAGCGCCTGCTGATGCAACACGGCAAGCTCATGGGTATTTCCATGAACGGTATCCGCAGCATCGAGACCCTCAAGGCCTCCGGCACCGAAGACGACTTTTTCGCCCAGTGGGCGGGGCACCACGCCAAAGTGACCCAGTCCCAGCAGCAGCTGGCTGCCTCTACGCTGATGCTGATGGCCGTTCCGGGGTTGCTGACCGGGCTGAACACCGCCCTGATTCTTGGCTTCGGCGGCGTTCGGGTGATGGAGGGCGCGCTGACCATTGGTTCACTGGTGGCTTTCCAGAGCCTCACCCAGAGCTTTGTCAAACCGGTCACCCAGCTGGTGGACGTCGGTGGACGCCTCCAGGACATGCTGGGGGACATGCGCCGCCTGAGGGACGTCATGCACCACGAGCCGGACCCGCAAACCCGGCCTCGGGACACGACTGACCAAAAGCCGCAACTGGCGGGGTTCCTCGAACTGAAGGATCTCACCTTCGGTTTCAGCCCCCACGAACCGCCCCTGATCGAACAGTTCAACCTGCGCCTGAACCCCGGCATGCGGGTGGCGCTGGTGGGTACCTCCGGGTGCGGCAAGTCAACGCTCTCCCGGCTGGTGATGGGCCTGCACCGCCCCTGGTCCGGCCAGGTCCTGTTCGATGGCCAGCCGGCGGAGCACTGGGGCCGCGATGTGCTGGCCAATTCGGTGGCCATGGTGGATCAGGACATCGCCGTCTTTGACGGCAGTATTCGCGACAACCTCACCCTGTGGGACACCACCATCGGCGATGAACAGCTGTTCCGGGCCGCCCGGGATGCCCTTATTCACCAGACCATCACCAGCCGGCGGGGAGGCTATCAGTCGAGTATGGAGGAAGGCGGTCGTAACTTCAGTGGCGGTCAGTTGCAGCGTCTTGAAATCGCCCGGGCGCTGGCAGGTGACCCCTCAGTGCTGGTGCTCGACGAGGCTACCAGCGCCCTGGATACCCTGTCTGAACAGGAGATTGATGACAGCCTGCGACGGCGGGGCTGCACCTGCCTGATTGTCGCCCACCGCCTGAGCACCATTCGCGACTGCGACGAAATCATCGTGCTGGATCATGGCAAGGTGGTGCAGCGGGGCACCCACGACGCCATGAAAGACGTGGACGGCCCCTACCGTAACCTGATCAGTACCCTATGAGGATGCACTAGTGCCTTTGCTGGAAGAGCTTGTCCGCAACCATGGTCGCCCGCTGCCTTCTCCCCTGCGCTGGTGGGTGGCTGGTGCCGGTGAGCCGACCGTGGCGCTGGTGGAATCCGGGCACGTGGACATCTTCGTGGTGCCAGTGCGGGATGGACAGCCGGTCGGTCGCCAGCACCACCTGTGCCGGCTGGGCCCCGGGGGCCTGATTCCCGGCGCCATCACCACCGGCGAGCTGGGCCTGAAGGCCATGGCCACCCCCGGCGGCACCGTACAGGGCTTGCCACGCCGGAAGCTGATGGAGGGCCCTACCGACGCAGGTTCCGCGTCCGCCTGGCACAACGCCGCCCGGCACTGGCTGGATGCGCTGACACAACGGTGCGACCTGCTGCCGGAAGCACCTCTGGACCATGCCCCGGACAGCGACAGCTGGTGGCAGGCGATTGATCAGGCCACCGAGCAGGTACTGCAGGCGTGGCAGGAACAACTGCAACGGGAAGCCGACCAGGAGTCCGGGCGGCTGTCGCAAAGACGGGGCTCGGATGCCGACCACCTCAATGAGGCCCTGCAAGGCATGGCTTCTGTTACCTGGTCATCAAAGGGCACCGGGCCCACCGCTCAGCCACACCGACCGCTGTCCGCCGTCTGCAATCTGATCGGGGATCACCTGGGCATTGGTTTCCACACCCCGGCTGGGGCCGGGCCGGAGGAAGCCGACGACCTGGACGCTATCTGCCGGGCTTCCCACGTTCGCTACCGTAAGGTGGCCCTGCGTGGCTGGTGGCATCACCAGGATGCCGGCCCCCTGTGTGCTTTCATGGAAGACGACCAACGCCCGGTAGCGCTGATTCCTTCCGCCTCCGGCGGTCGTTACCAGGTCTATGACCCTTCCAGGGGCGCGTCTTACCCCCTGACGGCAGCCACCGCCGGGACGCTTTCACCTTTTGCCTTCAGCTTCTATCGCTCGTTTGGCGCGTCGCGCCTCAACCTCGCCGGCATGATGCGGTTCGGCACCCGCGGACTGAAACGCGAGTTCACCCTGATCGGCACCATGGCGGCCCTGGTAGCCTTGCTGGGGCTGATCACCCCCTGGGCCACCGGGCTGCTGGTTGATCATGTCATTCCCTCCGCAGACCTGAGCCAGCTCGGCCAGCTGACCATCGCCCTTGTCGCCGTGGCCCTGGCCAGCGCCGGGTTCGGGCTCACCCAGAGCTTCAGCCAGTTGCGGGTGGAGGGCCGGATGGACGGCAACATGCAATCCGCAGTGTGGGACCGCCTGCTGAAACTGCCGGCCACCTTCTTCCGGGGCTACACCGCCGGTGACCTGGCCTCCCGGGCCAACGGCATCACCGCCATCCGCCAGGAGCTTTCCGGCACCACCATCAACAGCGCCATCGGCTCCCTGTTCTCGTTGATGACACTGGGCCTGATGTTCTACTACAGCAGTACCCTGGCCCTGGCGGCACTTGTAGTGGTGCTGGTTGCCATGGCGATCAGCGGCGGCTGCAGCTTTGTGGTGCTGAGGCTGGAGCGGGACATTGCCGGTATCGAGGGGCGGCTTTCCGGCGTGCTGCTGCAACTGCTCAGTGGCATCGGCAAGCTGCGGGCAAGCGCCGCCGAGCACCGGGCGTTTGCCCGCTGGGCACAGGGCTTCCGCGACCAGGTCAGCCGACAGGTACGGGCCGAGAAAGTCCGCAACCTGGTCACCGTCATGTCAGGCGCCTACCCACTGATCAGCGCCATCGTGCTGTTTGCCATTATGGCCCTGCCGGAGTCGGGCCCTGAGCTGACCACCGGCGAGTTCCTGGCCTTCAATGCCGCTTTCGGTACCTTTCTCGGTGCCATGCTGGGGCTGACGGAAACGGCCATGGGGGCGCTGGGCATCATCCCCCTGTACGAGCGGGCGACACCGATCCTGCATACCGCCCCGGAGGTGGATGACAACCAGGCGTCACCCGGCAGGCTCCAGGGGCATGTCAGTGTTCAGAACGTGTCCTTTGGCTATTCCCGGGACGATCCACCGGTGCTGTCCGACGTCTCCCTCGACATCCGGGAGGGTGAGTTCGTGGCCGTTGTCGGCACCTCCGGCTCCGGCAAGTCGACCTTGCTGAGGTTGCTGCTGGGGTTCGAGCAGCCCTGGCAGGGCACCGTCAGCTACGACGATCACGACCTGGCCACCCTGGATGTGGGGGCGGTTCGTCGCCAGCTGGGCGTGGTACTGCAAAATGGCCAGCTGCTGGATGGCGACATCTTCTCCAACATTATCGGCTCACACCGTCTGACCATGGCAGACGCGGAAGAAGCGGCCCGCCTCAGCGGCCTGGAGACGGACATCCGGGACATGCCCATGGGCATGCACACCATGGTCAGTGGCGACGGTGGCACACTCTCCGGCGGGCAGAAGCAACGGCTGCTCATCGCCCGGGCGATTGTGCATCGCCCCCGCGTACTGTTCCTGGACGAAGCCACCAGCGCCCTGGACAACCATACTCAACAACTGGTGGGCCAGAGCCTGGCACAGCTGGAGGCCACCCGGGTGGTGATCGCCCACCGGCTCAGTACCATCCGCAACGCCGACCGGATCGTGGTGATGGACGAGGGCCGGATTGCCGAAACTGGCAGCTACGACGAACTTATCCGCCGGGACGGACTCTTCACCCGGCTCGCCCAACGACAGGTGGCATGATGAGACGCTTTTCCCGAAATTGTGCAACCCTTCTTGCCCTGGTGCTGCTGGCCGGCTGCCTTGAGCCGTCGGTTCAGGAGCAGCGCCAGGCACTGGCCGAGGATGACAGCCAGCCCATTAACATTGGTATCGCCTGGCCCGAGGACCATCCCAAGAACACCCTGCGCAACGGGCTGGCCATGGCACTGGATGACATCAACGACCGCGGAGGGGTACTGGGAAGACCCCTGAAATTAATGCACCGTGACGACAAAGGCTCGGTGGACGAGGGCATGGTCATTGCCCAGTCGTTTGCCGACAACCCAAACGTAATGGCTGTCATCGGCCACCTCAACACCTACGTCGCCACGGCGGCAGCCCCCACCTACCAGTACAACGGCCTGCTGATGCTGGCACCGGGGGCCGAGGGCTCGGAGCTCACCTCCCCGGCGAACGATCTGATCTTCCGCACCACCCCGGAAAACAACCGCAGTGCCCGTCAGATTGTGGAGCGGATGCTGGAGCAGGGACATGAGCGAGTGATGGTCTATTACCCGGACAATAACTACGGCCTGGACCTGGCCAACTGGTTCGAATTCCACGCCAATGAACAGGGCCTGCGGGTGATGGACCGACGCTCTCACACCACCCGGACCGGCGAATACCGCCAGGTGCTGACCGAATGGCGCGACTTCTACCAGTTCGACGCCATTTTCATCGCCAGTACTCTGCCCGATGGGGCGGATATCATACGGGTCGCCCGGGAAACCGGAATCACCCAGCCGATCGTCGCGGGCGCCGGCCTGGACTCTCCCCGACTGCCGGGTGCCGACCCTTCCCTCGAAGGAGTCCTGGTGGCCTCCACTTTCCACCCGGACCTCGATGCAGCAGGAGTCGATGATTTTGTGGCACGTTATAAAGCGCGCTTTGATGAACAGCCCGATACCGCCGCTGCCAAGGGCTACGACACACTACGGCTGCTGGCTAGGGCCATGGAAAATGCAGGCACACCGGCCCCCGAGGCCGTTGCCGACGCATTGAACGCCATGGAAAAATGGCAGGGGGTCACCGGATTCCATCAATTTGATGAGCAGGGGGACCTGGTCAAGCAGGATCTGCTATTCAAAGTGGTTCGAAATGGAACCTTCCAGTTGCCCCGAGATCATGAATAAACAGGTGCCGGTACAGCCCCCCGTAGCGACGACCTTGAATCGCCCGATATGGATTGGCATAGGGCAGCACAGGCCTGGGCAGAGCCTTGTCACAGCAGAATGCAACCCTTGACTCAAAAACCGGGGAGCTCCGGAGGAGAGGCTCTATATCGGGCGGGCCATATTGTTCCGGGGCTTACGTTAAAATGCAGATCCTCTTTTATTGGCTGGATCCGGCGTCATCGGTCATGGACAAATTGCTGTAGGCTAAACCGCCAACCCTTCATAACGGTGCCTTAATTGTTTGAGTCGAGAATACAGTTAAGGCTCCTCGAACTGACGGCGCCAGCACCGAGGTTGTCCGTTTCTGGCCAACCAAAACCGGACAGAATTTGATAGGTTGTCTATCACTGAGCGACTGCGTAAAGTGGGAAATGTAGCGCATAGGGCAACAATCATATTGGCCCATTTCGGACAATTGCAACCAGACATTTCTGTGCCCACAATCGGCGCAAATCGTGCAACTAACGGTATAAAAAGGGTTTTTCAGGAGAATCTTAGCACTACCTAACTGCTTGAACCACCTCGAATTACCCCGACCAACACCGTGTTAAAACACCCCAGAGTAGTGCCCTCCGGAGGCGGAGGTCAGAGGTTCGAATCCTCTCGGGCGGGCCATTTAAGCAGAAATTTAGCAAGTTATACCTTTTACTTCTTCGAAAGACCTACCATTCCCTAAGTTATTCCTGGTAAATGTTCAACTAGGCATGACCGCTGCCCAGTTTTCGTGTTTTTTTCTATCTGACCCTGACCCAAAACAGCGGAGACTCGTTGAACAACTCTGAATGCATATACAGATGATGGTGTCACGCTATGCCAGACTAATCAGCTTCTTTCAAAACCAGGCCAACAAGTTTGTGAACAATAGGCGACACCAGAAATATCGTGGGGAAGGCAACAACAAAGGCAAAAGCCCAGGCGCTTAGCCAAATCGAAACAATATCGCTTACCCAACCGACGTTATAAATACTGATGACCAGTGACATAATGCAGGACATCAATAACGACATGAAAAACGAAAAAACAATCCTGTGGTATTTACGATTAATCATTCTGACAACGTCCTCGGAACCGGTTGACACACAGCGCATCTGCCAGCATCTCTTGCGGTGTCGCCGGCTTCCGCATAAAAATATTTGGAAATGGCCGACCCGAGTTTGATGGTACAAAGCAGCTTACATCGCGCCGGGGTAGCGGTTTGTCTAAAGTTCACTTGGCATTTTCCGAATCTATCATGGTGACAATGTTCAACACCTTGAATTGATGTGAAGGCTACAGCCGATCTGGCTCAGATCCAATCCGAGTCTATTTTAATTGGTGCGAAATCAGGGAAGATTCATTTTTCTTCGGAAGTTGACCGCAGGCTTTGACCCGAAAGGTCCGGGCACAGTCAGTGCTCAATCTTCAGTGCACTCTCATGCCAGTTTCGCAGGGCCCTATCGGACATCCACACCATCAGGGCAAACAGCAGAATACCGGTGACGGTAATCAGGAGCAGGGCGGCGAACATCCTGGGAATCTGCAGGTTGTAGCCGGACTGCAGGATCATGTAGGCCAACCCGGCTTTGGCGCCACCGGTGCCGGCCACGAACTCTGCCACCACGGCACCAATCAGCGCCAGGCCGGAACTTATACGCAGGCCACCGAAGAAATATGGCAGGGCACCGGGTATCCGCAGGCGCACCAGCTCCTCCCAGCGGCTGGCCCGATACATGCGGAACATGCTCAGCAGATTCGGGTCGACACTGCGCAGCCCCAGGGTGGTGTTGGAAATGATCGGAAAGATGGCCACGATTACCGCGCAGACAGTCAGCGCCCAGGTGGTATCGTCCACCCAGATGATAATCAGCGGCGCGATGGCGACGACCGGGGTTACCTGCATCAGCACGGCGTAGGGGAACAGGCTGATTTCGATCCACTTGCTTTGCACGAACAACAAAGACGCGGCCACTCCGAAAATCACCGCAATGGCAAAGGCCAGGAAGGTCACCTTCAGGGTCATCAGCAGGGCACTAAACAATGACGGGAAGTCGGTCACCAGCGACTGCCCGATATCCATCGGACTGGGAACCAGATACTTGGGAACCTCGAACGCCATCACGGCAAGCTGCCACATCAAAAGCACCAGCACACCCACCAGCACCGGCGCGGCAATCTGTACGAAGCGTTCGTTATGGATTAGGGGCGTATTCATAGCTGGTCCTCCTCGCGGTCTTCACCCATGGCACTGGCGCGCTCCAGGGCCTGGGATACCTGACGGCAATAGCCTGCGAATTCGGTGGACACCCGGAAGTCCGGCGACCGCGGATAGGGCTGGTCGATAGTAATGTCATCCACGATCCGCCCCGGGCGGGCGGCCATCACCACCACCCGGCTGGACAGGTACACTGCCTCGTAGACACTGTGGGTCACAAACACAATGGTCCAGCCTTTTTCCTTCCACAGCTTGAGCACATCATCGTTAAGTTTGTTGCGGGTCATCTCATCCAGAGCACCGAAGGGTTCATCCATCAGCAAAAGATTGGGCGCGGTGATCATGGCGCGAGCAATAGAGGCGCGCATCTGCATACCGCCGGACAGCTCCCGCGGGAAGCTCTCGTCAAACCCCTTCAGGCCAACCATACGGAGGGCATCGTCAATCTTCTGGTCCACTTCCGATGACTTGCCGGCCTGTTCCAGATCCAGAGGCAGGCGAACGTTCTTGCGGACCCGCGCCCAGGGCATCAGAGTGGCGTTCTGGAACACGAAAGCCAGCTTGCGCCCTTTGCTGCCCACCACATCGTAATCCTGTTCCCACCATTTCACGGAGCCGGTGGTCACATCGCCCAGACCGGCCATAATTCTCAGCAGCGTGCTCTTGCCGCAGCCTGAAGGCCCCAGAAGGCTGACAAATTCGCCCTGCCGTACGGTAAGACCAGCGCGCTTCAGTGCTACGGTGCCATTGCCATAGACCTTGTCGACACCTTCCACCTCAAGGACCGGACGTTTTGCAACCGTGCCGACTTTCTCAAGAGCGGATTCTGTTTCCGACGCCGGGTTCAGGGGCGTCACCTTGGTCGCTGTCATAATGCATTCTCCGGGGCCGGCCGGCATCAACAACCGGCCGGCATCAGGGTGTTGAGTGCTTTTTGTTTAAGGCAGCACTGGCTCTTCGGGCAAGAACTCGAGGGTAAAGACGTCACTCAGATCCAGGTCCTCAGAGGCCAGATCCGTCTCCACCATGAAGTCCTTGATCTTCTGCCAGCGCTCCTCGGTCATGATGCCTATGCCCATGGTCTGGGCATCGCCACCGGTCACCAGCTCGTATTCCTTCATCTTCTCAATGCCATAGGCGATCTGTTCCGGGGTCATTTCCGGGTTCTGCTCCCTGATCAGCTCGTTACCCGGTTTTGGATTGTCCAGATAGCTTTTCCAGCCCTCCATGCTCGCCTGCACGAACCGCTTCACCACCTCCGGCCGCCCCTCAATCATGTCGGTAGTGGTTTCAATGGTGGTGGCGTAGGGAGGGTAACCGTAGTCGGACAACAGGAAGACATTGGGCTCGACACCACCCTTGCGGATTGCAAAAGGTTCGGATGACAGGTAACCCTGCTGAACGATGTCCTTGTCATTCAGAAACGGCGCCACGCTGAAGGTGTAGGCATGGACCACATCATCCTCAAACCCGTATTCCGACTTCAGCCACGGCCAGAACGTGGAATGGGCAAAAGAGGCGATATAAACCGGCAGCCCTTCTTCCTTCACCTGCTCGAGAGATTCGACATGAGGGTGGGCAATCAGTGCCTGGGGATCGCCCTGCATCGACGCGGCCACCGTCTTGACCGGCAGCCCCTTTTCAACTGAGTTGATGTTACCGATGGGGTAGCCCATGAGCAGGTCATAACGACCGGAGACCAGCAACTGAGTGCCGTTGACCTGCGGACCACCCATTTTGATTTCCACATCCAGCCCGTAATCCTCGTACAGGCCAGTGGCCAGGGCCTGGTAGAAGCCGCCGTGCTCGGCCTGGGCATACCAGTTGGTACCGAAAACCACCTTGTCCAGCTCCTCAGCTGACACTGGTGAAAGGGCCAGAATACCGGCCATCATAATCGAGCCACTGAGGGCTGCACGTGTTCGTAATGCCATTGAGTCTCTCCTGTAAGCACCGGCGGATTCCGTCGATCTTTAATTGACCAGTTGTTCAGGTTTTAAAAGCAACCCCCGTGCCACCCGCCATAAGAACGAATAGCACTGGTATTTCAGTGAGTTGAATATGCGTTAACAGCATCCGGAATGCACCAGCCTGATCCCGTATCTGACCGCCTGCACCGGTTTCGACCATCACCGGTGCCGACCAACCAGCGAAGCAGACACATCGAGTAGGGTGAGGCGTCACCGCCTCATCCCTCTCACAGAACCGTACATACGGGCCACGTATACGGCTCATGCCATTAACTTACCCCGAACTCGGGGACAGTGATGCCGGCTTTGACCTTAGTTAAGTCCATTAACC
>JBHEPI010000089.1:0-11204 GCA_046260345.1 Marinobacter sp. | reverse complement strand
GATGCGCCCGGTTTCCAGCACGTAGCCCCGGTCTGCCAGGTTCAGGGCCTGATGGGCGTTCTGCTCTACCAGGAACACCGTAATCCCTTCTTCACGCAAATGGCCGATAATCTCGAAAATCTGTTTGATCACCAGCGGGGCCAGACCCAGTGAAGGCTCATCCAGGATGATCATATTCGGTTTACTCATCAGCGCCCGCCCGATGGCCAACATCTGCTGTTCACCACCGGACATGGTACCGGCACGCTGGTGCTCCCGTTCCTTCAGGCGTGGAAACAGTTCGTAGACGTGGTCCTGGCTCTTGCGGATTTCCGACTTGGTGTTGAAAAAACCGCCCATGTGGAGGTTTTCTTCCACCGTCAGACCGGAAAACACGCGCCGGCCTTCCGGTACGATGGCGATTCCCGAACGCATGATGTTCGATGTCATGTCCCGGGTGATATCACGCCCCTGGAATATAACCCGGCCGGAGGTGGCCTGTGGGTTACCGCAGACGGTCATCAGCAACGTGGTTTTGCCTGCGCCGTTAGCGCCGATCAGCGAAACGATTTCACCCTTGTTGACTTCAACGGACACGCCATGGAGCGCTTCGATCTTGCCGTAATGGGTATGCACATCTTCTAGTACTAGCATGGAAATTCCTCAGGCCTCACCCAGATAGGCTTTGATAACGTCGTCGTTGCGGCGGATTTCATCCGGCGTGCCGCTGGCCAGGGGCCGGCCCTGGTTGACCACGTTGATGCGGTCGGAGATATCCATCACCAGGCTCATATCGTGCTCGATCAGTACCACGGAGACGTTGTAGTCCTCCTTCAGGCTGATGATCAGCTGGTTCAGGTCCTTGGTTTCCGCCGGATTCAGGCCTGCAGCCGGCTCGTCCAGCATCAGCAGCTTGGGTTCGGTAACCATGCAGCGGGCAATTTCAAGCCGGCGTTGCTGGCCATAGGCCAGGTTACCGGCATCCCGGTTCGCCATCTCGGTCAGTCCGACCCGGTCAAGCCAGTAGGCCGCGCGGTCCAGGGATTTCTGCTCTTTTTCCCGGTAGTTAGGAGTTTTAAGAATGCCGGAGATCAGGTTGGTGTTGAGGTGGCGATGCTGGGCTACCAGCAGGTTCTCCACCACCGTCATACGGTTGAACAGGCGCACGTGCTGAAAGGTACGCACCAGGCCGAGGCGGGAGATCTTGTAATCCGGCTTGCCCTGGATCTCGTCGCCTTCAAACAGGATCTTGCCACCGCTAGGCTTGTAGAACCCGCTCATGCAGTTAAAGACTGTGGTTTTACCGGCCCCGTTGGGCCCGATAATCGCCACGATTTCGTGTTCCTGTACGTCCAGCGACACCTGGTCCACTGCCAGCAGGCCGCCGAAGCGCATTGACAGATTCTGTACTTCAAGCATTACCCGTCACTCCTGCCGTTTCAGTTCGATATGGATGCGTCGCATGGGCATCAGGCCCTGGGGCCGCCAGACCATCATCAGTACCATGGCAGCACCGAAGATCAGCATCCGGTATTCGGAGAACTCCCTTGCCAGTTCCGGCAGGATGGTGACGGCGATGGCCGCGAGGATCACGCCCATCTGCGAGCCCATGCCGCCCAGCACAACAATCGCGAGGATGATCGCGGACTCGAGGAACACAAATGACTCCGGGCTGATAAAGCCCTGCTTGGACGCAAACACCGTGCCCGCAAATCCGGCAAAGAAGGCACCAATGGTGAATGCAGACAGCTTGACTGCAGTGCGGCTCAGCCCGAGGGACTTGGCGGCTATCTCGTCTTCACGCAGGGCTTCCCAGGCGCGGCCAACCGGCATACGCATCAGCCGGCGAATGGCGACAGCGGTGATCACCGCCAGTACCAGGGCGATCAGGTACAGGAAGATCACCTTGTGCTCGCCGCTATAGGCAATGCCGAAGGTCTCGTGGAAAGACGTGTTGCCTTCTTCCTTGACCCGGCGGCCGAACTCCATGCCGAACAGGGTCGGGTCCGGAATGCCGCCGATGCCGTTGGGGCCGCCGGTCAGGCTGGTCATGTTGTTCAGCAGGATACGGATAATCTCGCCGAACCCCAGGGTGACAATGGCGAGGTAGTCCCCCCGCAATCTCAGCACCGGAAAGCCGAGCACCAGCCCGAACAGGGCGGCAAGCCCGGCGCCAATGGGCAGGGCAAACCAGAACGAAATCCCGAAATACTGGGATAGCAGGGCAAACGAATAGGCCCCCACCGCATAGAAGGCCACGTAGCCAAGGTCCAGCAGGCCCGCCAGACCAACGACAACATTAAGCCCGAGCGCCAGCATGACGTAGATCAGTACCAGCGTCGACAGGTCTACAGCGCCCCGCGAAGCGATAAAAGGCCAGATCAGGGCGCCGATGACCATCAGTGTGAGCAGGGTGGACTCCAGTTTCAGCCGTTTGCTCTGCTCCATCGGTTCGCGGTTGGCGAGCGGATTGATGGCAGGCAGTTGGCGCAGGGAGCCGATAATGGTCTCCCGGTAGAGCTGGAACACAAAGACAATGATAACCGCCAGCAGGACACCGATGGAGGTAGTGACATCCACGCCTTCAAGAACGACAGAAGTGCCCCGGCCCTGAAGGTCAAAGCCGAGAATCGGATAGGAGATGATAAGCGTGATGAAGGCGCAAAACAGCGCGTGTTTCAGGTTATGAGCAGCCATCAGATCTTCTCTACCTCCGGTTTGCCGAGCAGGCCGGTGGGTTTGAATAGCAGGATCAGGATCAGCAGCCCGAAGGAGACCACGTCTTTGTACTCACCGCTGAGATAACCGGAGGTCATGCTCTCGGCAACGCCGAGGATGAGACCGCCGAGCATGGCGCCCGGAATGCTTCCGATGCCGCCGAGTACTGCTGCGGTGAAGGCCTTGAGCCCCGCAATGAATCCGAACAGCGGGTCGATCGAGCCGTAATACATGCCCAGCAGCAGGCCGGCAACCGCAGCCAGCGCGGCACCAATCACGAATGTGGCGGAAATGATGCGGTTGGTGTCGATGCCGAGCAGGTTCGCCATGCCCAGGTCCTGTGACACGGCGCGGCAGGCGCGGCCGATGCGGGAACGAGTGATGAACAGGGAGAGAATTGTCATGCAAACCAGGGTGGTTATGAAAATAGTGATCTGCATGTAGGAAATGGATGTCTGGAACGAATCAGCCGCGCCGAAGCGGAAGCCGCCGTCGATCAGGTCCGGGAAACCGACGTTGCGGGAGCCTTGTGCCAGGTGGACATAGTTCTGCAGGAAAATGGACATGCCAATGGCCGAGATCAGCGGGATCAGCCGGTGTCTACCCCGGACTGGCCTGTAGGCTACCCGTTCCACTGCCCAGCCCATGGAGCTGGAGACAATCATTGCGCAAAGCAGCGCCACAATCAGCACCAGTGGCAACCATGCTATGCCCAGAGCCGCGAGGCCGGTAATAGCGATCAGTGCAGTATAGGCACCGATCATGTAAATCTCACCATGGGCAAAGTTGATCATGCCGATGATGCCGTAAACCATCGTATAACCGATGGCAATCAGGGCGTAGGTGCTCCCGATCGTCAGCCCGTTAATGAGCTGCTGGAAAAAGTAGAGGAAATCCTGCATCTGTTTGAGACTCCGATAGCCTGCCCCTCGACTGCATACAGGCACGTGCCGGGATACCGGCGTACTGTGTGCAGGGTCAACAGGAGCCTAGAAAAACACCTTCTCCCGGATCGCGGTGAGAAGGTGTTCTCATAATTACCGTTTGTTAACGATTTCGGCTCAGTTTACCGGAGTTTTGCTGCCATCTGAATGCCATTCATAGACAACAAACTCGAACGATTCCATGTCGCCCTTGCTATCGTACTCAACGGTACCGATTGGCGTCTGGAAGGTGCCTTCGCGCAGGGCTTCGGCAACATCGAACGGATCGGTTGAGTTGGCGGCTTCAATGCCATCAGCAATCAGCTGCACAGCCGTGTAGGAGGTGAGTACGAAAGGACCGGACGGATCTTCGCCTTTTTCTTCAAAGGCCTGGACCAGTTCCTGGTTTTCCTCTTTTTCATCGAAGCTCGGTGGCAGGGTTACCAGCAGACCTTCTGCAGCATCGCCAGCGATGGTGTTGATGTCCTTGTTACCAACGCCTTCCGGGCCCATGAAGATGGTGTCCAGGTCGGCCTGGCGCGCCTGACGCAGGATCAGACCCAGTTCCGGGTGGTAACCGCCGTAATAGACGTAGTCCACATCGGCCTGGCGAAGCTTGGTCACCAGCGATGAGAAGTCCTTGGCGCCGGCAGTAATGCCTTCGAACATCGCCACTTCAACACCGCCCTCCTCGAGGGTGTCACGTACTGCGGTGGCGATGCCTTCACCGTACTGCTGCTTGTCGTGGATAACGGCAACGCTTTCCGGATCCTGGCTGATCAGATAGTTGGCTGCAACCGGACCCTGCATGCT
This sequence comes from Marinobacter sp., assembly GCA_046260345.1. Taxonomy (GTDB): domain Bacteria; phylum Pseudomonadota; class Gammaproteobacteria; order Pseudomonadales; family Oleiphilaceae; genus Marinobacter. The sequence goes on along the minus strand of JBHEPI010000089.1, from coordinate 6,771 downwards.
GTCCAGGCCGATGGTGCGGAACACCAGTTCATAACCACGCTCGGTGATAGCCGGGCTGGTGGAAGCCGGCGTGACCATCAGGATGCCTTCGTCCTCATAGATATCGGAAGCCGGCTGCGTTGAGCTGGAGCACAGATGCCCGATCACGAAGCGCACGCCTTCGTTGACCATGTTGTTGGCAACGGATACGGCCTGCTTGGGATCACAGACGTCGTCCTGTTCAACGGCGACAAGTTGCTCTCCCATAACGCCGCCGGCAGCGTTGATCTGTTCGATCGCCATGCGGGCACCGGAGAACTGCATGTCGCCATACTGGGCCACAGGGCCGGTCATCGGGCCGGCAATACCGACCTTGATTTCAGCGGCAGCGTGGCCTGCGCCCATTACCGCGATAGAAGTACCAATAGCAGTTACGAGTTTCTTGACTGGTGTACTCATTGGGTCTGTCCTGTTTCAGGTTATTCTTATGTTCTCAGCGATTTAAACAAACACCACACATGCCACCTTGTCAAGCGGTCATGTAGGCCATGTTTAGCGGAACACGTCTCGCCGGAAGTACAGCAAAGACTGTGCCGGTATGTCGCATCAGGCGTCGGACTGCTCCCCGTCTTCCGGGAATATGAGTTTCCGGAAGCTTTCGTGATCCCGAAGCTGTTCAAAGCTGGGGTCAACCGACGCATCGTCTTTATAGGCCTCGGAAATATCAATCGCCTTCTGCAGTGTGGCCACGGCATCATCCCAACGGCCAATTTCAGCATAGGCGCAGGCCAGCTGGTAATGGGCGTGACCGTTATCTGGTGCCAGTTTCAGCGCACGCTGGCACAGGCTGATGGCCCAGAGGGGTTCCTGCATTTCCAGCACGGCGTCCGCTTTATAGCTGAGCGCTTCCACGTCGTCCGGGCGCAGGTCCAGAATGGTGTCGTAGGCAGAAATCTTGTTTTGCTGGGAGGTTTCCTGGCTGGCCTTCAGCCAAAGGGAGTGCACCTCGTTGGTGCGTTCTATCTCCGCCTGGTTCTGATGGATGATATCGGATTTCTGTCGCAGCTGTTCCTCAATGAATTCCAGGCGCTTCTCGTACTCCACCACCAGTTCGTTGACCCGCTTTTCGGCCAGGCTCGTCAGCTGGTTGCGCATGTCACGAATGGAATTCCAGCCTATGACCACCAGAATGGAAGTTGCACCGGCAATCAGGTAGAAGAAATAGGTAACGGTGTCGGTGGCATAGGACATGGTCTTATCGGCCACGGACAGTTCCTTGTCTACCACCTTTTCAATCAACTCTGCGCGGGTGTTCATCATTTCCTTGCGCAGGGCCTTGCTTTCCTCCAGCAGGTACAGCTCAACAAATGGCGTGTACATGGGCTCTTCCAGGGAATCGATACGCTGCTGCACATCTTCCGCAGTGAGATCCTCACCCGGTTCCTGAGCCATGGTTCCCGCGCTGGCAAGAAGCAGCAGAAAGAATGAGGCGATGAAGGTTGTCAGTGATTTCCCGCGAGAGTGACGCAATAGGGTGTTCTGTATTCCGGTATTCATCTGGCCGTGTCCATTTTGCGGAAGTTCAACAAGGTAGTGACCTTAGCATAGTGGCTGGCGGAAAAAATGCTGAAATACGTAAAAGCGCTGGCAGGTCAGTGCAATAGCAGCTTCCTGAGTTTGCCCGGCGGTGCGGTGACTACGGCTTGCAATATCCGGAGCAAAGACCTCTAATAGTTCGTGGTATAAATAATCGGGTGACGACAAAGTGGAGGGGTGTGTTGAACAACTATGAAGAGGTTCTGGTGGCGTTGCGCCGGGTCATCCGGGCAACAGATCTGCATTCCAAGCGTCTTAGCAAACATGCCGGGCTGACAGGGCCCCAGCTGCTGATCATGCGGAGCATACGCGATCTGGGCGAAGTGACGATTGGAACCATTGCCGATAAGGTCAGCCTCAGCCAGGCCACGGTCACCACGATTCTGGACAGGCTGGAACACCGCAAGCTGGTTTACCGTGTTCGCAGCACACAGGACAAGCGTAAGGTGCATGCCCATCTCACGGAGGAGGGCGTCGACATCCTGGCCCGCGCCCCACAGCCGTTGCAGGAGGATTTTATCAAGAAGTTCCAGAGTCTCGCAGAGTGGGAGCAGACGATGATTCTGGCATCCCTGCAGCGGGTGGCCAATATGATGGACGCAGACGACATTGATGCATCGCCGGTTCTGGATGTCGGGCCCGTGCTTCGTGAGGATGGGTGGAAGGCAAAGGCCTGAGCCAGGTGGCTGGTCCCGGGGTGGGGTTACCTTTTCTTTGGAAAAAGAACTCGCTTCGCTCAGACACCTTTTTCTGGCAGAAAAGGTAACCCCGTCCCGGGACCGATTCGTACTTGGGCATATGGTCTCGGCGATTTGTCGGATTACGGCGTCGCCTAATCCGACCTACGATTTCCGAGGTCGATGGTTCCCGCGTAGGTCGGATTAGGCGACGCCGTAATCCGACAACCCGGATAGATCAATGCACCGAAGTCCCCTTCTTCGGCCTGTCCCCGAAACACACCTGGAACACATCGCTGTACTGCTTGGCAAAATTCACCGTCAGGCCTTCCTTCAAATAATCGGGCAGTTCCTCGTAATCCCCCCGGTTGGCTTCCGGCAGAATCAGGTTGCCGATTTTCTGGCGTCTTGCCGCGATGACTTTTTCGCGGATGCCGCCAACGGGCAGTACCTGGCCGGTGAGGGTCAGTTCCCCGGTCATGGCGATGTTCTGCTGCGGGGCTTCCTTACGGGCGATGGACAGCAGGGCAGTGGCCATGGTGACGCCAGCGCTGGGGCCGTCCTTCGGGGTGGCGCCCTCGGGTACGTGCAGGTGCACGAAGGATTTGTCGAAGAAGGTCGGGTCGCCCTTGAATCGCTTCAGGTTTGACGACACATAGCTGTAGGCAATTTCGGCGGACTCCTTCATCACATCCCCCAACTGCCCGGTAAGCTTGAAACCGCGCTGCGTACTGTGGATACGTGAAGCTTCAATGCTCAGGGTGGCGCCGCCCATGGCGGTCCAGGCCAGGCCGGTCACTACACCGGTGCCTTTGAGGGATTTTTCTTTGCGGAATGCCGGCTGCCCAAGATAGGTTTGCAGGTCACTCACGCCCACTTTTACCGGCTGATCCGGATGTTCCAGCAATCGCACGATGCCCTTGCGGATGACTTTGTGCAGCAGCTTTTCCAGGCCCCGCACGCCGGCTTCCCGGGCATAGCCTTCGATGATCTGCTTGATCGCCGCGTCGGTGATGTTCATCTGTTTTTTTAGCAGGCCGGCACGTTTGAGTAGCCGTGGCATCAGGTAGTGCTTGGCGATGGCCAGCTTTTCTTCGGCGATGTAGCCGGACAGCCGAATAACGTCCATGCGGTCCAGCAATGGCCGCGGGATGGTGTCCAGCTGGTTCGCGGTGCAGATGAACAATACCTTGGACAGGTCCATGCGCACGTCCAGGTAGTGATCAAGAAACTCCCGGTTCTGCTCCGGGTCCAGGGTTTCCAGCAGTGCGGAGGCCGGATCGCCCTGGAAGGAGGCGCCTATCTTGTCGATTTCGTCCAGCATGATCACCGGGTTCGACACTTTCGAATCTTTCAGCGCCTGCACGAATTTTCCGGGCATGGCGCCGATATAGGTCCGGCGGTGACCCTTGATTTCGGCTTCGTCGCGCATGCCGCCGACGCTTAAGCGGTAGAACTTGCGGCCCAGCGCGTCAGCCACGGAGTGGCCAATGGATGTTTTGCCCACACCCGGCGGGCCCACCAGCAACAGGATGGAGCCGCTGACTTCACCCTTGAACGTGCCCTCGGCGAGGAACTCGATAATGCGGTTTTTAACGTCGTCCAGTCCGTCGTGGTCACGGTCCAGGATGCGGCGGGCTTCCGCTAGATCGAAATGGTCTTCTGAGGTCATGCCCCAGGGCACCTGGGTAAGCCAGTCAAGATAATTGCGGGTAACGCCGTATTCCGGTGAGCCCTGCTCCAGTACCTGAAGCTTCTGCAGTTCGTCATCAAAACGTTCCTGAACCTGCTCTGGCGGGTTCAGTTTTTCCATACGCTCGCGGAAGCGCTCGGCGTCGGCCGTCTTGTCGTCCTTGGCCATGCCCAGTTCGCGCTGGATGACTTTCAGTTGTTCCTTGAGGAAAAACTCCCTTTGGTGCTTTTGCACCTTTTCGTTCACTTCCTCGCTGATTTCACTTTGCAGGCGTGCCACTTCCTGCTCTTTCGCCATCAGCAACAGCACTTTCTCCATGCGCCGCAACAGGGGCACCGTGTTGAGCACTTCCTGCAGTTCGTGCCCGGGTGCACTGGTCATGGAAGCGCCGAAGTCCGCCAGAGGTGAGCTGTCGTCCGGCCCGAAACGGGACAGGTACTGCTTTACCTCCTCGCCATAGAGCGGATTGGTGCGCAGCAGTTCCTTGATGGAGCTGATAATGGCCAGGGTGTAAGCCTTCAGTTCGTCGGCCGGCTCATCGGGCTCTTCCGGGTATTCCACTTCCACCAGGTAAGGTGGCCGGCGGCGCAGCCATTGGGTGATGCGGAATCGTTGCAGGCCCTGCGCGATAAACTGCACCTTGCCATTTTCCCCCTGGGCATGGTGAACCCGCACGGCACAGCCGGTGGTTTCCAGTTCTTCACTGCCCGGAATGCCCTGTTCGGGGTCGCTGTCTTTCACGAAACAGATACCCAACACCTTGTGGTCGGTTTCTCCCACCCGTTTCAGCGTTTCCTGCCAGGGGTTCTGGTTAACCACAATCGGCTGCACCTGCGCCGGGAAGAATGGCCGGTTGGATACGGGCAGAACATACATGCGCCTGGGCATCTGCTGTTTCGGCAGCACCAGGCTCTTGCTGTTTTCGCTCTCACCGATGTATTCAGCCAGGTCTTCTTCGGGTGCCTCAAAAGTGTCGTCGCGGTTGTCGTCGTTCATACCGTGCAAGCATCCTCCGGGATTGTTATCCAGGGAGCGGTGCTCCCGGGCCTCTTGCCTATGTAGCGGCGCCGGCGATTATTTCAAGGCGTGGAGTAGCCTTGAATTTCTGCTCTCAGCCCCAACAACCAACAACAATCCGATTATGACTTTTCAGGAACCCACATTCAGGTGTCACCCATGAGCAACTCGCCGTATATTTTTGAAGCCACCATGGACAACTTCCAGCAGAGTGTTATGGAAGCATCGTCCAAAACGCCGATACTGATTGATGTATGGGCAGAGTGGTGCGCCCCCTGCAAGCAGCTGACGCCGGTGCTGGAAAAGCTGGCGGATGAGTACAGGGGTGGCTTCATGCTCGCTAAAGTGAACGCCGACGAGCAGGAGCAACTCACCGGCAGCCTGGGCGTGCGCAGCCTGCCCACCGTCATCCTGGTAAAAGACGGCCAGGCCGTTGACGGCTTCAATGGCGCGCTGCAGGAAAGCGAAATCCGCAAGATTCTCGACAAGCACATCGAGATCCCCGAAGACGAGGAAGCCCCCTACGACAAGGCTCACAGGCTGTGGGAAGAGGGCGATGTGGAAGCCGCACTGGCGGTGCTCACCGAAATGAACCGGAACGACCCGGAAGATCTGAAAGTACTGATTGACCTGGCCCAGCTGAAGGCAGAACTGGGCGACCTGGAAACCGCCGAACAGGTATTGGAAAGCCTGCCGCCGGAAGAGAAAATGCAGCATCAGGCCAAGCAGCTGGCGGCCCGCCTGAAATTCCTCAAGGCGTCTGCCGAACTGCCACCGGTTCATGAGCTGCAAGATGCCCTGGACAAAGACCCGAAAGACCCCAACGCCTTGCATCTGCTGGCCTTGCACCACATCCTGCAGGAGAACAACGCCGAAGCCATGGAGCTGCTGATCCGCCTGATGCAGGTAGACAGCAAATACAAGGATGAAGTGGCGAAAACGACACTGATTGAGCTGTTCGACAAGCTGGGCAACAACAATCCGGATGTGCGTACTTATCGGCGTAAGCTCTACACTTTAATGCATTGATTGACGGGTGGGCTTGTTTGGTACCGCGTGGGGCATCGATGAGGACTGAAAAGACTGAAAGGGGCTTGTCGGCTGATTGGCTGACAAGCCCCTTTCAGTTACGCCTGGTTTAGTCTCGGGTCATGAAGCCCGGCTCGATGTCATCTTCGTCCTCGTGTTTCATCACGAATCCGAAAGCGCTGGTCCGGCCGGCGACCTGCCAGATGTGGCCTTTCTCGGGCTCTCCTTCAAAGCTTATTACAGCGTGGCCTTTGGAGTTGATGCGCCATTCGCAGGTGGTGCCGTCGTAACTGCAGGTCTGGTTCTCGTTGATTACCAGCGAGTTGTTGACCACATTCTCGGTCGGAATGTTGACGGTGTATTCGCCAGCAAAGCTCTCAGTAACCACCGGTTGGGTTTTGTAGAGGCTGGTAAGAATATCAGTGCCCTGGTCCGCTACGAACAGAAGATTGCCTGCATCCAGAGTGACAAAGGTCTCGTCGGTGCCGCCAACTGTCAAAGTCAGTTCGTTTTGGTTTAGTGTCCATGATCCCTTTGAATAGACGGCTTCCTGTTCTTCAGCGTCGCTCTCATTGGTGTAGCGGACAAAGTCAGTACTGCTGGTGAAATCCAGCATATACACGGAGTTTTCGTCTTCGTTGCGAAGCAGGAAGCTGTTTCCAGCAAAGGTATTGCTATCAACATCCGACAGTGTCGGGATAGCGGTAGCGGTGCCGACGGCCGTCAGATCGTCGGAATCACCCCTAGTGGTATATTCCAGATAGATAGCGATACGGCTGT
>JBHEPI010000057.1:0-8632 GCA_046260345.1 Marinobacter sp. | reverse complement strand
GGCGGCCCTGGAGCTCGATTTTCTGGAGGGGAATACAGAGTGGAAAGAGGATTTTGCCTCGGACCTGTATCACTATGAACTGATCTACGACCGCCTCAGTAACCTGCGAAATTACCGCCAGCAGAATGATTTCGAGCGCCTCAAGCGTGCGTTACGGGAAGGCCTTCATCACGATCTCGGCAATATGGGCAACACCGCGCTGTATACCCGCTCCCGCGTTGGCACCAAGCATCTGATCGAGGAATACATTACCCAGGTTTGCGAGTCCCTGGATTTTCTCTGCGACACCCCGGTGCCGGGCTTCCCCGTTGCCGACAAGCTTCAGTTCTTCCGCGATACCCTGACCAGTTACGGCCGCCCCGCATTGTTGTTAAGTGGCGGTGCCACCCTTGGCATGTTCCACTTCGGGGTGATCAAGGCGCTCTGGGAAAAGGGCCTGTTACCGCAGGTGATTGCCGGCTCCAGCAGCGGTGCCATCATCGCCGGCATGCTAGGGGTTCACAGCGACGCCGAGCTGCCGGAAATGCTGGTGCCGGAAAACCACGACCTCAGGGCCTGGAAATGGCGCGGAATGCTGAGCGCCTTGCGGGGTGACGGCCTGATGGACCAGAAACAGTTAAAGCAATGCCTGCGGGCCAATATCGGCGAGTATACCTTTGAGGAGGCCTTCCAGAAGAGTGGCCGTTCGATCAACGTAAGCGTGTCGCCGGTCCAGGCCCATCAGAAAGCACGGTTGTTGTGTGGTTACACGTCTCCCTACCTGCTGGTCTGGAGTGCTGTGCTGGCCAGTGCGGCGGTGCCCGGTATTTTCCCGCCGGTGCCACTGATGAAGAAGGACATTCACGGCAACATACTGTCCTACATGTCCCGACTGAAGTTTGTCGACGGTTCCGTGGTCAGTGACCTGCCGATCGAGCGGCTGATGCACCTGTACGATGTCAATTTCACCATCGTCAGCCAGACCAACCCTCATGTGGTGCCCTTCCTCAACCGCCGTGGCCAGGACGAGAAGATCAACCTTGCCAATCTGCCCATGCACCTGCTGAAATCAGAAATCCAGTTTCACGGTCAGGGTATTTTTGATTACCTGCGTAAGCGGGTTCAGCCGGAAATATTGCGCCAGATGTCGGGCCAGATGTATACCATCATGGGGCAGCGGTATTCCGGTGATGTGACTATCTCACCCTCGTACCGTTTAAAGGATTACCGCCGCATGCTGTCAAACCCCGACCCGGCCTGGGTGCGGGAGATGATATTGCAGGGTGAGCGGGCCACCTGGCCCAGGATTTCCATGATTCGTTCCCATGCCCGCATTTCCAAAACACTGGAGCGCTGCATCCGCCGCCTGAAAACCGAACAACGCCGGTCGGCCGCCGAACTGAGACTGGTAAGCAGTGCCGATTCCGGCACATCATGAGATGACAGCCCCGGGAGCCGGGCGGTATGATACCGCGATAGCCGGGGAGCCCGATGGCGGCTCCCGCAAGCTCCGCCTGAGCACCTGACTGGACACTCATGTATTACGATTTCTTCGGCTTCCGGGAACCCCCGTTTTCGATTGCCCCCGATCCCCGCTACCTGTATCTCAGCGAGCGCCACAAGGAAGCGCTGGCGCACCTGATGTATGGGGTGCAGGGGCAGGGTGGTTTCATCGTGATTACCGGCGAAGTCGGCACCGGCAAGACCACGGTCAGCCGCTGTTTCATCGAGAATGTTCCCGACCATGTGGATATCGCCCTGATCCTCAATCCCAGGCTGTCCGCCCGGGAGTTGTTGTCGTCCATTTGTGACGAGCTTGAAATTCCCCATGAAGTGGGGGCGTCTATAAAGGAACTGGTGGGGCTGATCAACGATGATCTGCTCAGGGCCCATGCCGCCGGCCGCCACAAGGTTCTGATGATCGACGAGGCCCAGAACCTCTCCGCCGAAGTGCTGGAGCAATTGCGGCTGCTTACCAACCTGGAAACTGCGGAGAAGAAACTTCTTCAGATCGTGCTGCTGGGCCAACCGGAATTGCAGGCCATCCTGGAGCTGCCGGAGCTGAGGCAACTGAACCAGCGGGTCACTGCGCGCTATCACCTGGATGCGCTGGGCCGGGAAGAAATCGAAGCCTATCTGCGTTACCGGCTCAGTGTCGCGGGCCTTAGGGGCGAGATTTTCACCGGCGGCGCTGTGCGGGCGTTGTTTCGTGCCAGCCATGGCGTACCCAGGCTGATCAATCTGATCAGCGATCGCGCCTTGTTGGGTGCCTATGCCGAGGGTGAACACCAGATTACGGCTGCCCATATCCGCACTGCGTCCCGGGAAGTGAATGGCAGGCCGGGCCAGCGGCGTTCGGGGGCCGTCTCCGGAAAATCCCACCTGTTACTGGTGGCTGCCAGTATTGTGATGGCTGTTATCATGACGGTCTGGGCACTGGAGCGTTTGCCGGCATCCGGCTGGATGACGCCCGATGCGTCAGCCGAAGCGGACGAAAAAGTCCTGTCCGGGACGGTTGAGCGTGTCGAGCGGCCTGCGGAACCGGTGCCGGAGCTTTCCCCAGAGCCGGTAATGGTCACTGAGGAGGCCCTGCCGGAGTTTGAGTTTTCCGCAAACACGTTGCGTTTGCCAGCTGCCTTCCGGGAACTGTTCAGAATCTGGGGGCTTGAATACAGCGCATCCGAGTTCCCGGTTGCCTGCCGTTATGCCGGGGAAGAAGGCCTGCGTTGTTTGGAGAACCGCGGGTCCCGGCGCAGCCTGGAATACCTGGACCGGCCGGCCATCCTGCAACTTCGTAATGGCGAGGGTAACAGCCGGTACGCGGTACTGAGCGGTCTTGACGAGAATCGTGCCACACTGGAGCTCCCGGAAGGCCGGCGGGAAGTGAGTTTCTCCAGCCTGGAACCCTATTGGTTTGGTGAGTTCACCGTGTTGTGGGAGGCGCCTGCCCATACCCGGAAGAACCCGGACGATGATGAAGAGGGCGATGTTTCAGAGCAGATCTGGATGGGTTCACGAATGATGGAGCTGGCCAGCCGCTACGCCGGCTCCCGCGAGGAGGAAAACCGTGTCAACCGTATGGCTGTGGAAGATCAGATTCGCTGGTACCAGGAACGCAAGGGCCTGACGGTGGACGGTATTGCCGGTGCCATGACCATTATCCAGATGAATAACGATCTGGAATCCGGCGGCCCCCGGCTCAGGTCACAGGGGATGGTTAACTGACATGTCCTATATTCTCGATGCCCTCAGAAAATCGGAAACGGAACGCCGTCAGGGCCGTGTGCCGGATCTTGGCCAGCAGGTCCAGATGATCCATAAATCGAAGAAGAGATCCGTGCCGGTCCTGGGGTGGGTTGCCGTTGGCCTGGTACTGAATGCCGCGATTCTGGCCTGGGTATTCTGGCCCGGATTGTCCGTCAGCTCGCGACAGGAGCCTGCAGGCCCTTCAGAGCAGACGGCTATGCCAGTGGCAGAGGCTGAGCCGGTTGTGTCCGAGCCAGAGCCAGAGCCAGAGCCGGTTAAAACCGAACCGGAATTGCGTGACAATAGCCTTGCCAACGCCATTGAAATACCGGTGCCCACCGTCGCCGGCACTCCGGTGGAGGAAACGGGCCGCGAGCGGCCCACGGTGATTGTTCCGACCCCCCGGACACCCAGCGCGGTGAATCCCTCCGACGCGGCCGACAACGATACGACTGCTGAACCCACGCCACACCTTGTAGAGCTGCCATTGTCATTCCAGAAAAAAGTACCGGACCTGATCTTCAACAGTCATATCTACGCCTCAGAGCCATCCTCCAGACGGGTGATGATCAATGATAACTATCTACGCCACGGCGAGTCGTTTTCCGGCATTACTGTCGAGAGAATTACCGAACAAGGGGTTGAGCTGAGCATGGATGGCCGTCGATTCCGCGTGGGTGTTGTGCGAAATTGGGTGAGCCCCGAATAATGGCACTTTCCGAGGACGTCAAGCAGCAGATACAACAGACCTACCGCGATGTACTGGCGGGTAAGGACATCCGCGCCCGTTACGGGCAACGCCTGATGATTGCCGAGATTGCCCGCTACATGGGCGATATCACCGAAAACGACGGCCAGCGCACGTCGGCTGCCGGCACCTGTGTGGTGGAAGCCGGCACCGGTACCGGCAAGACGCTGGCCTACCTGATTGCAGCCATTCCCGTGGCCCGGGCCCTGGGCAAGACGCTGGTGATTTCCACGGCCACCGTGGCCCTGCAGGACCAGATTGTGCACAAGGACCTGCCGGATCTGAAGAAACACAGCAAGCTGGACTTCACCTGGACCCTGGCCAAGGGCCGTGGCCGGTACCTGTGCATGTCCCGGCTGGAGGCGCGACTTCACGATGAGGGGAACGGCGACAGTGACACCATGCCACTGTTCCTGCTGGACGGGCCCGGCAAGGAAGAGCCCGGTACCCGTGAGTTCTTCGAGGACATGCTGGCCAGTTACGGCTCGCGCAAGTGGGATGGTGACCGGGATCACTGGCCGGACCAGATTCCCGATGATGTCTGGCGCCAGGTCACCACGGACCATCGTCAGTGCACCAATCGCCACTGCAGTTATTTCGACAGTTGTGCTTTTTTTGACGCCCGCAAGGATCTGGACGACGCCGATATTGTGGTGGCCAACCACGATCTGGTACTGGCGGATCTGGCCCTGGGCGGTGGTGCGATTCTGCCGGAGCCGGAAAATGCGCTGTTTATTTTTGACGAAGCCCACCACCTGCCGGACAAGGCGCTGAATCACTTTGCCGCCTCGGTACCGCTGAACTCGACGCGGCAATGGCTGAAGCAGCTTTCCCAGGCCCTGGGCAAGATGCAGCCGTTCCTGACCCCGGGCACCCAGGCGGCGAAAACCATCGACCGAATCAGTTCTGCCTCCCGGGAGATGGATGTCACCCTGGCGAAAGTCTACGAGGAAGCCGAACAGAATACCGGATGGGAGTTCAACGAAGAGCGCCGATCCGCCCAGTGGCGCTATCCGGAGGGGGCATTGCCCGAGGCGCTGGCCGGGCTGGCGGTAGAAGCCCGTATCGCTACCGCAACGCTGACGCGCCAGCTCGGTGTGATGGTGGAAGAATTGCAGACTGCGTTTGACGAACGCAAGGCCAGCGATGTGGACCGGGATACCGCAGAATCCTGGTATCCGGTGATCGGGTCGTTCCACAGCCGCGCCGAAGATCAGCTGCGTTTGTGGGCCGCCTGGAGCGATAATCCCGGTCAGCCGGCACCGGATCCCGAACAACCGGAAGAAAAGCCCGCCGGCCAGAACAAACGCTCCGGCCCGCCCGCCGCTCGCTGGGCAGTGCGGCAACGGTGGGACCATGCTGAAGACATCACGCTCTACAGCAGCCCGGTGCTGGCGGACAACCTGCTGTATTCAAGGTTGTGGTCCCGTGCCTACGGAGCGGTTCTGACCAGTGCCACCCTCACGGCGCTGGGCAAGTTTGACCGCCTCAAGGCCCGGGCCGGCCTGCCGGAAGCCAGCCGGTTTGTGGTGGTTCCCAGCTCCTTCCGTTACGGTGAGATGGCAACGGTGGAAGTGCCCGCCATGACCGCCATGCCCACGGACGATGCCTTTACCGATCAGGTGGTGTCGCGGCTGCCGGACCTGTGGGCGGGCGAGAAAGCCACCCTGGTGCTGTTTACCTCCCGGCGCCAGATGAAGCTGGTGCGGGATGCTCTGGCACCGGACTACCCGGGCCTGATCACCACCCAGGACGACATGGCAAAAGGTGAAGTGTTGCGCCGGCATTGCAGCCGCGTGGACGAGGGCCTGCCAAGCGTGCTGTTTGGCGTGGCCAGCTTTGCCGAGGGTATTGACCTGCCCGGGAAATACCTCAGCCACGTGGTGATCACGCGCCTGCCGTTTTCGGTGCCGGATGACCCGATCGAGGCCAGCCTGGCGGAGTGGGTGACACACCGGGGCGGCAATCCGTTCATGGAAATCACCGTGCCTGATGCTTCCATCAAACTGGTGCAGGCGGTGGGCCGCCTGTTGCGCACCGAGGCTGACACCGGTCGCGTGACCATTCTGGACCGCCGCATTATCGCGCGCCGCTACGGCCAGCTGCTGCTGGACGCGCTGCCGCCTTTCCGGCGCATTATAGAGCCCTGATAGAAATAGAACCCCGAAAAAAACAGAGCCATAAAAAAAGAGCCAACCCAAACGGGTGGCTCTTGTAGAGTGGGCTCTTAACGAACCCGGGCGTCGAAACAACGCGGAACAAGAAGTCTGAAGGCCTGAAGTTTCAGAATTCTTACTGAGGTTTCCCTCAGCGTTGGAAGAATCATAAGGGAGGAGGGGGCGTATCCGGATCGTCCAAAGGGCGTAGTAGGTAGTTAAAAATCGCAGAAACTGTGACGTGGTTCACAAAGCGGGCGCGATACCGGGTTTCCTGGACCGGGTGTCAGGCCAGCAACCGCAGTTCCCGGGCCCGGGCCAGGGCTTCGGTGCGCGAGCCTACCGCCAGTTTGCCATACAGATTGCGGATGTGGGCTTTTACCGTGGTGGGCGCTACGCCCATCCTGTTGGCAATGTCCTTGTTGGCCAGGCCCTGGTTGATCAGTTCCAGTACTTGCAGCTCGCGCTGGCTGAGCGGCTCCGGCAGTTCGTCATTACCTGAGGCCGGCGGGGTTGCCGCCTCGCTTGCAGACGCCCGGGTGGGCGTGGACGCCGTTAATTCGGCCTCGGGCTGCTCACGCAGCATACTCAGTACGCGGGTGTTCCAGCGCCCCGGTGCTTTCAGTGAGGGCAGCTCCAGGCACAGTCTGCGGATGGTGGGGCTTTCCTCTGCCAGCAGGCGCATAAAACCGGCATCCGCTGCCCGCTGTACCGCCCGGGCCAGCAACTGTTCCGCCTCCCGGGTTTTTCCTTCGGCATAAAGCGCATCGCTGTAGACCAGCTGGATTTCTACCAGATGACGGTAGTGCTGGTCCTTTTCGGCGCTGAGGCGCAGGGGTGCCAGGGTGGCCATGGCTTCCCCGGTCTGGCCCTGCGCCACCTGTACCCGGGCAATACTGATCTGGTTCTGTTCACGGTTCAGGGGGTTGGTGAAACGGTCACTCGTGACCTGCTGCATCCATTCCTTCGCCAGCTCCAGGTGGCCGGTGGCCAGGTAACAGCGGGCCAGCATGGCGGAGCAGGCCGGTGGTTCAAACAGGATATGCTCGCGCCTGCGGCGTGCCACGCTGGCGGCGTCTTCCAGGGCTTCGATGGCTTCCTGGTAACGGCCTTCGCTGAAGGCCAGGTGGCCGCGGACAAACTGGATGATCACATGCTGGCCGGGCTCGGTCCCGTTTTTCACGTGCTCCAGCAGCGGTGCCAGATAGGAAGCCGCCAGCTGGGGTTCGTTGCGCTCCCGGTAGATCTCGATCAGCGCGCTGTTCTGCCAGCAGGAAATCAGCATGGGCTGGCGCGGGTCGCTGTGGTGCTGGTCGACCCACTGACGCACCCGGGTGCAGGTATCCAGGGCTTCGTCGATATCGCCACGGTTGTACTGGATCCAGGCCAGCAGACCGCCGCTGGAAAGCACGGTGCTGGGTTTGCGTTCCAGTTCGCCGTAACGCACGGCAGACTTGAGGGCATCTTCCGCGGCGGCCAGGTCACCCTTGCCGTAATAGTCCAGCCCGACCCCGTAATAGGTGACTGACTTCAGGGGAATCCGGGTGTGGTCGATATCCCGTAACACCTGCTGGGTGAGATCGCTGGCACTTTTATCATCACTTTTCGAGCGCGCCAGGTAGGAGCGGATCAGCGAAATTTCGCTCTGCAGGCCCAGTGCCCCTTCGGCGTCCGGGTGGGAATCCGCCACGCGCTTGTCCAGCGTGTCTTCCAGTTCGCCCAATAGCGGGTCCAGCACATCGACACGGTTGGCGAAGAACAGGGCCCAGACCCGTAACATGAGAAGCTGCGGGCTTTCCTGCAGGATGTCGGTGGGCAGAGAGTCGAGCCAGCTCAGAACCGGCAGGTGAAAACCGCCGTGGATCAGGTTGTTGCCATGCTCCGCAAGCACCCGCGCCAGCCAGGGCCAGTCCTGGTGCTGGACGATCTGGGAAATGCCTTCCTGGACGTGACCATGGGTCAGCAGCCAGGCGACGGCACGCTGCCAGTGTTGTTCGGTGTCTGCCGGTTTGAAGTGTCTGGCCCGTTGCAGCAGGGCATCCCGGAACAGATCGTGATAACGGAACCATTCGTTGCGGGTATCCAGCGGGATCAGGAACAGGTTTTCCCGTAGCAACTGCTCCAGCAGTACCTGACTGTTGGTGGTTCCCCGCACGGCATCGCAGAGGGGTGCGCAAAGCCGCGGACAGCAGGCAGTGTCCAGCAGAAAATCCCGTATCGGTGCCGGCTGCTGCTCCAGAACTTCCGTCAGCACATAATCACTTATCTGTCGTTCATCCAGGTCGATCTGTTGTGGGCTGTCGCCAGCCCTGTGGTCTTCGATACTGCCGCCGGAAAGCGCAGACAACTGCATGGCGGCCACCCAGCCCTCGGTTCTGCGACAGATCTTGCTGACCTCCTGTGCGGAAAGCGCCAGGCCCATGGTGTCGTGGAAGAATTTCCGGCATTCTTCTTCGGAAAACGCCAGCAGGCCGGGGTGAACGTCCTCGACCCAGCGACGCAC
>JBHEPI010000053.1:0-12720 GCA_046260345.1 Marinobacter sp. | reverse complement strand
GGCCCCCAGCTATCGCCACTGGAGAGACCAAGCTGGCTGCTGAACACCAGAATCACGATCAGCGAAAAGAACGCAAAAATGAAATAGCTTTTGTTCCAGGACTCCCAGCGCCGCAAGCGCTCATTCTGCTCCTGGGTAAGATATCTTGAACTCATGCATTGGCACCTTGAAAACTGATACCGCAATAGTGGTGATTCAGCGCGTCCATTTCAATCAGGTGCCGACCGGCGCCTCCACATTCAGCAGGCCAGAGCTCAGGGCCTGCTCAAGTCCAGCCGCAGGAAGCGGGTGGCTGATCAGGTAGCCCTGGACCAGATCGCAGCGGTGATTCTTGAGGAAGTCAAGCTGTTCCCGGGTCTCAACGCCCTCGGCCACCACCTGAATACCCAGGTTATGGGCCAGATTGATCACCGCCCGGGTAATCACCGCGTCATCATGGCGCTCGGCGACATCCGTAATGAAAGACCGGTCGATTTTCAGCAGGTCTACCGGAAAATCCCGCAGATAGCCCAGAGATGAGTAACCAACACCAAAGTCATCAATGGCCAGATGGACGCCCAGTTTATGGAGCTTGGAAAGCTGGTTAAGGTTATGTTCGATATTCTGGATAAAGATCTCTTCGGTCAGTTCCACTTCCAGCCGGTCTGCGGGAACACCATGGAACTCCAGCGCCTCCTCGATATGGTCCACAATGCTTTCGTCATCCAGTTCCCGCCCGGACAGGTTCACCGCAATACGGAGGTTGGCATAGGGACCATTCTGCCATTTTGCCAGTTGCCGACAGGCGGCCTTGACCACCCAGCGGCCAATATCGGTAATGCGCCCGCTCTCCTCAGCCAGCGGAATGAAATCCACCGGCGGTAACAGACCGCGGCGGGGGTGCTGCCAGCGGATCAGGGCTTCCACGCTGTTGATGGACGAGTCGTTGAGATCAAGCTGGGGCTGGAAATAAAGCACGAACTCATCGTTGGCCAGGGCGTGGCTGAGGTCCTTGTCCAACTCCAGGCGCATGACCTCCCGGTCCTGCATGCCTTCGGTGTAAAACTGGTAGGTGTTACGACCCTGTTCCTTGGCCCGGTAAAGTGCCACATCGGCGTTGCGCAACAGAGTATCGGTATCGAGACCGCTCTGAGGATAAACCGCTACTCCCATGGTGGCGGTGATTCCGTGTTTCTCTCCCTGAACATCAAAAGGTTCTTCAAAACACTGTTTTATCTGTCCCAGAAGATTGATGACGTCATCGATGTCTTCCACATGTTGCTGGCAAATCATGAACTCATCACCACCGGAATAGGCGACCATGACCTTTTCATCGCTGAGGGCGTTCAGGCGCTCTGATACTTTGATCAGCAGTTCGTCTCCGAACTGGTGACCAAGGGAATCATTGAGCATCTGGAAACGGTCAAGGTCGATCATCACCAGGGCTACCTGGCGCATCTGCCGATCAGCGATACTCAGAGTATGGGCCAGGTCCTCCATGAAAAACCGGCGATTGGCCAGGCCGGTGAGAGTGTCGGTAGTTTCGAGCCGCGCAAGGTCCTGCTGCACGGCCTGGCGCTGACTGATTTCTGCGTCCAGTTCCCGCCGTGTTTTCAGTAACGCCTGATTTCGTTTGAGAATCTGTTGCACCAGCAAGGTAGTGAGGCTGGTCAGAAGTCCCATGCATAGCATGATCACGAACGTTACCAGGGGCCAGTTGTTACGCTGATCGTTTACCCAGGACGCAGAGGGGGTCACTGTCAGTGCCCAGTCGATGGTTGGCAGGTCAACGCTGGCAGTGCTTGAGAACGAAGAATCCGTGATGGCTGACTGGTTCAGTGCGTAGGCCGGTTCGCCATCGTCCAGGATATCAATGCGAAATGACTCCAGTGCCCGACTGTTGAGCAGATGCCTAGCCAGAACTTCCATCCTGAATACGCCTGCGATAAAACCGCCGTTGGTCTCACCGGAAAAAATCGGAGCATAGATGACCAGTCCTGTGCCGCCCTGTTTAAGGTCGATAACACCGGAAATATCCAGATTCCCCGTCGCCTTGGCCTCTTCCAGCGCTTGTCGGCGTTCCGGCGAAAACGCAACATTGTAGCCGATGGCATCTTCATTGCCTTCGTAGGGTTCCATCCAGCGGATAACAAAATTCTCGTCAATCCACTCAATGGCCTGGTAGACACCAAAATCAGCAAGATAATTACGGGCGTCCTGCTCCCAGACTTCCCGGGAAATATCCGGAGCTGCCTCCCGTCGCTTCGCCATACGTCCAATGGCCTCGGAGTGAACCAGAAATTCCCGTTCAAGGCGGTTGGCCATGGACAGGGCTTCGTTATCCAGGTTGGCCTGGATCTGGGCACTGTCCTGCTTCTCGATACCGTAGTACAAACCCAGAGCAATACATAGAAAAACCAGGAAAATCAGTGCTGGAAACACCGGGTTCAGCAAGCCCCTCACGAGCAGCGTAAGCGCTGATGCAGGTTTGTCCACAGAGTGCTCCGGATGATGGTTTGACTGAACAGCGTATCGGCCGAATTCGCCTGATTATCAGGGATAGGCGCGATGATCTGTTACTAACTGTTGGGTCCCAGCCTCTAATGATATCCCGAAAACGCTTTTCTGGGACAGGTGCGTGTTTAACGGTGCCGGGTAGCTGCCGAATTCACGTTGCAGGTTGTACTACGGGAGGAATGCCAAGGCGGGGGATTTCCTGCTTGGGACATTTGTCCATCACAACGGTGATGCCCGCTTCTTCCGCGCGCAGTGCACCTTCTTCGTTAAGCACGCCGATCTGCATCCAGATGACCGGTATCTGCTGTTTGATGGCAGAGTCTATTACCGGGTCGGTGTGGTCAGGAGCAAGAAAGACATCCACCATGTCCAGGGGTGTGGTGATGGAACCGAGGTCGGCATAGGCCAGCTCCCCGAGAACGGTTTTGCCTGCCAGCCTGGGGTTTACCGGTATCACCCTGTAGCCACGCCCCTGGAGATAGGCCATCACTTCATGGCTCGGGCGATTGGACTTGTCACTGGCACCGACAAGGGCAATGGTACGGACAGTTTCGAGTATTTTGCGTAGCTGTTCGGGATTATTACGGGACATGGGGAATACCGGTTTGTCAGTTGGCCCGGTGTGCCTCAAGACAGACAGACACCGATTCCGCGTAGCGTAACGCATGGGGCTTGTCGATTTCCACTGCTGCCCAGCTAACAGCCTCATGCTCCATAACAATGTTGAGTACTTCGTGTGTCAGCCGCTCCAGAAGGGCAAAGCGGTTGCCGTCTACATGACTGATGATCTGTTTGGTGATGGTGCGATAATTCAGTGCCGCACGGATATCGTTCTCATTGATGGCGTCCGCGGCATTGTAGGTCAGTTGCACATTAATAAGCACATCCTGCTGGTTGTTGATCTCCTCTTCCTTGATTCCGATATAGGCACGTAACAGCAGATCCTTGATACGCACGGTTGCCTGGTGATTCCCGGTCACTGCAGTCATTTGGCCTCCTGGTTATCGTTGGCTGTTCAGCGGTCCCGAATCAGTGTCAGGAATTCTGTGCGTGTGGCCTGGGACTTCCGGAACTGACCCAGCATCATCGAGGTCTTCATACGGGAGTTCTGCTTTTCCACACCACGCATCATCATGCACATATGCTGTGCTTCGATAACAACAGCGACGCCCTTGGCGCCGGTGACCATTTCGACGGCTTCGGCAATTTCACGGGTCAGATTTTCCTGGATCTGCAGCCGGCGAGCATACATATCAACGATGCGGGCAAACTTTGACAGACCCAGCACCTTCCCCTGGGGCAGATAGGCGATGTGACACTTGCCGATAAACGGCAGCATGTGGTGCTCGCACATGCTGTAAAGCTCGATATCCTGAACCACCACCATTTCATCCATAGCGGATTCGAACACAGCATTGTTAACCAGGCTTTCGAGGCTCTGCTTGTAGCCCTGGGTAAGAAACTGCATGGCCTTCGCTGCTCGCAGCGGGGTGTCCTGAAGGCCCTCGCGGCCCGGATCTTCGCCCAGGCCGGCGATAATCTGCTGGAAATGGCTGGCCAGGTCGTCAAGCTTGTTGGTCATATAGGCTTCCGATGTTGGTAGTCGGTTCAAAGGCGAAAGCTTAAGGGAATTTACCAAAGTCCTCCAGATCTACGACAACACAGTTCAAAAAGACCACCATAATCGACCCGTATCGCAAAATACCGGCGCGGATATGGCGGCTCCGGTTGGTTTGATTTAGAGTTTCACTCTGAGGCAGGTTTCAGGAAACCGCAATGGAACAGGTAATAACAGGAGCGCAGGGTATTAAAACCCGCGGCGCGGAAACAGGGACGCTGGAAAGCTGGCAGCACGAAGGCAAATGGTTCTCCTATGGGGGGCATGCCATATTCAGCCGTATGGCAGGGCAGGGCGATGCTCTGGTGCTGCTCCATGGCTTCCCTACTGCCAGTTGGGACTGGAACCGACTTTGGCCAATGCTGACGCAACACCATACGGTGTTTACTCTGGATATGCTGGGTTTCGGCTTTTCCGACAAGCCAGCGCTTTATGATTACAGTATCGAAGATCAGGCCGACATGATCGAGGGGTGGATTGCCGGCCTCGGGTTAAAAAATGTCAGCCTTCTCGCCCACGACTACGGCTGCAGTGTCGCCCAGGAGTTGCTGGCCCGTGACCAGGAAGGTGTATTGCCATTTGCAATTGCCCGGGTAGGTTTCCTCAACGGAGCGCTTTTTCCGGAGGTGCACACTCCCCTGCTGATCCAGAAACTGCTGCGCAGTCCGTTGGGAGGGCTGATCAGCCGCGGACTGACCCGCCGCACCTTTGAGCGGAATTTCCGGCGTCTGTTCGGGCCGGGTGACGCGCCAAGCCAGAAGGATATGGATGACTTCTGGTATCTGCTGACCTACAACAATGGCCGCGGCATACTTCATAACCTGATTCATTTCATGGAAGAGCGCCGTTGCCATCGCCATCGCTGGGTCGGCGCGCTGCAGAATGCAAAACAGCCGATGAGGCTGATTTCCGGCGTGGCAGACCCGGTGTCAGGCGCGGCAATGGCAAGGCGCTATCGCGAGCTTATACCGGAAGCTGATGTTGTCAGCCTGCGGAATGTCGGCCATTACCCGCACTTCGAGAATGCCGGGGAGGTATACCGGGCCTGGCGGGAATTTTGCCGGCAAAGCAAATAGCCGGGCGGCTTATCAGGCGTCGGTCAGCAATGGGTCGGTGTCTGCCGGAGGTGAGACTTCCTGGCGTCGCGCCGCATTGGCTACCTGATTTCTGCCCCGTGCCTTGGCTTCATAGAGTGCCTGGTCTGCCCGGTTCAGCCACACGGACCAGGTCTCGCCCTTGTTCACCTCCGCGACACTGGCACTGGCGGTAATCTGGATTCCTTCAACGAAGGGCCGGGCGCTGATGCTTGTAAGCAGTTCCCGGGCGACCTTGTCGGCGTCTTTCTGGCGGGTTTCCGGCAACACCAGCATGAATTCCTCGCCACCAATGCGGAATAGCCGGTCGTTTTCCCTCAGCCGCTTGCGCAGTCTTGATGAAAGCTCCTGAAGTACTCTGTCTCCGGCGAGATGTCCCCAGCGATCGTTGATCGTCTTGAAATAGTCCATATCCAGCAAGATCAGGCTCGAGACCCGCTCATAGCGCTCGCGCATCTGGATCTGGCCATTGAGAATGTCCGCCAGTTGTGACCGGTTGAGACAGCCGGTCAGCGGGTCAGTGGTTGCCAGCCGGGTCAGCTCCCCTTGCAGCCTCCCTACCAGCCAGGCAAAGATCATCACAAACACACAGGTCAGGCCAAGGGAGAAAGTAATGCGCCAGAAATCCGCTTCAGGAAACTGGATAAAGGACACCACGGACATACTGACCACAAAAACGATGTTGCTGACCATCGCTTCCCTAAGCGGGAGCAGAAAAAACAGTGCCGCGGCTGCGGGATAGGCCCAGTAAAGGCCCGCATGCCCGTTAAGCATGGTGGAATAGGCCGCGCACACCACCGCGAGTATCGGGAAAAGACGCCCGTGCAGGAAATAGCGGCTGCGAAATCGCAGAAACGCAATCACTGTCACTGCATTCAGACAGAAAAGTGCCAGCAGCAATGCCAGCAGAATGTTGTCCTGGCGCCATTGCACCATCACCAGAGGAGCAACCGCCACAAATGCCCAGAAGTGCAGGTGATAAACAATCTGACGTTTGAAGCCAAGCACTGCCAGTGTGGGGTTTGTGGCCAGTTTGGTTGTGGCGGCAAGTGGGTTCACAGCATACTCCGGCTGTTCATGGTGGTGTCCGGCATCCTGAATTACGTTTTTCCGAAGTCTAGCACGACCTTCCGGGGAAGAAAGTCAGTTTTCAGTCATGGTATCAGTGCCGCCAGCGCTATGGCTGCGGGGCGTGCAGTTCGATAAACTTGCTTGCTCTGTGCAAGGAGCCATTATGACCGCCATCCACACCCGCCCGCCCGCGCTAACTGTCCGGGCTGGCCGCCGCGCCTTTGAGCGGCTGCAGGAAAAGCCCTTCACCGCAGCCGATGTGCATGTGGTGCCCGGAGCGGCCGGTGGCCCCAAAGCGCTGGGCATTTCCGGCCTCGACAAGGCGGTTTTCGGGGATTTTTTGCCCCGCGTGCCCCAGGTACGCTCGCTGATCGGTTCTTCCATTGGTAGCTGGCGGTTTGCCGCGGTGGCATCGACCGATGACCCGAAGGCGCAACTGGCCCGGCTGGCCGACCTTTATACCTCCCAGCGTTTTGCCAAGGGCGTCAGCATGGCAGAAGTCAGCCGCAAGAGTGTGTTGTTTCTGGAAGAACTGCTCGACGGCCATGAGAACCATATCCTCAATCATCCCTGGTATCGCCTGAACATCGTTGTCGTGCGAAGCCGCGGCATGCTGGAGCACGATACCAAAGGCCGTCTCAGCCTCGGCCTGATGAACGCCATCAGCGCGAACATGGTCAGCCGCCGACATCTGGGCCGGTTTATGGAGCGGGGCATCATCCACGATGCCCGGGTAAAAGCGCCCCTTGCCAGGCTGGTGGACTTTCCCAGCCACGAAGTGGCCCTCAGCCGCGACAACCTGATGTCTGCGCTATTGGCTTCCGCCTCTATTCCCATGGTGATGTCCGGCGTCCGGAATATTCCCGGTGCACCTGACGGCCTGTATCGCGACGGCGGCCTGCTGGATTACCACCTGGACCTGCCCTACGAACAGCCGGGGGTGATCCTGTATCCCCACTTCACCGACAAGGTTGTCCCCGGCTGGTTCGACAAGACCCTGCCCTGGCGCCGTGGCGATGCGACCCGGCTGCAGGATGTGCTGCTCGTTTCGCCGTCTCCGGAATACCTGGAGTCCTTGCCAGACAAAAAGCTGCCGGACCGCAAAGATTTCGAACGCTACGTGGGTAACGATGCCGGTCGTGAGCAGTCATGGCGCAAGGCGATTGCTGAGAGCGACCGCCTGGGCGACGAATTCATGGAGCTGGTGGATTCCGGCCGCCTGAAAGACGTTTTGCGACCACTGAATGGCAAGCGCTGATTTTTCCTGCTTAGCCCACAACTTCCCGGATAATGGTAAATGTAGGTCGGATTAGCGAAGCGTAATCCGACATCTAGCCAAACATCGGCGCCATTCGTCGGATTACGCTTCGCTAATCCGGCCTACGGGGCGGGCGACAAACCTTCTTTTGACTATACTTCCCGGGAATGTCGGAAAATATCAAGGATCGTCCCATGACTGATGAGAAACCCGTAGTAGCCAGTACCACGCCCTATTCCGTGTTAGTCGAGGGCGGCAAGAACTATGTCTGGTGCGCCTGCGGCCGCAGTGACAACCAGCCGTTCTGCGACGGCTCCCACAAGGGAACCGGTTTCACACCGGTGAAATTCACCGCCGAGAAGGATGGGCGGGTATCATTCTGTGGTTGCAAACATACCGGCACACCCCCGTTGTGTGATGGTACCCATAAAACCCTGGGTCAGGAGACATGACCATCGGGCTGAAGGCTGAGCCGATAACCGCAGAAGCCGTGCAGGGTGTCCTTTAACGCCAGAACCCGCAGGGTGACAGGAACCTGCTGATCCTCTGCCCCCAACAGCCGGAGGTCAATGCGCTGGATCTGCGGTTCCTGTCGTGCCGCCTGAAGGGCACGGCGAAAATTGTCCAGGCATACCGGGTCGACCAGTTGCTCAAACGGCTGGCCAGCGAGATCAGCCGGCGCCTTTTGCAGCAGGCCGGCTACCTGGGGCGAAACGTAGCCGGTGATTGCCTGCTCGTCCAGTTCGCAGATGGTTGCGCCGGATAGTTCTACCAGGTCGCGACTGCGCTGCTCGCTGTCATTGAGCGCCTGCCGCAGAATTGATTTTTCCACCTGCATACTGTTCAGGTGTTGCCGGTATTCCTCACAGCCTCTGTCGGCATCGCGGTAGCGGCTGCGCCAGCGCCGTATACGCAGGCACAGGATGGTGACTATCACCACCGCCAGGACAGTCATTGCCAGCCCGGCCAGCCACACCAATCGAAACGAATGTCGTGCCGGTTGTTCCAGAAACCGCGTGTCCGGCAGAGTGGTTACCAGCCATCGGTAGTCGCCGATCGCTATCTCGGAACGCAGTGAGCGGGAGTGGTCGGGATTTGCCGTGTGCTTGCGCTGGAACAGCGGAATCTTGGTATGTCGTTCGAGGGTGTCGATTCGCAGGTTGAGCGTCTCCGGAACGGAATTCCGGAACACTGTTGCCAGCCACAGCCCCGCCGCAGAGGCGTCCTGCACGGTCTGATCTGGCACCGTCCCGTCGATAGCGCTGAGGGGGAGTTCGTCGTAGCCGCTCAGCAGCGCAACAAGCGTGTTGTGCTGCCGGTGATACACCTCTTCGGCAAGGCTACGGGACCGGTTCTCCAGAGCCTGTGCTGTAACGCCTGTAACCACCAGTCCGGCGGCAAGAATCAGCAGCGGCGCCCAGAGGTGAGGCAGCGCCAGAATGTATCCTTTCCCTGTCAGTCCGGGGCTTTCCATAGGTTGATCCGTAACCGTTGGCGAGGTTTTGGGGGACTGCTGCTCCTATACTTTAGCCCACACTCCACAACACAGCCACAGATCCGGGGAAACCTGGCTCGGCAAACACCTCGTCAGGCCTGAGTCTGGCGGGCCGAACCATAAACCAGCAGAAATACGGAAAAGGCCGTGACAACCACGGACGGGCCGGCTGGCGTATCCAGGTGCCACGACAGTGTCAGACCGCCGGTTACCGCAATAAAACCGAACACAATGGCCATCCCCACCATGTGTTCCGGATTGGTTGCCAGGCGGCGGGCGGTGGCGGCCGGAATAATCAGCAGTGCGGTGATCAGCAATACGCCGACAATCTTCATGGCAACGGCGATAACAATGGAAAACATCAGCATCAGTGCCAGCCGCAGACGCTCTACCGGTACGCCTTCAACTTTCGCCAGCTCTTCATGAATCGTGCTCATCAACAGGCCACGCCAAAGCACGGCCAGCAATCCCAGTATCAGGGCAGCACCGCCATAGATCCAGAGCAGGTCACGGCGGCTCATGGCCAGCAGGTCACCGAAAAGCAGGCCGGTCAGATCCACCCGTATATCGGGCATAAAGCTCAGGGTTACCAGGCCGATGGCCAGTGCACTGTGGGCCAGGATTCCCAGCAGGGTGTCAGTGGCCAGGGTTTTGCTGCGGGAAAACAGCACCAGGGCAACGGCCAGCACCACGCAGGTGATAATGACCCCCAGGTTGATGGGTACACTGATCAGAAAACTCAGCGCAATGCCCAGCAGTGCGGAGTGGGCCAGGGTATCGCCGAAGTAGGCCATGCGCCGCCAGACCACGAAACAGCCCAATGGCCCTGCTACCAGCGCCACGCCAAGGCCGCCGATCAGTGCGCGCCAGAAAAAGTCTCCGAGTACGGCATCAATGATGGACATGGGAGCACTCCCTGTGGGCATCATCCTGCTCGCCGGGGACCACATCACCGTGCAGATCGTGACTGTGGTTATGGTGGTGATGGTAAACCGCCAGGCTCTCAGCTACCGGGCGCCCGAAGGTTTCGATGAACGCCGGATCGTGGGAGATATCCGCGGGATATCCGCTGCAGCACACGTGCTGGTTCAGGCAGATAACCTTGTCGGTTGCCGCCATGACCAGGTGCAGATCGTGTGAGATCATGATCACGCCGCAGTTCAGTTCGTCCCGCAGGCTTCTGATCAGATCATACAGTGCCGCCTGCCCGTTGATATCAACGCCTTGCGCGGGTTCATCCAGCACCAGCAGATCTGGCCTGCGGGCCAGCGCCCGGGCCAGTAACAGGCGCTGCTTTTCGCCACCGGAGAGATGATGAACCGAGGCATTGAGAAGATGTTCTACGCCGGTCTTTGTCAGGGCATCGATACATGCCTGTTGCGGACGCCCGCTGAGCAGCATGAAGCGCTTCACACTGATTGGCAGTGTGCTCTCAAGGGTCAGATGCTGGGGAACGTAACCAATGGTCAGCTCCGGGGCCATTGTCAGGGAGCCGTCAGAGATCGACTGAATACCCAGCACTGCCTTGATCAGTGTGGTCTTGCCGGCGCCATTCGGGCCGATGATGGTGATGATATCCCCGCGCTGGACACGCAGGTCCACGTGATCTACCACAGGCCGGTCATCAAAGCTGACGCTTAACTGTTTAAGTTCTACCAGTGCTTCATCCGTCATGGGCGGTATCCGCTGAACAGCGAGGGCAATAGCCGGCCACTTCGATGGTGACGTCGTCGGGCCGGAAAGATTCCTCGGCGGCCGCCCGGGTGACAGCACTGGACACTCCTGGTGCCGTCAGTTCGAGAACATTGCCGCAGGAACGGCAAATCAGGAACATGCCGTTATGATTTTCACCGGTATGGGTGCAACCTATAAACGCGTTCAGGGAGGCAATCCGGTGCACCAGGCCATGCTGTTGCAGGAAGTCCAGGGCGCGATAGACGGTTGGTGGGGCTGCATTGTGACCGTCTTCTGCCAGCACCGCGAGAACGTCGTAGGCACCCAGGGGCTTGTGGGACTGCCATATTAACTCGAGCACCCGTTCACGGGTGGGCGTCAGACGGGCG
Source organism: Marinobacter sp. (assembly GCA_046260345.1). Lineage (GTDB taxonomy): Bacteria > Pseudomonadota > Gammaproteobacteria > Pseudomonadales > Oleiphilaceae > Marinobacter. The sequence goes on along the minus strand of JBHEPI010000053.1, from coordinate 1,625 downwards.
TGATGCTGCTGACAAATGGCTCTGGCGTCAGCCAGTGCCTGGGCAACACAGGCATCATGATTGTGGGGCCGATAGGGAAGAGCGCTGGTTGGCATGGGCACTGTCCTGCGAAATTTGCAACATTATAACATTAGCAAAAAACAGTGCCACGTCTGCGTTACAGACAGCAGTGAAGATCCTGACTAGCGGGCGGCTTCCAGGGCGAGGGATTCAAGGTAACCAAGGTCGGGAATGATGGCATGTTCGCCTTCGACTTCCACCATCATCAGGTCCGCAGGGCCTGTGTCACCGTCGATTTTCCTGATCTGGTCTTCAGTCAGTCGGGTCTGGCTGGGAATCCCCTGGGTAACCAGAGCCATGAACGGCACCGAGTTGTGATGGTCGCCAATGGTGTTCAGCACCACAATGCGTCCACGATTGCCGCCGGGAACGGTGAGTTTTCCACCGTTGGCTGCATCGTAGGAAATAACCGGCAGGTCAAGGCCACGCCAGTTCAGTTCACCCACCAGCCATTCCGGCGTGTCCGGTGCCGGGTCGGAACTTGCGAAATCCACCACTTCCGCGATGGAAACGTTGGGTAACAGCAATTGATTTCCGCTCATGGGGATCATTACGCAGGGCAGGGTTTGGCTGTTGTCTTTCATTACTCATTTCCTCAGGCGGAATCCCGTTTTTGCCGGCCCTTGAGCAGGCAGGATTCTTCAATCGTTTTGACGAGTTCTCGGGCCAGCTGTTCCGGCGTACCACAGAACACAGAGCAGCCAGTGGCGGCTACAGAGTCAGGCATCGAGCTATTACCGCAGCTGGCGCTTTCCTGGACCCAGATGCGGCTGCCGTAGGCCTTCAGCAAAGGTGCCGCAATGGCGCCGTCGTTGCCCATGCCGGAGAACAGGATGGCGTGGCAGCGGGAACCGAAATGGTCGCCGATATTCAGCAATACCTGGTCAATGGATGGCCCGTAGGGCCCCGGCCAGGGAGTGTCCCGTTGCTGCAGTGCACCGCTGTCGTCCAGGGTCCATTCCTGCTCGACTGGCATCAGGATAACGTCACCGTTGTGAATTCGATACCCGTTTTCCGCCGGTTTCAGCTGGTAGTGGGCATGGCGCCCCAGTACCCGGGTCAGCACCTCGGTAAAGTTGTTGTCGATGTGCTGGGCATAGACAAAGCCTACCGGTAAACCCGGCGGCAGGTTGTCGAGAAATGTTTTAACCGCGGCTGGTCCACCGAGTGAAGCGCCCAGAATCCACACTTCTTCCGCCGGCAGGTCTGACGAGGCTGGCGGAATCCAGTGAGGCAGTGTGGGAGAGCTTGTCGTCTGTGGCTGTTCGTGGGCCAGTTCCTCGATAGCGGCGGCGGAATCCAGCTTTTCCAGATGCCCGAGGGACTGTTCCAGCTTGTCCAGCAACCGGCGCTCCCAGCGAAAGTATTCGGTGGTGCCGGGTTTCGGGGCCGCGTCCAGGCCAAACAGCACCGGTGCGTCGGTGTTCTCCAGAAGATGATCAAAGAGGACCGGATGGTCTGCCTCGTCTTCCAGGGTAATCAGCCAAAGGCTGGTCTCGGGAAATTCATGGCGGCTCTGAAGGCGATCAGGGTCACCTGAAAAGCTAACGTCCAGGCCGAACCTG
>JBHEPI010000048.1:0-9449 GCA_046260345.1 Marinobacter sp. | reverse complement strand
GGTTACAGCCCTTCCGGTCTTTTTGCGCCGGGTAAACCTAATGGCAAGGTGATGAGCAAGGAGGATATTGACGACGTGATCAATGCCTTCGCCGATGCCGCCCAGGACGCCAAAGCCCTTGGGTTTGATGGTGTTGAGATTCACGGTGCCCACGGCTACCTGCTGGACCAGTTCCTGTGGGAAGGCACTAACCAGCGAGACGACGAGTACGGTGGCAGCATGGAAAACCGTCTGCGCTTTGTGGTGGAAATCATCGAAGCCGTGCGCCACCGGGTGGGGCCGGACTTCCCGATCATGCTGCGTTTCTCCCAGTGGAAGCAGCAGGATTACGAGGCGAAACTGGTCAATACCCCGGAGGAGCTGGAGCAGTTCCTGAAGCCGTTAGTCGAAGCTGGCGTTGATATCTTCCACGCCTCCACACGCCGCTTCTGGGAGCCGGAGTTTGAGGGTTCAGATCTGAACCTGGCAGGCTGGACCCAGAAACTGTCCGGTAAGCCGACCATGTCGGTAGGCAGCGTCGGCCTGACCGAAGACTTCATTAGCGGCACCTTTGCCAGCAAGAAGGAAGCGGTAGAGCAGTCCGGCATCGATGAGTTGGTTGAGCGCATGAACAACAACGAGTTCGAGCTCATTGCCGTAGGCCGCGCCCTGCTGCAGGATCCGGAGTGGCTGGTTAAAGTGAAGGAAGGCCGGATTGCCGAAGTAGAGCCGTTCGCGAAGAAGTCGCTGGCGAAGCTTTACTGAGAACACACTGTGTTGATGATGAGCTCCGGCTAACTACCGGGGCTTTTTGCTGCCTGTCCGTGCTGTAATTTAACCTTCCTCCAAAACCCGTATGATTGAAGGTCTTGCTAACAACAGAAGGGATACACCATGGGGTCCGTAAAACCTTTTTCTGCCATTGTCCTGCTAGCCTTGTCGTTAATCTTTGCAGGCTGTGCCACCGTCGGCCAGGACTTCGCCACCCACAATGTGGACCAGATTGAAATTGGCGAAACCACCCGGTCTGACATCCAGGAGATGTTCGGTGAGCCCTGGCGCACCGGTGTCGAGGATGGCAAACGTACCTGGACGTATGGCAAATACCGCTGGTCTGCCTTTGGTGATGCTGAAACAACAGATCTGGTCGTGCGGTTCAATCAGGACGGAACCGTGTCTTCCTATGTCTATAACACCACCGAATAAGTGTCGGAGTATCCGGAGGCAGCAGCAATGGACGATCAGCGCGATCCGGCTGATATAGGAGAGCTGCTGGATCGGATTGAGGCCAGGGCTGCGGAACAGTCCCACGTTTCCATCGGCGAAATGATGGACTCCGTGGGGCGCAGAACGTTTGGCCCTTTCGTGCTTCTCGTTGGCTTGATTCTGGTGACCCCCTTGAGCGGTCTCCCGGGTATGCCGACCCTGATGGGGCTGATCACGTTTTTAACCCTGGGTCAGATTCTGGTGGGCCGCCAGCACTTTTGGTTGCCGGCCTGGCTGGTACGGCGGAAGGTGTCGAGCAAGAAGCTTGAGCAGGGGTTGGAATTATTACGCCCGGGCGCCCGACGGATTGACAGCCTTATCCGCCCGCGGTTCACCCTGTTGGTCAAAGGCCCCGGGCTTTACGTGATGGCTCTGGCCTGCATGGTCATATCAGCCGTCATGCCGGCAACTGAGATTGTACCGTTCAGTGCCAGTATTGCCGGCCTGGCGTTGATGACGTTTGGTCTGGCGATGATTTCGAAGGACGGGCTCGTTGCACTCGTTGCCTGGGGGATTGCACTGGCAGGCCCGGTGATTCTGGCACGAATTACGTAAAATCGGAGATTCTGAACTAGATTGTCATAAGAGGATCGCCTTATTGACTGGCGCTTCCATATTGTCAGCAAGGATGAAGCCGGACTTTACACCCACCAACTTCACACGGCCTCGATTCTGGATCGCACGGACCTGCCGAGATATGTGGAGCGTGGCGCCATTATCGGATTTGTTCTGGCCCTCGCTTTCTTAATTCCACTGGCATTACTGAATATTCTGGACTTGCCCGCCGCGGCCTGGATTGCCCTGTTTATCTTTGTGGTTGTAGCCGGCGGCTGGGTCGGTGGCTTTGGTGGTATTCAGAATGAAAACTACCGGCTCCAGCCTTTCCATGATGACATTGAGGCGGGCAAATACCTGATTATGGTGGATGCGCCCAGGACGCACATTCCCAAGGTCAAGGAATTGATGACAAAGAACCATCCGGAAGCGGTCCTTCAGGGCCAGGACTCGAGCTTCAACAACCCGTTTGCCAGTAAGCGCCGGAGAATAAAGCAGGCGTGACCGGCTGCAGGCGCTTTTTCCGCGATCTGATCGAACTGGGCTACCGGGATGGCCAGAGCCATGCCCGGCAGAGTGAACGGTTCTTTGCCAGAGAGGCCTGAAATTCAGCCCCGTAAACCGCCCACCAGCTTGTCGATGCTTTCCTTGGCGTCACCGAACAGCATGCGGGTATTGTCCTTGAAGAACAGCGGGTTCTCCACACCGGAATAACCGGTGGCCATGCCGCGCTTGAGTACCACCACCTGCCGTGCTTTCCAGACCTCCAGTACCGGCATGCCGGCAATGGGGCTGCCGGGGTCCTCGGCGGCGGCCGGGTTTACCGTGTCGTTAGCGCCAATCACCAGTACGACATCGGTGTCCGGAAAGTCTGCATTGAGCTCGTCCATTTCCAGCACAATGTCGTAGGGCACGTGTGCTTCCGCCAGCAGTACGTTCATGTGCCCGGGCAGGCGACCAGCGACCGGGTGAATGCCAAAGCGCACATTCACCCCCCGGTCCCGCAGTATCTTTGTCATATCGCTGACACCGTTCTGGGCCTGAGCTACCGCCATGCCGTAACCTGGCACGATGATCACTGAATCGGCGTTACGCAGTTCTTCACAGACATCATCCACGGTAGATTCGTGGACCGCCTGGTCAGAGTCGACCGCCGAAGAACTGCTGCTGGTCTGGCCAAAGCCGCCAAGAATTACACTGATAAACGACCGGTTCATGGCCTTGCACATGATGTAGCTGAGGATGGCACCGCTGCTGCCCACCAGGGCACCAACGACAATCAGCAGGTCATTGCCCAGCATGAAACCGATGGACGCTGCCGCCCACCCGGAGTAGCTGTTGAGCATGGACACCACGACGGGCATGTCCGCGCCACCGATGGCCATGATCAGGTGGATACCGAGCACCGAAGCGATAACTGTCATCACCACCAAAGCAAGAATGCCCAGCGCCATGCTGTCGGTACCCAGGAACCAGGCGCCCAGCAATACGCAGGCGATAATCGCCAGCAGGTTCATCAGGTGCCGGCCGGGCAGGGTCAGGGCCTTGCTATCGATGCGGCCGTCCAGCTTGCCGCAGGCCACCAGTGACCCGGTAAAGGTCACCGCACCGATAAAGATGCCCACAAATACTTCCACCAGCTTGATGGTGTGTTCGGCCCCGGACGTTGCGATCAACGGTTCAATGTAACCGGAAAAGCCCACCAGAACGGCCGCCAGGCCCACAAAGCTGTGGAGCAGGGCGACCAACTGTGGCATCTGGGTCATTTCCACCTTGTTGGCGATGGGAATCCCGATCGCAGCGCCAAGCAGTACCGCGATCACGATGGCGGTAATGCCACCGTCACTCACGCTGGCGAGGGTGGCCCCCACCGCGATGATTATACCGGCGACGCCATACCAGTTGCCCCGCCGTGCCGATTCCTGGTGGCTGAGGCCGCCCAGGCTGAGGATAAAACAGATACTTGCGACCACATAGGCCACGCTCACCAATCCTGTGCTCATATCGCGCGCCTCCTACTTGCGGAACATTTTGAGCATGCGATGGGTGACCCGGAAGCCGCCCCCCACGTTGATGCTGGCTATCAGCACCGCGACAAAGGCCATAATGCCTACGGCAAGGTTCTCGGCCTGGGCCAGGTGCAGAATGGCACCGATCACGATGATGCCACTGATGGCGTTGGTTACGCTCATCAGGGGCGTATGCAGCGACGGTGTCACGTTCCAGATCACCTGCCAGCCGATAAAGCAGGCCAGCACAAACACCGTGAAGTGTTGCAGGAAGCTTTCCGGCGCGTGGGCGCCAACGCCATAGAGAGCCAGGGCCGTTACCACCAGCAGGACGCCTTTGCCGATCTGGCTGCGGCGGTCAGCGGCTTTTTTCGCCGCCGCCTTCTGTTCCGCCGAAGGTTCTTCCGTGCCCGGTGCCGGTTGAGGGCTGACCGGGGCTTCCGGCTGGGGTGGTGGCCAGGTGACGGCCCCGTCGTTCACCACCGTCAGGCCCCGGATCACATCGTCGTCCATGTTGACCACGGGCTGACCGTCTTTCTCGGGGGTCAGCTCCGTTAACAGGTGAAACAGGTTGGTGGCGTAGAGATCGCTGGCAACCTTGGCCATTCGGCTGGGCAGGTCGGTATAGCCGATCAGCGTTACGCCATGATGGTGGGCGACCTTGCCCGGCTCGGTCAGCTCACAGTTGCCACCCCGCTCGGAAGCAAGGTCAACGATCACGCTGCCGGGCTTCATGGATTTCACCATGTCGGCGGTGATCAGCTTCGGTGCCGGCTTGCCGGGAATCAGCGCGGTGGTGATGATGATGTCCACCTCCTCCGCCTGCTCCGCAAACAGCGCCATTTCGGCTTTGATGAACTCATCGCTCATCTGCTTGGCGTAGCCGCCGCTACCGCTGCCTTCCTCGTCGTCGAAATCCAGCACCAGGAACTCGGCGCCCATGCTCTCGACCTGCTCTTTCACTTCCAGCCGGGTATCAAAGGCCCGCACAATGGCGCCCATGCTGTTGGCGGCACCAATTGCCGCCAGGCCCGCCACCCCGGCACCGATCACCATGATCTTAGCTGGTGGCACCTTGCCCGCAGCCGTCACCTGCCCGGTAAAGAAACGCCCGAAATTATTGGCTGCTTCAATCACCGCCCGATAGCCGGCAATGTTGGCCATGGCGCTGAGTGCATCCATCTTCTGGGCACGGCTGATACGGGGCAGGCTGTCGATGGCAAAGGAAGTAATCTTCCGGGCTGCCAGCTTTTCCAGCAACTCGGGATTTTGCGCCGGCCAGATATAACTGACCAGAAACGCCCCCTCCTTCATCAGATCCACTTCGTGTTTACCGAGCGCGGGGTTTTCCATGGGAGCACGGACTTTCAGAATAAAATCCGCTTGCTGCCAAAGCGATGTGGTATCGGCTGCTATGGCGGCACCTACTTTCTCGTAGGAATTGTCTGAATAGTTCGCAGCCTCGCCGGCGTTGGCTTCAACCACCACCTCGTAACCAAGCCCGATAAGTTTGTGAACAGAGGGCGGTGTTGCCGCCACCCGTCGCTCATCCTCGAAGATTTCCCTGGGGATACCGATTTTCATTGTTGTTACGTCCTCCGGATTGCCCGATGAACCAGATGTCTGGATACCTACATACTAGTGCAAGATCCGGGATCTGCCCGAAAAACGCAGGGTTAAACCAATACTCAGGAACGGGACCCCAGCAGGGCCTCCAACTCCTGCTCGGACATATCATCCAGCATCGCACCCCGGAACTGCCAGCTGATAAAGCGCTCGGTCTCCCGCTGAATAATCTCCCGCTGCCCAGGTTTCTCAAGGTAATCCATTGCCCGGAACAGGATGTAGCGAATGGTCATACGTGAAATCTCATGAACGGTCTCCGGCGGCACGGCACTGACCAACCGCCGATCAATAATATCCTCAGCCATCTCCCGGGCACTGGCATCCAGCTGTAACTCAAGAGCCCTTCTGAGCAAAGCCGACGGGCCATGCAGCTCCCGAACAGCAACCGTAGTCGCGGCCGGGTTCGCCAGAAAGTAGTGGTACACAAAAGCCACCGTGTCATGGGACGCCTGCTCTGACGACTCCGCCATCCGCCGCAACTCCCGCACCCCGGTCTTCATGTCCTCTCCAATTGCCCCTAACTCCCAAACAGAAGGTCAAAGAGGACAGTCGTTTATCAAACAGGGCCAATCAGCCAGATCCCGCTGACCGGAAGTATGCAGCTGTCTACTTCGTTGTGTATACATGTGTATACCGCCAACCCTCATGGCGAAAGGCACAACAACAGGCAAGGCCGCAGCGGCCAGGACCTGCTTGATGCCTGGAAAGACGGAGCCGAAGCCTACAAGGGCAGTGCCATCGCCGGCGTTGTAGGCTGTTTAATCAAGTTTTTACCCAACATGGGTAGTTAATTGCCCATATTGGGTATTGTCTGGCTAGCAACTATTTTCCGTTAGTTCATTTGTTGCCTTTGACAGGTTAAACGACCACGCTTAGCTCACCAGCGTACCGCCATCCACCGCCAGGCATTGCCCGGTAATGTGCCGCCCGGCTTCAGAAGCCAGTAACACTGCAGCGCCCTTGAGATCTTCCTCGCCGCCGAAGCGGTTCAGTGGAATACGCTCCAGCATTTTCTCACCCTGGGCATCCAGTAGCCCCTGTGACATCTTCGACGGAAAGAAGCCCGGGCAAAGCGCGTTCACATTAATGTTGTGATGGCCCCACTCGGACGCCAGCGCACGGGTGAAGTTCACCATGGCGCCTTTACTGGTGTTGTAGGCAATTGTTTTCATGCCTTCCGGGTTGCCGGACAGGCCGGCGATGGAGGCGATGTTGATCACCTTGCCGCTATTGCGGGGAATCATGCAGCGCTTGCCCACGGTCTGGGTGAGGAAGAAGGAGGCGTTGACGTTCAGGTTCATCACCTTCATCCAGCCTTCCGCCGGATAGTCCTCAGCCGGAGCACCCCAGGTAGCGCCGGCATTGTTGACCAGGATATCGATATCACCCAGTTCGTTGACCACTTGATCCACCACACCCGGAATGCCTTCCAGATCGGACAGGTCGGCGGCGATGGTGATCACTTCCACCCCCTGGCTTTCCAGGTGCGTCTTGGCTTCATCCAGCTCATGCTGTTTGCGGGCGCTGATGGCGATTCTGGCGCCCAGTTCGCCCAGGGCCTCGGCCATTTGCAGGCCCAGGCCACGGGAGCCGCCGGTGATAAAGGCGACCTTGCCGGTCAGGTCCAGTAACTGTTTTACACTCATGGTGATCTCCTTGGAATATCAGGCGGTCTTGGCCAGCATGCCATCGCTGACCTGTGCCAGATGGTGATCGGCATCACCGAACAGCAGATTGATCAGGGTCAGGCGCCTGAACAGGTGGGCGGCGAACATCTCGTCGGTCACGCCCATGCCACCGTGCAACTGAACGCCTTCCTGGCCCACATAACGGGCGGCCTGGCCCACCAGGGTCTTGGCCATGGAGATGGCCTCCCGGCGGCTGGCCCGGTCATCGGAGTCCGCCTCGCTGGCAGCGAGGATGGCCATGGTTCTGGCCTGCTCGGTCTGGATAAACATGTCCGCCATGCGGTGCTGCAGCACCTGGAACTTGCCGATGGGTACCCCGAACTGCTTGCGGGTCTTGATGTATTCCAGGGTGGCGCCGTTCATGGCGTCCATGGCGCCAACTGCCTCCGCGCAAAGGGCGGCAATACCAAGATCCACGGTTTTTTCGATGGCCGGGAAGGCCTCGTCGATGATGCCGATCAGGTTGTCGGCACTGACGGTGACATTGCTGAAACTGATCTCGGCGGTACGGTGGCCATCGTGGGCGGCGAAGTCGTCCACTTTCACGCCCTTGGCGCCGCTATCCACCAGGAACAGGGACAGCCCGGATTCATCATTCACGCCACCACTGGTGCGCGCCGATACGATCAACTGATTGGCCTGGCCGCCATGGAGTACTGCGGTCTTCTGGCCGCTGATCTGGAAATGGTCGCCGTCCTTGCGGGCAGTAGTCTGCACATGGCTCAGGTTGTAGCGGGCGCCAGGTTCGTAGTGAGCCAGAGCCAGAAGCCTCTCGCCACTGGCGATGCCCGGCAGGATGTCGGCTTTCTGGGCCTCGTTCCCAGTATCCCGGATCAGCCCGCCGGCCAGTATGACTGTAGCGAGATAAGGTTCCACAACAAGACCACGGCCAAAGTTCTCCATGACCACCATGGTGTCGACCGCGTTGCCACCCAGCCCGTCATAGTCTTCCGGGAAGGTGAAGCCGAGCAGGCCCATCTCCGCAAAGTTCGACCAGGTGGCCCGGTCGATGCCGGTTCCAGAGCTGATAATTTCACCGCGCTTTTCAAAGCCATACTCGTTGGTCACGAAGCGGCGCAGTGAATCGTTCAGCATTTGCTGTTCTTCGCTCAGATCAAAATTCATAGCGCCTCCTTAAAGACCTAGCACGAGTTGGGAAATGATATTGCGCTGGATCTCGTTGGACCCGCCAAAGATCGACAGCTTGCGCATGTTGAAGTAATCGCCGGCTGAGGGCGTGGCATCTATCGAGCCCGCACGTGGCCCGTTGTAGTCCAGCTCCAGCGCCTCCGGGATATGGGCAACGGAATCCTGGCCGCCCGCCTCCATCAGCATCTCGAACAGCTGCTGGCCGATTTCGGTACCCCGGATCTTCAGAATCGACGCCTGGGGCCCGGGGCCACGCTTGTCTGTCAGCACCCGCAACACCGTCAGTTCCAGTGCCCGCAGCTCCATATCCAACTGAGCAAGGCGGTCGCGGAAGCGGGTGTTTTCGATCAATGGCCGCTGACCGTCCTGCTCCTGACGCGCCACTTCTTTAAGGCGCTTCATCAACGCCTTCCACTGACCGACGTTTGCCAGCCCGGTACGCTCATGGCCCAGCAGGAACTTGGCGTAGGTCCAGCCCTTGTTCTCCTCGCCCACCAGGTTCTCGGCCGGTACCTTCACGTTGTCGAAATAGACTTCGTTAATCTCATGCTCACCGTCCAGCATGATGATAGGCTTCACATCGATGCCCGGAGTGTTCATATCGACCAGCAGGAACGAAATCCCCTGCTGCGGCTTGCCTTCGTTGCTGGTGCGAACCAGGCAGAAAATCCAGTCGGCATGCTGGCCGAGCGTGGTCCAGGTTTTCTGGCCGTTGACCACGTAGTGATCGCCTTCGAGCTTGGCGGAAGTACGCAGCGACGCCAGATCCGAACCGGCACCGGGCTCGGAATAACCCTGGCACCACCAGTCTTCACCGCTGACAATGCCTGGCAGGAAGCGCTGTTTCTGTTCGTCGTTACCAAAGGTCATGATGACGGGCGCAACCATCCGCAGCCCGAAGTCCAGCTGGCGGGGAGCACCGGCGAGGGCACATTCTTCTTCAAAGATAATCTGCTGAACCGGATCCCAGCCGGTGCCGCCAAATTCCTTTGGCCAGGTGGAAGCCCCCCAGCCTTTCTCAAACAGTATCTTCTGCCAGCGCTCGGTCATGGCTTTATCCGGGCGCAGGCGTTTCTGTACCCGTTCGCGGATATCATCCGGCAGGTTGTCCTCAAGAAACTGTCGAACTTCGGCGCGGAACGCCTCTTGTTCGGGGGTGTAATTCAGATCCATGTTG
>JBHEPI010000045.1:0-11444 GCA_046260345.1 Marinobacter sp. | reverse complement strand
ACCACCTGATCCCATCCCGAACTCAGCCGTGAAACAGACCAGCGCCGATGGTAGTGTGGCTTTTGCCCATGTGAGAGTAGGTCATCGTCAGACGCCTAATACCCAAAAACCCCGACAGCGTAAGCTGCCGGGGTTTTTTATTAGCTGACAGAAAGTCATGACCCGCGGCGCATTACCCCCTCGTGAGCGACTCAGTGGTATACTGCCGAAAACATTCGTTCAGTTGCTCCGACGGAGATCACTATGTCTGCGACAGACCACCTCGTTATTTTTGATACCACTTTGCGTGATGGCGAACAGAGCCCCGGCGCCACCATGACGAAAGCGGAGAAATTGCGCATAGCGAAGGTGCTTGAGAAACTCCGTGTGGATGTCATCGAAGCAGGCTTTGCCATTGCCAGCCAGGGTGACTTTGAAGCGGTGAAGGGTATTGCAGAGTCGATTAAGGGCTCTACTATTTGCAGTCTTGCCAGGGCCCTGGATAAGGATATCGACCGTGCGGCTGAGGCGGTAAGGCCCGCCGAGCGTGGTCGAATACATACCTTTATTGCAACCTCACCCATTCATATGAAGTACAAGCTGCAGATGCAGCCGGACGAGGTGGTTGAGCAGGCGGTAAGGTCTGTCAAAAGGGCCCGCAGTCATGTGGACGATGTCGAGTTTTCCTGCGAAGACGCCGGCCGTTCAGAGCTGGACTTCCTGTGTCGCATTATAGAAGCGGCAATCGATGCCGGCGCAACGACGATCAACATCCCGGACACTGTGGGCTATGCCATTCCCGAGCAGTTCGGCGAGACCATTCGTCAATTGCTGAACCGTGTGCCCAACGCTGATAAAGCGGTCTTTTCGGTGCACTGCCACAATGATCTTGGCCTTGCGGTTGCCAACTCACTGGCAGCAGTAAGTGCCGGTGCCCGTCAGGTGGAATGCACCATCAACGGGTTGGGCGAGCGTGCCGGTAATGCCTCTTTGGAAGAACTGGTAATGGCAGTTCGTACCCGTCAGGACCTGTATTCTATCGATACCCGTATTGATACCCAGCACATTGTTCCTGCGTCCAGGCTTGTCTCTACCATCACCGGGTTTCCGGTGCAGCCCAATAAAGCGATTGTTGGCGCAAACGCCTTCGCCCACGAGTCAGGCATCCATCAGGACGGTGTTCTCAAGCATCGTGAAACCTATGAAATCATGCGAGCAGAGGATGTAGGCTGGCATACCAACAGTCTCGTGCTCGGCAAACACTCAGGTCGTAACGCCTTCCGTTCCCGACTGCTGGAATTGGGAATTCAGTTTGAGACTGAAACCGAACTCAATGAGGCGTTCACCCGTTTCAAGGCCCTGGCGGATCTGAAGCATGAAATTTTTGATGAGGATCTGCAGGCAATTGCCAGCCATACCCGCCAGGAAGAAGATGGCCGGTACGGCCTTGTAACCATGCAGGTCTGTTCCGAAACCGGCGTCGTGCCGAGAGCCAGCCTGACGCTGCTGATGGACGGCAAAGAGCACAAAGTCGAAGCCGAGGGCAGTGGCCCGGTAGATGCGACGTTCAAGGCCATTGAATCCCTGGTGGATTCAGGCTGCAACCTCCAGCTTTATTCAGTCAATAATATTACCAGTGGTACCGATGCTCAGGGTGAAGTAACGGTGCGCCTGGAAAGAGGCGGCCGCATAGTCAATGGCGTGGGGGCGGATACGGACATCATCATTGCGTCTGCGAAGGCGTACATTGAGGCTCTCAATCTGATCAGTAGCGGTGGTGTCCGGCAACACCCCCAGGGAGCGGACGTCTGAGCATCAGGGTTGGTAACGGATCAGTATTATGATGAGGTCAGAGTCTGAGCGTCAGTATTATCTGGGACAGGCGGGTATCCGGCTCTGGTACGCTCGCGAACCGCTGCCGGGCGCCGCGCCCAGCCCGGAGTTTCGTTTCCCGGCAGACGACAGCGCACCAGAGCCTGAATCAGATCCTATAGTTCCTCGCCCCTCACCGCCTTCGAAGCCGCGTCCGGGGGGTGATGGCATCGGCAGGGATAGAATTGCCGGAATACAGGCACTGATGGCAGGCAGTAACGAGGAGGCTATAAAGGCGCCAGCGCCTGCGAGCTCTGCGGAATTGCCGGCGTCTGCTACTGAGAACGTTTCGCCAGTTGATGCACTGTCTGCTTCAGAGGCAGTCGCCGAGCCTGACTCGCAGGTCCGGGTTGAAGCCCATCTGGGTTTCTGGGTATCCGAGCGACTGGTGCTTGTCAGCAGTGTTTCTGATGAGGCCAGTGAACGATTACAGGATGCGTTAGCTGAAAATATCCTCGCGTCGCTGGGAGAATCGGTTCTGGAAGAAGCTCGTCATGTTCGCTGGCCGGTTTTCGGGAACCCCCGGGTGCCCGGTAATAGTGTGGATGATCTTCAGAGCCTTCTTCGCTCCCTCAGTAAAGAGCTTGGTTCCAGAAAGCTGCTTTTGTTAGGGGTTCTGGCGGATGAGATGCCTTCAGGTCGGTCAGAGTGGCTTGCCGCTGCTCTTGGCACTTCTTTGCTCGATTTCCCCCGGAACCTCGCCGAACTGGCCGCTGCGCCAGCGTATAAGCGCGAACTGTGGCAGCAACTGAAATCCGCCGTCGGAGCCTGAGCCATGTCCCGGAGTGTCTACCGCGAGGTTGAGGTCGGCGATATGACAATCAGGGCTCTGAGCCCGGGCGACTTGCCGGAGGTGCTTGATATCGAGTGTCAGGGTTACTCCTTTCCCTGGAGTGAGTCGGTATTCCGTGGCTGTTTCCGGCCGGACTACCGGCTTTGGGCCCTGGAGATGTGCGATACCCTCTCAGGCTACGCAGTGGTTGCTTATATGGCAGGTGAAGCCCACCTTCTCAATCTTTGTGTCGCGGCCGGGCATAGGCGATCCGGTGCAGGCCGACGCCTGCTTCGGCATCTGGTGGCGGAATCGGCTCGTGATGGCATGTCCCGGGTTCTGCTGGAGGTCCGGGACAGCAATGCCAGCGCCAAGAACCTGTATGTCAGCGAAGGCTTCTCTGTAATTGGCCGCAGGCCAGGTTATTACCCCGGGGGTCGGGTGCGCGAAGATGCGCTGGTGATGGCGCTGCCGGTTGATGGGCACGGCCGTTCTCCGGGACATTAGGAGCTGGTTTGCCCGACACGTATTCGCGTGAACGGGCTATTATCCTTATAATGGCGACCGTTTTCACAGTCTCTCCGATTCAGGTTTTACCAACTATGACGAGCCTTGCAAGCGAAGTATCCCATCGCCGCACATTTGCGATTATCTCGCATCCGGATGCCGGTAAAACCACGATTACAGAAAAAGTCCTTCTGTTTGGCCGGGCCATACAGAAGGCGGGTACTGTAAAGGGCAAAAAATCCGGTCAGCACGCCAAGTCCGACTGGATGGAGATGGAAAAAGAGCGGGGTATTTCGGTCACCACCTCGGTGATGCAGTTCCCTTACGGCGGCCGTCTGGTGAATTTGCTGGATACGCCAGGTCACGCTGACTTTTCCGAAGATACCTACCGCACCCTGACTGCCGTCGACTCTTGCCTGATGGTGATTGACAGTGCGAAGGGTGTCGAGGAGCGGACCATCAAGCTGATGGAAGTAACCCGGCTGCGGGACACGCCGATTCTTACCTTCATGAACAAGCTGGATCGCGAAACCAGGGACCCGGTCGAACTGATGGACGAGGTAGAAGAGGTTCTTAAAATTGATTGCGCGCCGATCACCTGGCCCATTGGCATGGGCAAGAATTTCAAGGGTGTTTACCATCTTACCCGGGACGAAGTGATTCTTTATCAATCCGGACAGGGGCATGCGATTCAGCAGGAGCGGGTTATCAACGGTATTGATAATCCTGAGCTGGATGAAGTCCTTGGTTCCTACGCCGGTGAACTCCGGGACGAGATCGAGTTGGTGAAGGGTGCTTCTCACGAGTTTGATCTGGAGGCATTCCTGGCTGGCAGGCTGACCCCCGTGTTTTTTGGCACGGCCCTCGGTAATTTCGGTGTCGATCACATGCTGGACGGGCTGGTGGAATGGGCCCCGGAGCCGCAGCCAAGGGAAACCGACCAGCGACTGGTTGAGCCGGATGAAGACGCGTTTTCAGGCTTTGTGTTCAAGATCCAGGCCAATATGGATCCGCAGCACCGGGATCGGGTGGCCTTTCTCAGGGTTGTTTCAGGTCGATACAGTCAGGGCATGAAGGCCCGTCACGTACGGATCGGCAAGGAGGTCCGTTTTTCCGACGCGCTGACCTTTATGGCAGGTGACAGGGAGCATGCGGATGAAGCCTTTGCCGGTGATATTATAGGCCTGCACAACCATGGCACGATTCAGTTGGGTGATACCTTTACCTCTGGCGAAGATATGAAGTTTACCGGTATCCCGAACTTTGCCCCGGAATTGTTCCGGCGGATTCGTCTTAAAGATCCCCTCAAATCCAAGCAACTGCAAAAAGGCCTTATTCAGCTAGCCGAAGAGGGGGCCGTTCAGGTTTTCCGTCCGGTGCGCAACAATGACCTGATTGTGGGCGCGGTTGGTGTGCTCCAGTTCGATGTCGTTGTCAGTCGCCTGAAAAGTGAGTACAAGGTTGATGCGGTCTACGAGCCGATCAACGTGGCGACAGCCCGTTGGGTGACAGCAACCGATGAGCGCAAACTTGATGAATTCGAGCGCAAAGCCAACGACTTCCTCGCTTTGGATGGCAGCGATCGCCTGACTTACATCGCCCCGACCATGGTCAACCTGCAGTTGGCCCAGGAGCGGTATCCTGATGTCAGCTTCCACAAAACCCGGGAGCACTAGGTAACTGAGGCTGTGAATGAGATTCATCGACGCACATTGCCACCTCGACTTCCCGGAATTCGACGGGCGCCGTGAGGCTGTGCTTGAGGAAGCTCGTTGCGCCGGTCTCTCCAGTCTGGTGATTCCCGGTGTGCGCCGTTGCGACTGGGGCAGGGTAAGCCGGGTTGCGGCGGAGCATGAGGGCCTTTACTACTGTCTGGGGATTCATCCATGGTTTGTTGGTGAACATAACGAAAACGACCTCAGCGCATTGCGCCGCGAGCTGGTAGACCACCCCGGCCATTGCGTAGCGTTGGGTGAGTGTGGGCTTGATCGCTTGCACGGTGATCTCGATGGCCAGTACCCCTGGTTTGAGGCACAGGTAGATATTGCGGCCCAGGTGCACTTCCCGTTGGTGATTCATTCCGTGAAGACCCATGATGAGGTTTACGAGGTTCTGCGCCGGAAACGTTTCGGGGGCAGGGTGCTGGTGCACGGATTTTCCGGCAGCTATCAACAGGCATCGAAACTGATTGATCTGGGTTGTTTCATCGGTGTTGGTGGCGTTATTACACATCCACGGGCCCGCAAAACGCGGGATGCCATAGCACGGTTGCCTGTGGATGCCCTGGTTCTGGAAACAGATGCACCGGACATGCCCCCCGAAGGAATCGCTCCTGGGCGGAATTCTCCGGCCTTGTTGCCGATCATTTTCGACGCGCTGGTCGGGCTGCGCGGTGCCGGAAGGGAAGATCTGGCGCGCTCCCTGCTGGGTAACGTGCAGCGGCTTTATGGCTGGAACGAGATCGGGCCGTCCGAGCGTTGACGACCATTATCCGGCGGAAACGTGAACAGGATACGTGAATAACGAGACAGCCCGCTTCAGGGTTGGCTTTCTTTTATGGTTCGGATATACTTCGCGCCCTGGCTTTTCAAGGCGATGTCATCATCTCAGCCCCGAATGATGTCACTGCCGCTTAACATACAGGTAAAAAGCCCCTCCGGATGCCAAGCATTTACCGGTGGTGGTTTTTAACGTTTCTTATATAGCGTTCAAGGCGGAATCAATGAAGACTCTGAGTGCGAAACCAGAAACAGTAACGCGTGACTGGTACGTTGTAGACGCAGCCGGCAAGACGCTGGGTCGTCTGTCAACTGAAATCGCCCTTCGTCTGCGGGGCAAACACAAGCCTGAGTACACCCCTCATGTCGACACTGGTGATTACATCGTGGTTATCAATGCCAGTCAGGTACGGGTTACCGGCAAAAAAGCATCTGACAAGATGTACTACAGTCACACCGGCTTTCCGGGTGGAATCAAGTCCATCAACTTCGAGAAGCTGGTCGACAAGGCTCCTGAGCAAATTATCCAGAAGTCTGTCAAAGGCATGCTTCCCAATGGCCCGCTCGGTCGTGCCATGTTCAAGAAGCTTAAAATTTATGCCGGCGCTGAGCATCCTCATGCAGCCCAGCAGCCCAAAGAACTCGACATTTAACGGAAGGCGGATATGTCTGTAGCACAAAATTACGGTACTGGTCGCCGCAAGACATCCACGGCTCGGGTTTTTATCAAGCCGGGAAGCGGTAACATCTCTATCAACGGTCGCACCATCGAGCAGTTTTTTGGTCGTGACACTCTTCGTATGATCGTTCGTCAGCCGCTGGTTGTCGCCGATTCTACTGATCGTTTCGATATCAATATTACTGTCAAGGGTGGCGGTATCAGTGGTCAGGCCGGCGCTATTCGCCACGGCCTGACTCGCGCCCTGATGGATTACGATGAAACTCTGCGCCCGGCATTGCGCAAAGCGGGTTATGTTACTCGTGATGCCCGTGAGGTTGAGCGTAAGAAAGTCGGTCTGCGCAAGGCGCGTAAGCGTCCTCAGTTCTCCAAGCGTTAAGTTTGCTGGAGCAGGCTCGAAGAACCCGGTCCGTTGGCCGGGTTTTTTTATGGGTTGGAAAATCAATATCAATTTGATCCGGAACAGGTAATGGCCCGGCTCGAGACCTTTCCGACTTGTAAGGACGGGGTAATTTCATTACCATTTGAGCGCTTATATTTTTGGGTTGAGAGAAGTCCTTTTCGATGTGCAGGTTCCCTTTAATCAGGGCTGCATGTCGCCTGATGGGAGAAAACCATAATGAGTAATGGCGACGTGAGCCAAGGCAGGCGCCGGTTTCTGATCGGTGCCACGTCTGTGGTGGGTGGTGTCGGCGTCGTCGGTGCGGCCGTGCCTTTCGTAGCATCCTGGAACCCCAGTGCTAAAGCGGAAGCAGCCGGTGCACCGGTATCCGTCAATGTCAGTAAACTTGAGCCGGGTCAGCAGATGACTGTTGAGTGGCGCGGAAAACCGGTGTGGGTCATTCGTCGCACCGACGAAATGAATGAGAACATTCGCAAGCTGGATGATCGCGTAAAAGACCCGCTTTCCGAGGATTCGGCGCAGCCAGCCTATATTGACAGCGAGTTGCGTGCTATCAAGGAAGACTATGCTGTCATCGTCGGCATCTGTACGCATCTTGGTTGTTCTCCGACGTTCCGGCCCGAGGTGGCCCCTGCGGACCTCGGTGATGAATGGCTCGGTGGATTTTACTGTGCCTGTCATGGTTCAAGATTCGATCTCGCAGGCCGTGTTTTCCCGGGTATGCCGGCACCAACGAATCTTGAGGTGCCTCCCTATCGCTATGACGACGACAACACCCTGACCGTCGGTCTGGATCCTGAGGGGGCAGCGTAATGAACAAGTTAGTGAACTGGGTTGACGAACGTCTCCCGATTGTTGAAGCGTGGAACAAGCACCTTGGCAAGTACTACGCGCCCAAGAACTTCAATATGTGGTACTTCTTTGGCTCGCTGGCTATGCTGGTGCTGGTCAATCAGCTGATCACAGGTATCTGGCTGACCATGAGCTATAATCCCTCCGGCGAGGGAGCGTTTGCCTCTGTTGAATACATTATGCGTGATGTGGAGTGGGGCTGGTTGCTGCGTTATCTGCACTCCACAGGCGCTTCTGCCTTCTTTGTGGTGGTCTATCTCCACATGTTCCGTGGCCTGATGTACGGCTCCTACCAGAAGCCACGTGAGCTGATCTGGATCTTCGGTATGCTGATCTATCTGGTTCTGATGGCGGAAGCCTTCATGGGCTATCTGCTGCCCTGGGGTCAGATGTCCTACTGGGGCGCTCAGGTTATCGTAAATCTCTTTGGTGCCATTCCAGTGATTGGTGATGATCTCTCTCTCTGGATCCGTGGCGACTACCTGATTTCCGGTATAACTCTGAACCGGTTCTTTGCCTTGCACGTCGTTGCATTGCCGATTGTCCTTCTCGGTCTGGTTGTGTTGCATATCCTTGCGCTGCACGAAGTTGGCTCAAACAACCCTGACGGTATCGACATCAAGAAGAATAAGGATGAAAACGGTGTGCCTAAAGACGGCATTCCATTCCACCCCTATTACACCGTGCACGATCTGATGGGTGTTGGTGTGTTCTTCTTTATCTTCTTTATTGTGGTGTTCTTCTTCCCGGAGATGGGTGGGCTGTTCCTTGAGAAACCGAACTTCGAGCCGGCCAACCCCCTCAAGACGCCGGATCACATAGCGCCAGTCTGGTACTTCACGCCATTCTACGCCATGCTGCGTGCCGTTACGGTTGATCTGTTTGGTCTGGATGCGAAGTTCTGGGGTGTTGTCGTCATGGGTGGTGCTATTGCGATACTGTTCGTCTTGCCCTGGTTGGACAAGAGCCCGGTTCGCTCTATGCGTTACAAGGGCTGGCTGAGCAAAATTGCCCTGGCGATCTTTGTTGTGAGCTTTGTCATTCTGGGGTATCTCGGTATTGTCCCGGCAACTGAGGGACGTACAGTCACTGCGCAGATCCTGACAACGCTTTACTTCCTCTACTTTATCCTCATGCCGTTCTACACGCGTATGGAGAAAACCAAGCCAGTTCCAGAGAGGGTGACAGGATAATGAGAAAGCTGATACTTGGTCTTTTCATAGTGATCCTGCCGGCTCTCGGGCTGGCAGCTGCTCCATCCGGCAAGCTGGATACAATGGAGCCGGATCATACCAACAAGGAGTCTCTCCAGCGCGGTGCGGCTTTGTTCACAAACTACTGCATGGGGTGTCACTCCATGGAGTATGCCCGTTACATGAGGGTTGCGGACGATCTGGGTATTTCTCAGCAGTTGTTCGAAGAGAACCTGATCTTCACTGGCGCCAAATTCGGCGAGCTGATGAAGAACTCGATGAGTAAGGATATGGCTGCCGACTGGTTCGGTGCTCCGCCACCAGATCTTACGCTTGAGTCCAGGCTTCGTGGTGAGGACTGGATCTATTCCTACCTTCGTGGGTTCTACAAGGACGATACTCGCCCACTAGGCGTGAATAATGTGGTCTTTGAAAACGCCGGCATGCCTCATGTCATGATAGACCTGCAAGGCCTATGTGCGGTGGAGCCACGCATTGGCGAGGGCGCCAGCGTCGACCCGCTCAGTGGCGATGTCCGCAACTCAGATATTTGCCCGGAGTGGGAAACAGAAGGCTCAATGTCTCCCGGGGAGTTCAATGCTGCCATGTATGACCTGACTAACTTCATGTCCTACATGGGTGATCCGGTAAAGGTTGAGCGTGAGCGGCTTGGTATGTTTGCCCTGATTTTTGTGGCGATCTTCTTTATCTTTGCCTACCTGCTTAATCGTGAATACTGGAAGGACGTACACTGAGATTTCAGGTATAATCCTTATCCCTGAGTTCCAGCGGGCAATTGTCGGCCCGCTGGATTTTTGCGTTTTCCAGGGTCAATTCGGTTAGTCAAATCGTGAGGTAGTTCTATGGGCGTTGTGACCAAGCGGTCATCAATGACGTTTTTCTCGGACCCGGCCAGTCATTACAGCCACAGAGTCCGTATTGTGCTGGCAGAAAAGGGCGTAACGGTTGACGTCGTGAATGTGGATCCGGACAACCCTCCCGGAGAGCTGGCCGATCTGAACCCGTACAATGCCCTGCCGACGCTGGTGGATCGTGATCTTGTGCTCTATGAGCCAAACATCATGATGGAATACCTGGACGAGCGTTTCCCGCACCCGCCATTGCTTCCGGTATACCCGGTTGCCCGGGCGAACAGCCGGCTGATGATTCATCGCATCCAGAAAGACTGGTGTGGGTTGGTGGACCAGATTCTTGCACAGCCCAATGCCAAGGCATCTGATGCCGCGCGTAAGGAGCTTCGTGAGAGCCTGCTGGCCACGGCACCGTTGTTTGGTGAGATGCCATTTTTCCTTTCAGAAGAATTTACCATTGTGGATTGCTGCATTGCGCCAATTCTGTGGCGTTTGCCGTCACTGGGGATAGAGCTCAATGAGAAACAGGCAAAACCACTTCAAAAGTATATGGATAGCATTTTCAGCCGTGAAGGATTCAAAGCGAGCCTGTCGGACCTGGAAGAGGATATCCGCAGTTGATTTGCAGAGCCTGAAACCGGTTCAGGAGAAAGGCAGTGCCTGATAGTAAAATAACCATGACATCGAGTCGCCCCTATCTTGTCAGGGCGTTCAATGAGTGGATTCTCGATAACGACTGCACTCCCTATATTGTCGTTGATGCAGGTGTGCAGGGTGTCCAGGTGCCTACCGATCACGTCGCAAATGGGCAGATCGTACTCAATATCAGCCCGGGCGCTGTCCGTGGTCTGGTGATTGGCAACGGCGCGCTGGAGTTCAGTGCCCGTTTTGGCGGTGTACCTATGCAGGTATTCATTCCGCTGCAAGCGGTCATGGCCGTCTACGCCAAGGAAAATGGTGAAGGGATGGTGTTCGGCAGTGAGCCGGGCTCTCCGGATCCTGAAGGACCCGGAGGCAAGGATACGGATAATAGCGCTGAACATGGACAAAATGGCGATCGGCCCAGTGGCCGGCCCACGCTCAAAGTGGTGAAATAAGCATCATCGTGTGTACAGAGGGTCGCGTTCCGAAAAGCCAGATGGTTCCCGCCAGCTGGCTTTTTCGTTATCCCCCAAAGAGTTTTTCATCGATCAGGCCACACAGGGCATTGATGATCACCAGCATGATGGGAGTCGATGCCGTTGGGGAAAGGTTGTCCAGCGCAATCTCATGGTCTTCAGGGTGCAGTAGCGACGTAATATCGGTCTTTTCCTTGGCACTCAGAACCACGACATTCATTTCCCGGTCATGGGCTGCCTGTATGGCCTGAATCAGGTTGGCCTTGTGTCCGTCATCGACAAAGACCATCAGCAGGTCATTGGCCTTGCCAATTGCGCGCACCTGTCTGGAAAATGTGTCGTTAAAACGATTGTCGCGACAGATCGCGGAGTAGGTAGTTGCGTCCGCTCCAAGGTTGATGGCGGGTAGCGCCGGACGGTCCTGTTCAAACCGGTTCAACAGGGCGGTACAGAAGTACTGGGCAAGAATGTTGGCATTCCCATTGGCGCAGGTGATGATTTTTCCGTCACTGAGTAGCGTACCCACCAGAGCATCCGAGGCCCTCTCTATACCCGGGGCCGTGGAGCTGGCTGCGTGTGCCGTGTGCTCCATGTGATTGGCGAACCACTGATTTATCTGTTGTTCGGTATCCGTCATAGTCAGACCTGGATGGCGTTTTTAATCCATTGTATACGGTATTTCGTGCTTTCGCCCGGTGC
>JBHEPI010000036.1:0-5605 GCA_046260345.1 Marinobacter sp. | reverse complement strand
AGATCACAACGATTTTTTGACGGCACATTATTGATCAATTTCAGGATAGCTATTTATGTCTACAATTACTGGCAACGTTAAGTTCTTCAACGAAGCAAAAGGTTTTGGCTTTGTTACTCGCGAAGGCGACTCAGACGTCTTTGTTCATTACAGCGCCATTCAGGGCAGCGGTTTCAAAACTCTGGCCGAAGGCCAGAACGTTGAATTCAGCGTGACCCAGGGCCAGAAAGGCCCACAGGCAGAGAACGTTATCGGCCTGTAAATAACAGCCCATACGTAACTGCAAAAAGGCAGCCTCTTCAGGCTGCCTTTTTTTATGGTTTCTCGCGGCTGCGCTCTTCTTCCCCGCTAGCAGCCGGTTTCTCCCCTGTTTTCCGCGTCCCACAACACTTTCACAGGCGCGGAAAGGCGCTCGGGCCTGCGCACCGGGGCTCATTTTTTATGTGGCATACCTGTTATCCATTGATTAAAAACGACGCGATCCGAGAACGCCGCAAGCGAATGTCGAGTTTACGTGATCAACCGGCGTATCCGGCTCTGTCCCGGGATTCGCTATGCCGGCCTAAAGCCGCTCAATAGCCTTGAGCAGAGAGCTGAAAGCTTTTGAAAAGCTGCGCTCAGCCAACCGGTCCATCAGACGGCCAACCAATGGCACCCGCACGCGTCCTTCGGAAATCCAGGTTACCCGGGTTCGCTTACCCTCAGGCTGTAAAACAATCTCGCCCCTCGTGTGCTGAACGGAAAAAGGGCTCGATTTTTCAATGCGATAGTGCATTCTGTTTGGTCGGTCAAACTGCGTGATACGTTCGGTCAGTTCAAGCCGGCCCGCTCCGATAACCCGCAGAGCACCGGTGCCATTTTTCTCGTTTTGACCTTCCTCAACCAGCAAAGACTTGCCGACCCCGGGGAACCGATCGTAGCGGGCATGATCAGAAATGGCCTCAAAGACTGTGTCTATATCCTTGGCAAGAACCCGCTCAACGTGAATGTGAAACATACTGACTCCTCAAAGAAACTCGGCCGACGAACAGGATACCCTTACGATTCTCCGAATGAGTTGGTTTTCACCGATATTTTGATACGGTTTTGGAGAAAGCTGGAGAAAATACCGGAGGTGGAATATGACGAAACCTGACCAATGGTCCCGGAAGGTTACTGAATCCAGCGATGCCCTGGACCTTGAGCGCGGCGTATTCGCCCTCGAAGACCCGCGAGAGATTGCTCGTTCCCTGGAGGAATCTGCCGAAGACAGCAAACGCCGCAAATCGGATCCCTATCGGTCCGCCATGTCGATGCTGACGTTTTACATCAATCGGGCAGGGAAACAGCTCACTGCTGAGCAAAAAGAGCGACTGGAGACGGCGAAGGATGAGTTGCGAGACCTGTTCGGCAGGGCTCGCAGAAAACAGTGATGATTGCTGACGTTCCCGATCCGCCTATTTCAGCGGGCACATCTTTCATCTTAAGCAGACCGGGTCAGGGGCAGTGCGGCTTTGCTTTTCGCTGAATTCGCCTATCGCCGTCTAGACTCGCCCGTGGGCCTGCGATTGCAGTTGTTCAGTGTCTACCCGAACGAAGATCGAATCAGCGGTCACCGTAAGGACATCGCCGGCCCAGATCTCACAGATCACCCGGCTCTTGCGACCCACTTCGCCCTCTACTCTGGCTTTGAGGGTCAGTTCTATGCCCATCGGAGTGGGCTTGAGATAGGTCAGATTGAGCTTGCCGGTGACGCAATCAATTCGCGGCAGACTATCCGGTTCACGGCCCTCCGCACGATAATGATAGGCCATGGCGGTCCAGTTGGAATGGCAATCCACCAGCATGGCCAGCAAACCTCCGTAAACCAGTTCCGGCCAACCAAGGAATTTCGGCTCGGGAGTGTGATTGCTCACCACATGGACACCGTCCTCGTGCCAATAACTTTTCAGTTGCAGGCCTTCAGGGTGGGCACTTCCGCAGCCGTAGCAAACCCCATCCGGGGCGGCCATGTCCTGCAAGGCGGTGGAAACACTGTTCATAGTCCAGAACTCCTTCACAAAACCATTTGAAACAACGGCGGAAAAGCCGCCACCAGAGCAGCATGATACCTAAAAACAGGGCGAAGACGCCGCACTCACTGCTGGGCAACAAGAGCGGCCGGAGACTGCGAACGGTGAGTAGCGCATCCTCTTTAACCGGCCTCAGAAAAGATGCTCTCAGATGCCTTTCGATTTCAGCCACTGGCTGATTTGCGCCTCGTTCATGGCACCGCTTTGGCGGGCCACTTCCCGGCCATGCTGGAACAGAATCATGGTGGGTATGCTGCGAATTCCGAGCTGGCCGGCCGGCCCAGGGGCTTCCTCGGTGTTCAGCTTGGCAAAGCGCACTTTTCCCCGCCAGGCTTTCGCAGCTTGCTCGAACTGGGGCGCCATCATTTTGCAAGGGCCACACCAGCTGGCCCAGAAATCTACCAGTACGGGCACATCACTTCGACCTGTGTGGGCAGCAAAACTCTGGTCCGTCAGCTCCAGAACCTGATCCGGCCACAGCGGCTGTTTGCACGCGCCGCAATTACCGCCGGATGACAGCTTGTCAGCCGGTACGCGATTTACTTTGTGGCAATGGGGACACACCAGGTGTCGAACATCAGTCATTATCAATCCGCCTCTGATTAACCAGTTGTAGGAATAATCAGGGCACGCAGCGAAAAATCAACTTTCATAAGCCCTGGATTCGCCACTCGGCGCGCTGAACAGGCGCTCAGAAAGAAACAAGATAGCGCCCACCGGCCCCAATCGCTACCACGATCAGCCCAAGAATCAGATTGATGCCCACCAGCCTGCGGATCTGCGCCACCTGGCGCCCGCCTTCCTGGGAATCCTGATTGGCAACCGCCTGCGTCAGCCGGCGGAAAGGGGCAAAATACACGTGAAAATAGAGCAGGATCATTACAATCCCCAGCCCCTGCATAACGTGAATATGCCAGCCGGCACCCGCCATGCCGCCGAACACACTGAAAATCATCCAGTAGCCGGTCACCAGCAACAGGATCACAGACACCCAAACCCACCGGAAAAACCGGGCCAGGGTGTGGCACCAGAGTACGCCCCGCTGCGACGCATCAATCACCTCGACTACCGCCGGCCGCATGGCCATGTAGGCGAAGAACATGCCGCCAACCCAGATCACGGCGGAGAGAACATGAAGTGCGATCGCCAGACTCATAAAGCAACTCCCGGATAGAAAATGTGTATGTTGAGCATAAGCTTTGTGACGGGTTTATTCATCGGAACAGTCTGCTAACTTCTTTTTTTATGTTTCTGACCGGATTCCCCGCAAACACTCCATGCCCTGGTGGCAGCGGAAACAAATACAAGGCATGCTGTTTGTAACGAACAAAAGCTTCCAGCACACGGAGAATTCAATGGGAAATTCAAAACTGGTCGGTATCGTTTTATTGGTGGTCGGCATCGGGCTGCTTTATTTCGGCTACCAATCGTCCCAGTCTCTCGGTAACCAGGTTACCGAGACAGTAACAGGCCGCTTTACCGACGAAACCACCTGGTACCTGATTGGTGGCGCCGCCGTCGCAGCAGCGGGCGTGTTTCTCACATTCTTTAAAAAATAGTTCGTTTCGGGATATCAGAACACCCCCGTCTCCGCCAGTTGCCGAATGATCTGGATCGTTTCAATGTCTGTGGCCACATAGGCCTGGTGGAGAAACTGGTCGTAGGGCATCGGATCGCCCCGGTTCTCGATGCTCGCGGTGTGATATCGGAAGCGAACAAAAAGCGATTCCGGTTCCGGCTCTTCAATGTCCATCACAAGAGTGGCTGCCGGAACGGTGTCCGTTGGCAGGGTTTTATACTCAATTCTCGCCTCCGACCAGAACGTGACGTCATCAATTACCTGCAGCCCCGGCAGTTGCAGGCACCGCTTCATGTAGGCCGGCCCTTGCTCGAGAATCTCGTAATCGTCAACGCCTACCAGGAACTTGTCAGGGCGTCGGGCCCGGAGCACCAAACCTTCCCATATCTGGAATCGCGTCAGAACCGGTAACTCTGGCTTGGTCAGGTCATTGATCTGAACGATGTGTTCAAACGTCACTTGGCCTCCTGTCTGCTGATGTCAGAGATCAACCATCACTCTGCCAGCCACACTGAATTTATAAAAACCTTTTTGATCAGATGCCCGAACACTAGCGCAGTACGAAAACGAGAAGGATCAGGCATAACGTGATATTCAGCACCCAGGTTACCAAAGAAACCCGTCGCCGCTGGCTCAAACGCCTGATTGGGTTAGTCATAGTAAAACCGCTCCGACAGGATACGATGAGAGGATGTGCCCCTCTTGATCAGGTGATCTTCAACGATATCCATCATGATCGCCGGTCCACACATCACAAAGACCCATTCGCTGAATTCTCTCTCTGAAAAGACACGGTCTATCAGTGCTTCATCTATGAAGCCTGCCTCTCCATGCCAGGCTTCTGGCGGTTCTGACAGCACGTAGACTGCGTCCTCAGCATCCAACTCCTCACGATAGGCAATCTGATCGATCACCCGATTTCCATAGATCAACTTCACTTTGCGCGAATCGCCACTCAGGCGTATTTGCCTGAGTATGCCCAGCAGCGGAGCAAGGCCAACGCCCCCGGCGATGAGAGCCACCCCAGGCTCAGCGCGACCGTCGACAGAAAGATTGCCATAAGGACCGTCGAGATAGGCGGCTGTTCCAGTTTTTATCTGGCCAATGGTTCTAGTGAAGTCGCCAAGCTCTTTGATCATGAATGAGATTGCCGGCCCGGCCGCCGGCGCTGAGGAAATGGAGAACGGGTTTTCTTTCATCGAGAATGGGTTATGCCCCACATTCAGCCAGACGAATTGGCCGGCTCTGTAATCAAAACCGCGATGGCCGTCAGGCTCCACGGTCAATTCCCATTGCTTTGGCGTCAACTGGACGACGGAACTCACACGCCAGGGACGCGCCTTCCTCAAAACGGGAACCAACAGGTAAACAGTCAGTAGTGACCCAACAGCCACTCCAGTCATCGTCAGCCACACCCAGGTCATCACGGGCTGCGATCCGTAACGCCCTGCATACACGGTATGATGCAACAGAAGAACCGCAATCAGGAACGCACCGATCCCATGTAAAAGGCGCCATGTTTCGTACCTGAAGTCCAGCTGGGTACGTCCGATTGCCAGTAGCACAAGGCTGGGAAGAAGCAGGTAGGCCGCAACGCCTGTCGACAGAGCGGTAAAATCGGTTGTAAGGGTCAATTCGCGGGTCGGGTCCCATGGGCGTTGACCGCCTGACGGCGTCGCCTGGTAGAGAAACGGGTGAATCAGGGCGAAGACCAGTGCGGTGCGGGCCATGATCTGGTGAAACCGCATGGTCACATCCAGCCCGACCCCATTTGCAAGGGTCTTGAAACGGCCGGACAGAATAAATTCCATGAGGATCATCGAAAAGGCAAGGATGCCAAGGCCAGATGCGAGTTCCTGGTGGAACTGGCGTGGCGGCCCTCCTACCCACCAGGACAAGATCAACGGGAGTGTGACAGCGAAAAGGTAAGCAACAATCAAAAAGAGCGGTTTCATCTGTCTGGCCTGTTCCCGTC
>JBHEPI010000033.1:0-7308 GCA_046260345.1 Marinobacter sp. | reverse complement strand
CCCTCCTGGCACGCAACAGCCAGAACTCTACACAGGATAATTCGGGTACTCAAGCAAAAAATGGCCAGCCATCAGCAAATCTTTAGGCCTGGGCAAGGAGTTGCCAAGCCGTCGATGTTTTGACCATAAACCCACCATGGTTGTTCTGGCGCGACCGGGATTGGAACGATCAGTCAATGACGGCCACAGTGTCTCTAGCTATACTCTGCCCAGCCGTGACTAACGGATTTAACACAAGGAAAAAGGACCCCGACATGAGTGACCTGAAAACCCGTTTTGATGAAGCCGTAAACTATATCCAGAACGCGGAAGGCGACTTCAAGCCCTCCAACGAGCTGAAACTGGAGTTCTACGCCCTTTACAAACAGGCCACCGAAGGCGATGTCAGCGGCAAGCGTCCGGGCATGATGGATTTCGTCGGCCGCGCCAAGTTCGACGCCTGGGAAAAGGTTAAGGGCACCTCCTCCGAGGAAGCCATGCAGCAGTACATCGACAAGCTGGACGCGCTGAAATAATCGGAGATCGCGCCTTTATCGGGAGCAGCAGTCGCACCGATTGTTGCTCTCGATCAACTCTCCCTGTGAAAGTTTTTGCGACGGTCAAACGATTGTCATAAGATGCGCGCATCATAACAACAACGATTCACAGGGAAGACGCACCATGGATATTACCGAGGCGCTGGAACAGTCACAGCCCGGCCTTGTCAGTCGAGTGACTGGCGCCATCCGCAAACATCAGCTTAATAATCGAGCAGAGCAGACCTATCTGCACTGGATTTCCCGGTTCGTGCTTTTCCACGGCCTGAAGAATCCGGAGGCACTGCAGCCCAGCGACCAACAGCTTTTCCTGGCCTATCTGCGTGACCGCCTGGAAGTATCCCGGGCACGCCTGAACCAGGCGAAGCAGGCATTGGCGTTCTTTTACGAGGACGTGCTGGGCAGAACCGAGCCCGAAGGTATTGTGGCCGCCTGAATTACCCCGGCGAGGGGCTTAACGCTCCGTGGTGTTGGTATTGAACGCGCCGTAATTCCGGTTGGCAGGCGGCCTGATGATGTAGTTGTTGCCGTGAACCTGCCCGGGAATAGACTTCGGATTGCTGAAACGGAATTCCACTGGAATCTCACTGCGCCCGAGATCCGTGCGGCTGTCCCTGGGCTGCAGCGCCAGTGGGTCGAGGTAGAAATCCTCATCCGTTCGTGGTTGCACCGGCACACCAGCGGCCGGCGCTTCCAGTCCGCCTTCGATCACGGTGTTGGCCAGGGACTCCTCTTCCATGGAACTGAAAGGGATGGTGTCGAGGGTTGAACGCTCTTCGTAGCTGAATGCGCCGCCCTCTACCGTACCAACATCTGCATCATTGTCGCCGGTTTGCGCCCACACCAGTGGGGACAGCGCCACCACCAGAGTGGTCAAACCGATCGCTGCCCTGGTTGAATCGAATCCGCCCATAACGATTGCCTTGTTGTTCCCTGTCCTGCCTGACTGCTGTTCTAGCATTCACCAATCAGGATGACAATTTTTGATCAGTCTATCGCTATACGCGACAAAAAACTCGGACGTTCGTCAGTTTTGTGACACTCCTCACTTGTCGGATGTGAGCGGTTCATAACGGATAGCGGTGATCACAACATGATTCCAGCCGTCCGGTGTGTGCACGCTTACTTCATCATCGATGCGCTTGCCCAGCAGGGCCCGGGCCATTGGAGAATCGATACTCAGGTAACCACGGGACAGGTCAAACTCATCGGGGCCGACCAGGCGATAGGTGGATTCGTCACCGGCCTCGTTCTCGATGGTCACCCAGGCACCAAAAAATACCTTTTCCCGGTCATCCGGCAGTCGGTCCACCACGGTCAGTTCATCCAGCCGCTTGCTCAGGAAGCGCACGCGGCGGTCAATCTCCCGCAGCTGTTTCTTGCCGTAGATGTATTCGGCATTCTCTGAACGGTCACCCTGGGCCGCTGCCTCACGCACTGCCTGGGTCACCTCCGGGCGCTTGTCTTTCCAGAGATAGCGCAGTTCTTCACGAAGAGCCTGCTCACCCTCTGCAGTGATATAGCGAGTTCTGGGCATAGGAAAACCACCGTGCAAAAATAAAAAAACCCCGTGAAAACGGGGTAAGGCTAGCGCTGTGCTGGAGGGAGAAGCAAGCGGACTTTCCGCCGGCTTCCATAACTACAATTCCCATTCTGCATAGTCGAGGTTACACCGTGGTGGCTGCAGAGTTACGTTTTCTTCAGGGCGGATATTAGGTTGTTCACTCTAGAGCGTGGCGCTAATGTTCAACTCAAATAACTGCATGACTGATTGAAGCTTATACTGATCGACACTTTCCGAAAAACGGGACATGAACATGGACACCAAAAAGCTTATCAATACCGCGCTGAACGGCCTGGACAGCATCGGCTACCAGCTGGATCAGTACGGCATCACCGGAAAACTGAACCGCCACAATCTGGCCGCTTACATCATGCTGGAACAGAAACATCTGGAAGGTGAATGGGACAGCATTCAGGCGAAGTTTGATCGCCGCCGCTCGCAGATCGACGGCCTGCTGACCGCCATCGAAACCCGCACGGATCCGCTCATCAAGCCGCTGCTCAGCCGCGTAAACCAGTTCCGGGGTATTCCCGGAAACTGATCAGGCACCTCTGAGCTCGCCGGGAGACGTTTGCTCGCCGGCTTCCGAGGCCGGAATCGTCTGGGTATCCTTCAGTCGCTTCCGGTTCGGCGAGTAGGCAGGCATGCGAATCGTCACCATCAATCCCGGATACTCCTCACCGGGATGGTGATCACTCAGGGAAATGACCCCCTGGTGTATTTCAGCGACAGCACTGACAAGGCTTAGCCCAAGGCCATTGCCTGGCAGTGACCGGCTCTTGCCTACCCGGTAGAAGCGCTGGAATACCTGATCCTTTTCTTCATCGGGAATGCCGATACCGCTATCCCCCACCTCGAAAATCGCATCACTGCCCTCTTTACGGACATTGACACGAATTTGGCCCCGTTCGGGCGTGTACTTGATAGCATTGTCGATCAGGTTGCTGACCATCTGGAACAGCAAATCCCTGTCTCCCTCAATAACCACGTCGTCTTCCAGCGACTGCTCGAAATCCTGATCCTTGTCTTCCGCCAGCGCCTCGTAAAGCTCGCAGGCGTCGCTGACCAGTTCCCCCAGGGGCACCTGTTTCATGTCTGCGGTATTGCCACGGGTTTCGAGCCGGGCAATCCGTAACAGGGCATTGAAGGTCGCCAGAAGCTGATCCGCCTCTGCCACGGCCTTGCCCGCCTGCTCCCGTGCTTCATCGTTATCCACGGACATCAGGGTGTTCTCCAACTGGTTACGCAGCCGGGTCAGGGGGGTTCGCAGATCGTGCGCAATGCTGTCGGAGACGTGGCGAATACCTTCCATCAGGTACACGATCCGGTCCAGCATCTGGTTGAGGTTTTCAGCCAACTGGTCGAAATCGTCATCGGTGCCGCGATTGGGTATTCGCAGTGAAAGATGCCCGTTCATGATCTTTCGGGACGTGTTGTTAATCACTTCAATTCGTCGGGTAGTACTTCGGCTCATCAAAAAACCGCCCAGCAGAGCCAGCGCCAGCGTAATCCCCATACCCCAGTTGATGGCCGTTTCGATCACCTTTTTCAGGTTGGTAAGTTCGTCCACATCCCGACCAACCAGCAACCGCAAGCCCCCCTGGACTTCAAAAATACGCGCACGGGCCAGGCGCTCAGGGCCATCCCAGCCGACGGATTCATCCAGGGTAAAGTTGATCCAGCCACTTTCGGAACGGGAGCCTTTGGGCCAGGTTTCGACATTGCCCGCGAGCTTGAGAAAATCGTCAGTGGTCAGCAGGTAGATGGATTTTGCGTTCGGATCGCGGGCAACACGTTCCCGGATAATGGAGATCAGGCCATTGATACCGCTACCACGATACTGTTCAGCGAGGCCGGCAATCTCGGCCTCGATGGTTTCATCGGTCTGGGCAGTCATGAACCCTGCCGTGCGCCAATAGATAAACGCCAACAGCAAAAAAACCGAGGTGGCAAACACCACCATATACAGCAGAGCTAACTGGAACGATGAGGTTCTGAGCTGGCTAAGCAGTTTCACGCAACATGTACCCTGCACCCCGGATAGTCTGCAACAAAGGGGTATCGAACTCTTTGTCGATTTTGGCCCTCAGGCGGCTTATATGCACATCGATGACATTGGTCTGGGGATCGAAATGATAATCCCACACCTTCTCCAGCAGCATGGTGCGTGTCACCACCTGCCCGGCATTGCGCATGAGATATTCCAGCAGCCGGAACTCACGGGGCTGAACGTCAATGTTGTGGCCTGCCCGCTTGACAGTCCGGGCCAGCAGATCCATTTCCAGGTCCGCCACCCGCAGCACCGTCTCGGTTTCGGCCGACTGGCGGTTACGGCGCACCAGGGATTCAATCCGGGCCAGCAATTCGGTGAAGGAGAAGGGCTTGGTCAGGTAGTCATCACCGCCGCCACGCAGGCCCTCCACCCGGTCATCCACATCGCCCAGAGCGCTGAGAATCAGCACGGGTACCTGATTTCCGGTGGCGCGGACCGTTTTGATAATCGCCAGACCATCCATGCCCGGAAGCATGCGGTCGACAATCATGATGTCGTAATCTTCGCTCGCTGCCATCATCATGCCGTCTTTGCCATCCGCCGCATGATCCACGACAAAATCAGACTCTTTAAGCCCTTTGACAAGGTAGTTCGCCACGTCCTGATCGTCTTCAATTACCAGTGCTTTCACCGGTTATCCTCCCGATAGCGGATTACATTAACAGCTAGGGTACGAAGAACATCGGTTGCCGGCCAGTTACGATCTTGTAAGAGGGTGTCGCCAATGGCGACGGTCACGCACCCTGCCGAAACCAGGCCAGACTGGCCATCGTATCGCCCGAAGGGCGATACTCCGCACTCACCCAGCCACCATACCCCAAGCGGTCAAGGGCTGCGAAAACATTCCGAAAGTTAATTTCCCCGGTGCCCGGTTCCTGGCGGCCGGGGTTATCCGCAAACTGAATATGGCCAATCCACGGCAACAGGCATTCCACCGACCGGATCAGGTCACCTTCCATGATCTGCATGTGGTAGAGGTCATACTGTAATTTAACGTTGCCTGCATCAACCGCCTCGATCAACTGCATCACCCTGGCGGAGGTATCCAGAAAGAAGCCCGGCATATCCACCCTGGAATTAATGGCTTCCAGGCACAGGGTTATGCCCTCGTCTTCGAGCCGTGCGGCGGCATAGCCGACGTTCTCCACCAGCGTTTGCCAGGCCAGTGACTCATCCAGCGCGCCCGGTCTGATACCAGCGAGGCAGTTAACCTGCCTGCACTGCAGAGCCCGGGCATAGCCAATGGCCTTATCCACCCCCGCCCTGAATTCCTCCTTACGATCAGGAAGACAGGCAACCCCGCGTTCACCGGCATCCCAGTCACCGGGCGGGAGATTGAACAGCACCTGGGTCAGCCCGCTGCTTTCAAGCGCGCGCTTCAGTTCATCCTCCGGCCAGGCGTAAGGAAACAGATACTCAACGCCGGTAAACCCCGCCTCCCGCGCCAGGCGAAATCGGTCCATAAAATCCGCCTCAGTGAACAGCATGGACAGATTGGCAGCGAATACAGGCATGGCTTACCCTTTACGTTTTATTGCCGGCGACGATCCCAACAGGGCGCCATTGAGATGCTCCAGCTCCAGCAACAGGCCACTGTGGTCCACATCACTGTGCCCGTTGGCGACCAGGCTCTGATATTCATTGTGCACCTGCTGCGCCAGCGGCAGCGTCAGCCCTTCGGACCTGGCCTCATCCAATATCATGCGCAGATCCTTGAGCTGAATCCGCGCCGGAGCACCGGGAGAAAAATCCCGGTCAATCATTCGTTGACCGTGCAGTTCCAGAATCCGACTGCCAGCAAAACCACCCATTAAAGCTTCCCGCACAGCTGCAGGATCAGCACCGCCTTTCGCCGCCAGCAGTAACGCTTCGGAAACCGCACCAATGGTAATACCCACAATCGCCTGATTAGCCAGCTTCGCCAGTTGCCCTGCCCCCACCGGACCAATAGGCGTGCACTTCCCCAGCGCTTCAAAGACCGGCCGCACCCGCTCAATATTCGCTTCGGAGCCCCCGGCCATAATACTCAGCGTCGCCTGCTCAGCACCGACGGTTCCACCCGACACGGGCGCATCCACATACCCGGCACCCTGTTCCTGAGCCAGAGCAGCATGGCGACGAGCCAGCGAAGGCTGCACCGAACTCATATCAATATACACCGCCCCGGCCTTGAGCGCGCTGATACCGCCTTGCTCCACCATCACACTGTCCACCACATCCCCGTTTTCCAGCATGGTGATCACCACATCCGCATTACAGACCGCATCTTTCGGAGAATTAGCAATGGTCGCATCGCCTTTGAAAGGCTCGCATTTGCTCGCGGTACGGTTCCAAAGCGTCAGCGAGAAACCAGCGCCCAGCAGATTACGAACCATGGGCGCGCCCATCAGGCCGATGCCTAAAAAGGCAATGTGTAAACGACGTTCAGTCATCATTTCAGATCCCTACTTCCAATGCCGGAAGAAACGAGTGGGCAGGCTGTCCCAAAACCGTGCGGAGCCATGGATGGCGGAGCTCGAGCCGCACATGGACGTCTTGAGGCGTGTTTTGGGACAGCCTGCCCACTCGCTTCCACCCCAGAGCTTGAGTGAACCAATCAAGAGCAGAGTATACAAACAAAAACGCCACCAACCCCGCAAAGGGTGGTGGCGTTCCGATAAAGCCCGGTATTCTTTCGGGCTTAGGCGGCGACTTCTTCCGTCGTCATCTGGGCACGAATCTTCTTCATGGCGTTCTTTTCCAGCTGCCGAATACGCTCGGCAGACACACCATACCGATCAGCCAGCTCATGCAACGTAGACTTGCTGTCAGACAACCAACGCTCACGCAGGATATCCTGACTGCGCTCATCCAACAGCTCTAGCGCCGCCATCAAGCGTCCATTGGAGTCGTCCGTCCAGTCCGACTGCTCAAGCTGAGTAGCCGGATTGCTGCGATGATCTTCCAGGTAATATTGCGGTGCCTGATAGGCATTATCGTCGTCATCGTCCTGGGGCCCGTCGAATGCCGTATCGTGGGAGGCCAGACGACCCTCCATTTCCCGCACAACCCTGGGCTCGACACCAAGGTCGCTGGCCACAGCGTTCACCTCATCATGGCTCAACCACGCCAGACGCTTCTTCTGGCTGCGCAAGTTAAAGAACAGCTTGCGCTGA
>JBHEPI010000216.1:0-9559 GCA_046260345.1 Marinobacter sp. | reverse complement strand
CCTGGAGTACATAGAGAAGAACATTATCAACATGGAACACTCTGGCCCCAGAAAGGTTTCGCCCTTCTTTGTGCCGGCGTCCGTTATCAACATGATTTCGGGCAACGTTGCCATTCGCTTCGGTTACCAGGGCCCCAACATCGCCATCGTGACAGCCTGTACCACAGGAACACACAACATTGGCTATGCTGCCCGGACGATTGCCTATGGTGATGCGGATGTGATGCTGGCCGGTGGTTCAGAAATGGCCACTACCCGAAGCTCTATTGCCGCTTTCTCTGCGGCAAGAGCACTCTCCACCCGAAATGACGAGCCTGAAAAGGCGAGCCGTCCCTGGGACAAGGGCCGGGACGGATTTGTGCTCAGTGACGGCGCCGGAGTTGTGGTGCTTGAGGATCTTGACCATGCAAAGCGACGCGGCGCGACGATACTTGGTGAAGTAATCGGTTTTGGTATGAGCGATGATGCCTTTCACATCACCTCACCCCCTTCAAACGGAGAAGGTGCAGCCCGCTCCATGAAGAATGCGATTCGTGATGCCGGGCTATCGCCTGACGCAGTTGACTATATCAATGCCCATGGCACTTCAACCCAGGTGGGTGACGTCGCCGAGGTTGCGGCGGTCAAGTCGGTGTTCGCTGACCAGGCTTACGAACTGGCTATCAGCAGCACCAAATCCATGACCGGTCATTTGCTTGGCGCGGCAGGTGCGGTTGAGGCGATTTTTTCCATACTGGCCATTCGCGATGGTGTGCTGCCTCCCACCATTAACCTGGATGAGCCGGACGAAGGCTGTGACCTGGACTTTGTTGCCGGTAAAAGCCGCAAGGCCGATATTCGGGTGGCCCTGTCCAATTCCTTCGGATTTGGCGGCACCAACGGCACCCTGATTTTCCAGCGTTACGAGGACTGATTGCGGCTGTGCTGAACGTTATCCGGTTCGAGAGCAACGGGATCCCTGCCGGCGACCGCGGGCTGGCCTACGGCGACGGCCTGTTTGAAACCCTCCGCATGCGTGGTCGCAAAGCGGTGTTGCGAGCGTTTCACCTGGACCGGATGGTGATAGATGCCGCGCGCCTGGATATACCGGTCCAGCGAAGTGATCTGGATGCAGTCATAACGCAGGCGGGGATTGATCAGGAAGCCACTTTCCGGGGCGAAGACTGGGTGCTCAAGCTGGTTCTGACCCGCGGCAGCGGGGGGCGGGGGTATCGCTTGCCGGAAACCTGTCAGCCCAACCTGATAGTCTCCGTATCACCCATGCCGCCGATTCCGGACCCTGCCGGTGCAGTGGCTGAGGTTTCCCGCTTCCCCCTGACCGTGAATCCGCAACTGGCCGGGATGAAAACGCTCAACCGGCTGGAGCAGGTGATGGCGAGTCGTGAGTTTACCGGTAATGAGTTCGAGTTGATCATGGGGGACGTCGCCGGCAATCTGGTTGAAGGCACACGAACCAATCTGTTTGTCAGGCTCGGGAATGAGTGGCTTACTCCGCCTGCCGAAAGCCTTGCGGTGGCTGGTGTCATGCGGCGATACCTGATTGAGTGCCTTGCCAGCGCCGGGCACAGGGTCCGTGAGGAAAACGTGCCGCCCGCCATGCTCTCGTCGGCAAGCTTCCGGGGGCTTTATCTGGCCAATAGCGTTGTGGGTATTGTTCCTGTTCGCAAACTGGGCGGTGTTGATTTGCCACTGGATGGTGGTCTTGAGACAATCTGCGACCCCCTGAAAACTTTGGAATAAAGCACTTGTTCAAGAAGTTATTAATCAGCCTGTTTTGTCTCCTCGTTCTGTCGGTTGCCGGCAGTTGTCTCTGGGTATGGCAGGGGCTACATACCCTTGAGCAACCGGTCGCTCTGAATGAGCCGG
This sequence comes from Marinobacter sp., assembly GCA_046260345.1. Classification (GTDB taxonomy): domain Bacteria; phylum Pseudomonadota; class Gammaproteobacteria; order Pseudomonadales; family Oleiphilaceae; genus Marinobacter. The sequence continues at coordinate 7,693 of JBHEPI010000216.1, read as the reverse complement.
TTCTGTTCAGTGTTGCTTCCGGAAGTGGTTACGGGCAGGTAGCCCGCAAGCTGGAAGCTGACGGCCTCGCCGGAGACAGCCTGTGGTTGAGAATCCATGGCAGGCTTTTCCCGGAGCAGACTCGCCTGAAAGCCGGAGAATACGAATTTACGCCCGGAATGAGCACCCTCGACATGATCTCCATGATGGTGGCCGGGGCGACCAAGCACTGGCAGATCCAGTTCATAGAGGGCTGGACCTTCCGGGATATGCGTCAAGCCCTGGCAGCCAGCGAACGCCTCGGGAAAGTAACCACAGAGTGGACCGATGAGGAGGTCATGGAGGCCGTGGGCGCGGAAGGAGAGCATCCCGAGGGCCGGTTTTTCCCGGATACCTATCGATTTACCAGTGATGAGTCTGATCTGGATCTGTTGCGCCGCGCTTTCGAGCGAATGGAAGAAGTGCTGGCAGCGGAGTGGGAATCCCGGGCTGAAAACCTGCCCTACGATTCACCATATGAAGCGCTGATCATGGCCTCCATTGTGGAACGGGAAACCGGTGCGGTGCATGAGCGGCAAGAGGTGGCGGGTGTTTTTGTCCGTCGCCTCGAGAAAGGAATGCGGCTGCAGACGGATCCAACAGTGATTTATGGTATGGGAGATAATTACCAGGGCAGGATTACCCGCCGCGACCTGCAAACCCGAACTGATTACAACACCTACCGGATTGATGGGTTGCCGCCAACACCTATCGCATTGCCTGGAAAAGAAGCGGTTCATGCGGCGCTGAATCCGGCGGACGGTGATACCCTGTATTTCGTGGCACGTGGTGACGGTACCCACAAGTTTTCCCGCACATTGCAGGAGCATCAGAAGGCCGTGCGGGAATTCCAGCTCAACCGTCGTTCTGACTATCGTTCTTCGCCAGCCCCTGTCCCTGTTCCGGACACTGAGGGCAGTGAGCAATGACCAGCCGTGGACATTTTATTACCTTTGAAGGCACCGAAGGTGTCGGCAAATCAACGCAGTTGGCCAATGCAGCAGATACCCTGAAAGAACTGGGCGTTGACTTTATTGTCACCCGGGAACCCGGTGGTACGCCCATGGCAGAGTCCATTCGCGAGTTGCTGCTGGCCCCCCGCGACGAACCGGTCAATGACATGACCGAGCTGCTGCTGATGTTCGCTGCCCGCGCGCAGCATCTGCATACCCGAATACTGCCTGAACTGGAAGCGGGGCGCTGGGTATTGTGTGATCGCTTTACCGATGCCACTTTCGCGTATCAGGGAGGAGGGCGAGGTGTCCCCGCCGAGAGTATTACCCAGTTGGAAACCCTGGTTCAGGGGTGCTTCCGTCCGGACCACACCATTTTGCTGGATGCACCGGTAGAAACCGGGATGACGCGCGCCCGTCACAGGGGCGAGCTTGATCGCTTTGAGCAGGAGGCGGTGGCGTTTTTTGAGCGTATTCGCCAGGCCTATCTCAACCGTGCTGACGCAGCCCCTTTCCGATACCACATTGTGGATGCCGCACAGCCCCTGGAGGTAGTAAGCCGGGATGTGACCAGCCTGATCCGCAGGCTGGTCGATCAGGCCTGATCGTGCATATTGCGCGGTGTTCTGCTTTAATTGAGTGACATTCTCAGTAAATCTCCGGACCGCGGGTATGTTGAACGCACGTTTGCTAAAGCTCCCAACGGCTTCCCATCACCATCGCCACGAGCATCACCAGATTGTGGTAGGGGTTCGCGGAGAGGCAGACCTCAACGTAGACGGTACCGGTTCCCATCTGGATACCTGGCGTGCATGTTTGGTGCCGACCGAAGCCAGGCATGATTACTGCGGTGATCTCCAGAATCACGTTCTGGTGATCAATCTTGATCCCTACATGCCGGCTCTTAACAGCCCTGCTCATGGCGAGTATGAAACACTGGCACCGCTGTTCGAAAAGCCGCGTACACTGGTGCTGGACAGCAAGCTGCAGGGATTGGTGCAGTTCGTGGCGGGAGAGTTTGATCGCTCACCGGATAACGAAGGCATGAAACACCATTTGGGTGCCAGCATCCTGCACTGTATGGCCGAACGCCTGAATGATGGCAGGGACGTGCACCAGAACCGTCATGCCATAAGCCCGGATACCATCCGGCGCTATATCATGGAAAACATCCAGCGCAAGATCACCGTCAACGACCTTGCCGGCGTGGCCTGCCTCAGTGTCAGTCGTTTTCACGAAATGTTCAGGGAGGTGGTCGGTGTTACACCGCATCAGTTCCTGCTGCAGACTCGTCTTGAACAGGCAGTGCAGTTACTCACAATGACGCCTCTTTCGGTATCGGAAGTCAGTTACCGAACCGGATTTTCCTCCCAGAGTGCCCTCACCAACGCCCTCAGAAAACACAAGGGCACCACCCCCTCCCGGCTGCGAACCAACGGAAAAGTCGCCTGACTTGCTAAAAAAATCCTATTTCCGGATGAATTTACAAAATAATCGTAGGATTTTGTAAGTTTGTGATCCGTAGTAATACTAACTTATGTGGGTAGCTGGTCATCATCAGGGCGCTGGATGGATTTGAGCGTGTTGTCTGACCTGAAAAGAATAACGATCCACGCATTCGGCGGCCAGCCGGTGTCATCGACGAGGCGCTAACATGTTCAATGCAAGCAAAGTATTAGAGCCTGCATTTCAGGAACAGCCAAGATCCTTCTTCTGGCAGAGCATTATTGCCAGCTATGCCGTCGATGAAACACGTTACCTTAACGAGTTGATCCCTCTGGCCCAGAGTGATGCTGCAGAACATCGTGCAGTCACCGATATGGCAACCAGCCTGATCAGAAAGGTCAGGGAGCAGGACGACTCCGTCCACATGATCGATGCTCTGCTCCAGGAATACAGTCTGGATACCCAGGAAGGCATTCTGCTTATGTGTCTTGCTGAAGCGTTGATGCGTATCCCCGACAAATTCACCGCCGATGCCCTGATTCAGGATAAATTATCCGACGCTGACTGGAATAAACACGTTGGCCGCAGCGAATCCACGCTGGTCAATGCCTCTACCTGGGGCCTGCTTCTGACCGGACGAGTGGTGAAAATGGACAAGCGCCTGGATGGCGCCCCATCCAGCATCTGGCGACGTCTGGTCAAGCGCAGTGGTGAACCGGTCATCCGCAGTGCGATGTACCAGGCTATGGCTATCATGGGCAAGCAGTTTGTTCTCGGCCGGGACATTGATGAGGCCCTGAGGAATGCCCGCGAATCCCGGGACCTGGGTTATACCTACTCCTTCGATATGCTGGGCGAAGCAGCAATGACCAGCAATGATGCCGACCGCTACCTGAAGGATTATATGGATGCCATTGAATCGGTCGGAAACGATACCTATTCCGATAACAAGGCTCCGGCGCCCTCGATTTCCATCAAGCTTTCTGCGTTGCACCCCCGGTACGAGATGTCCCAGGAAGAACGTGTTCTGCGAGAACTCGGTGGCACACTGACCGATCTTCTCGCCTTTGCTCGTGAGAAAAAAGTATCGATAACCATTGATGCCGAGGAAATGGACCGGCTGGAGACGTCCCTCAGGTTGTTCGAGAAGATGTTTACCTCTTCGGTTGTCAGAGGATGGGGCGGATTCGGACTGGTTATCCAGGCCTATTCCAAGCGGGCGTTGCCGGTTTTGTGCTGGCTGACCAAGCTGGCGAAAGAGCAGGGTGACGAGATTCCCGTCAGGCTGGTCAAAGGCGCTTACTGGGATACTGAAATCAAGATCTGTCAGCAACTGGGGCTGGACAGCTATCCTGTATTTACCCGCAAGGAAGCCACAGATACGTCCTATCTGGCGTGTCTCCGGTTCCTGCTCAGCGGATATACCGAGGGGGCGCTTTACCCCCAACTGGCCAGCCACAATGCGCACACGGTCGCTTCGGTATTGGCCATGGCGAAAAACAAACGGCGCCGGATCGAGTTTCAGCGTCTGCACGGCATGGGCGATGCGCTATACAACAGCATCCTCGGGGAGAATGACATTCCGGTGCGTATCTATGCTCCGGTTGGTGCTCACAAGGATCTGTTACCGTACCTGGTTCGCCGCCTGTTGGAGAACGGTGCCAACTCTTCATTTGTTCATCGCCTGGTGGATGCGGAAACCCCCATTGATGACCTGATCCAGAACCCTGTCCATCAACTTCAGAAATACGATTCACTGCCCAATGACCGCATTCCGGCGCCCACTCATATCTATGGCGACGAGCGTCGCAATTCCAGGGGCATGAATATTCATGTCGCCGCCCATCTTGATCCTCTGCTGAACCATCTATCCCGTTGGTGGGAGCATAACTGGGAAGCAGCGCCGGTCATTGGTGGTGAGAAAAGGCCCCAGGGCAGCCCCAGGGAAGTGACCGCCCCCTATGACATTACCCATCCGGTGGGATACGTGCACTGGAGCAGTGAGGAGCAGGTGTCTGAAGCCCTGGATGTGGCTGCCGCGGGTTTCCCTGAATGGCGGGAGCGGCCGGTGGAAGACAGGGCTCGGTGTCTGGAGCAATACGCGAATCTGTTGGAAGTCCACATGGAAGAGCTCATGGCGATCTGCTGCCGTGAGGCAGGCAAAACCATGCAGGACGGCATTGATGAAGTCCGCGAAGCGGTGGACTTCTGCCGGTACTACGCCATTCAGGGCAGGGCCAGATTCGGCGATGCCATGGCGTTGCCCGGTCCCACGGGTGAAAGCAATGAGTTGTATATGGAGGGGCGTGGCGTATTTCTCTGCATCAGCCCCTGGAACTTTCCGCTGGCCATCTTCACCGGGCAGATCATGGCGGCGCTGGTTGCCGGTAATACGGTGATTGCCAAGCCGGCAGAGCAGACAAGTCTGGTGGCGGGCCGTGCCGTTGAGCTGATGCTTGAGGCCGGATTTCCGCCTGATGTGATTCAACTTTTACCCGGTGATGGTGCAACAATCGGCGGCAAACTGACCCCGGACCCCAGGATTGCCGGCGTCGCCTTCACCGGTTCTACACAGGTAGCGCACATCCTGAATCGTGCTCTTGCCCAGCGAGAGGGTGCAATCGTACCTCTGATTGCCGAGACAGGTGGCCAGAATGCGATGATCGTGGACAGCAGTGCGTTACCAGAGCAGGTGGTCAGAGATGTTATCCAGTCTGCCTTCGGCAGTGCGGGGCAGCGTTGTTCGGCATTGCGCTTGCTTTATATTCAGAACGATGTGGCAGAGCGAATGGAAAGCCTGCTGGCAGGGGCCATGCAGGAGCTTTCCGTCGGTAACCCTGCGGTTTACAGCACCGATGTGGGGCCAGTGATCGATGATGAGGCGCGTTCCGAGCTGCAATTACACCTGGCCGAGCTGGACAAGGGCGCGAGATTTATTGCGAGGACACCGTTGCCGGCTTCGTGCCAGTCTGGCTACTTCGTTCCTCCATCAGCTTATGGAATTTCCGGTATTAATGAGATTAAAAGCGAGCATTTCGGGCCGATTCTTCATGTAGTCCGCTACACTGCAGAGAAGCTGGATGATGTGATTGAAGAAATCAATGCGTCCGGATACGGGCTAACACTCGGTATCCACAGCCGGAGTGAGTCCACGGCAGCGTATATCGAACGACAGGTGAAGGTCGGCAACACCTATGTGAACCGCAATCAGATTGGTGCGGTTGTCGGGGTACAGCCATTTGGTGGTCGGGGTCTGTCAGGTACTGGTCCCAAAGCCGGTGGCCCTCATTACCTGTTGAGGTTTGCCACAGAGCGCACACGCACCATTAATACCACGGCGGTGGGTGGAAATGCGTCACTGCTATCACTGGGAATTGAAAAGGTTTGAGGGGCGCTATGCCCTGAAAGCGGTAGGGAAGGAAAGTAAATCAAACAATAGGGAGGCAAGAGGCATTGTGATGTGGAGGCAGGCGTTATAGGCAATAACGTCGTATTAGGTGAGTAAGAAAGGGAGTTAAAACAACAAAGGGCGCGGCTACCGTGATTTTCAGGGTAAGCGCGCCAACCGGTCGGAGCTGAGTCCGTCCTATCTGAACTGGAGGAGTTTCATGGCTATTGGTGTATGGATCAGTCTGTTTCTTTATTTTGCGCTCATGATCGCCATCGGCGTTTATGCAATGCGCAGAGCTACGTCTTCATCCGAAGATTATATGTTGGGTGGACGCGCCCTCAGTCCAAAAGTGGCGGCGCTTTCAGCCGGTGCTTCAGACATGAGTGGCTGGTTGCTTCTGGGCTTGCCCGGGGCGTTGTTTGCATCGGGCCTTGGTTCGGCCTGGATTGGTATCGGCCTGCTTGTGGGCGCTTTCTTCAACTGGACGCTGGTTGCGCCACGGCTTCGTGAACAGACTGTTCATTATGGCAATGCGATTACCATCCCGTCTTTCCTGGCAAACCGCTTTCCTACACAGGCGCTTTCCCTGCGCACCGTGTCAGCAATCGTTATCGTTATCTTCTTCGCGGTCTACACCGCATCTGGCCTGGTTGCCGGCGGCAAGCTGTTTGAAAGCGCGTTCTCCGGAATCTTCAACTTCGGTGGTATGAGTGACTATGGTGCGGGTATCGTCATCACCCTGGGCGTGGTGCTTGCCTATACGGTGGTGGGTGGCTTCCTGGCCGTAAGCATGACCGACTTTGTCCAGGGCTGCATCATGATGCTGGCGCTGGTGATCATGCCGGCGGTGGTCCTCTTCGGTGAAGGCGGCGGCGGATTCGCCCAGGCGGCACAGACTCTGAATGAGGAGGATCCGAACATACTGTCGTGGACGGAAGGACTGACCTTCATAGGTTGGCTCTCTGCGGTGACCTGGGGCCTGGGTTACTTCGGCCAGCCGCACATCATCGTGCGTTTCATGGCGATCCGTACCCTGAAAGAAGTGCCAGTTGCCCGTAATATCGGTATGGGCTGGATGACTATCTCCCTGATCGGCGCGGTTTCTCTGGGTGTGTTCGGTCGGGCCTATGCGATCCGCAACGGTCTGGACGTCCAGGATCCGGAAACCATCTTTATCATCCTGTCGGATCTGTTGTTCCACCCGCTGATTACCGGCTTCCTCTATGCGGCTCTTCTGGCGGCTGTCATGAGCACCATCTCCAGTCAGCTGCTGGTGTCTTCGTCTTCACTGACAGAGGACTTCTATCGCCTGTTCCTGCGTAAAGAAGCGGCTGACAAGGAATGCGTCAACGTTGGTCGGGTTTGTGTTGTGCTGGTTGGCCTGGTTGCCGCGGTCATTGCTTCTGATCCGAACTCTCAGGTTCTGGCTCTGGTCAGTAACGCCTGGGCCGGCTTCGGTGCGGCCTTCGGTCCGCTGATCATCCTGTCCCTGATGTGGTCCCGCACCAACGGCGCTGGTGCCATCGCCGGTATGGTCGTCGGCGCGGCCACCGTCATGTTCTGGATCTCTATGGGCTGGAACGCAGAGTTCATGGGTGGCCCGGGTGTGTACGAAATCATTCCCGGCTTCATCCTGTCTATGATCTCCATACTGGTGGTCAGCAGTGTTACTGCCGATGCTGGCGAGTATCAGCACATCACTCGGTAAGAAAGAGCGCTTACAAGGCTCTGAGTAAAGACAGGGGCTCCTTCGAAGTGGGGCCCCTTTTTTTGGTGCGCCAGGCATGGCGCGTAGCGCCTTGACGGGCGCTGTCCCGGTACAGGTGGTGCTGACCGGATGACTTGGGGGTGCAAGTCCCCTGTGGGCCCGGCAAGGGGAACCACT
>JBHEPI010000176.1:0-19067 GCA_046260345.1 Marinobacter sp. | reverse complement strand
TTGAAGTTACTCTCCAGTACATCGGCCACGGAGTTAGCCTGGACCGTGTTGCCAATACCGAACGCTGCTACTGAAGCAAAAATCGCAAACAGCACGCCCAGCCAGGCCCATTTTTTACCCAGGCCATTGCGGATGTAGTACATGGGCCCGCCCACGTGGGCGCCGCGCTCATCCACTTCACGGAAACGCACGGCCAGCACCGCCTCCGAGTATTTGGTGGCCATGCCAACCAGGGCCGTCAGCCACATCCAGAACAGCGCACCGGGCCCACCCAGAAACACCGCGGTTGCGACGCCGGCGATGTTACCGGTGCCGACCGTTGCAGACAGCGCTGTCATCAGCGCCTGGAAGGGGGGTATCTCCCCCTCTGATTCGGGGCCGGTCCGTCCCTTCCACATCAGCCGGAAACCGGCACCAAGTTTCAGTACCGGCATCAGTTTCAGGCCAATGCTCAGAAACAGGCCTACACCAAGAATCATTACCAGCATGGGTGGGCCCCATACCAGTCCGTTAATACTGCCAATGAACGACTCGACGGCTTCCATTGGGATCTCCCTGTATGACTGCCATGGCTGAAACGCTCCGCCCCGGAGTGGCGGCGGAGCAGTCTAATCTTCCCGCAAGGGTATAACCTATTGAGTTTATACACTTATCCTGTCCTGTAAATATGAGATCCGAAGAATTTTCCGTTCTGGTGGGTTGCGCTATTGGATGCAGGGCCTGAAAGGTTAAGCTATAGGGCGATGCATTCAGGAGTTTCATTCATGCCGGAAACCAGAATCCGAACCGAAACGGCCGATCGTCAGCCTGAAAGTTTCCACGTTCAGGCGGGTAACCTGTCGTTCTGTGTAGAAACCCGTGGTAACCCGTCGGGCGAGCCGGTGGTTTTTGTGATGGGGCTCGGAGCGCAGATGACGCTCTGGCCGGAAGCATTGCTGGATCTATATGCCGCCGAGGGCTTTCGGGTGATCCGGTTTGATAACCGCGATATTGGTCTGTCTTCCCATCTGAAAGACCGTCTTGAAGGGCATCCCGTTGCAGTGATGGCAAGGCATCGCATGGGCTTGCCAATCCCCGCTCCCTACAGCCTTCATGATATGGCCGGGGATGTATGCCAGGTGATGGATGCCCTGGGCCTGAACAGTGCCCATCTGGTCGGTGTTTCCATGGGCGGAATGATCAGCCAGCTGGTGGCTGCAAACCATCCCGAGCGTGTGCGTTCCGCCACCCTGATCATGACGTCCACCAACAGCCCGCGCCTGCCGATGCCGAAATCCGGCCTGATCTGGCGTTTGGCGGGCATTGGTGCCAAGGGACATGATGAGGCTTCTGTGGTGGCCCGCAGTCTGGATTTCTGGAAGGCCATTCAGAGCCCCGGTTTCCCGCCCCGGGAGCAGGAGGTGAGGGCCCGTATTGTGCGGGATTACCGCCGTAGCTATCACCCCGCCGGCATTCTGCGGCAAACCCGTGCCATCCTCGCCACCGGAAGCCTGTCGGCAGCAACCCGCCGTATCCGGGTGCCGGTATCGGTCATTCATGGCAGGGCTGATCCGCTGGTGCGGCTGCAAGCTGCGGAGCAGCTGGGTTATCTGATGCCCCATGCCCGTGTGGAACTGGTGGATGGCATGGGACATGACCTGCCGGAGCCACTGCTGCCGTACTTTGCGCGCATCGGGTTTGAAACCATGGGCCAGAGCTCACGCCCGACCGTCTGAGGCGCGCTGGAAAGAGGTGAACTGAATAGCATTGCGGGGGTTTATACTTCCACTATCTGCCCCCATTGCCTATGTTTATAGAGGGAAGTATCCGGAATATCACTGGTCAGGGAGTTTGCCAATGCAATCGCTAAAAGTGTCCGATGTCATGTGGAACCACATCGAGCCCATTCGTTGTGGTACGCCTTTAACCAAAGTGGTTAAAACGCTGCTCCATAACCATGTTACGGGGCTGCCCGTTGTGGATGACCACCGCAAGGTAATCGGATTTATTTCGGAACAGGACTGCATCCATGCCCTGCTGGTGAGTAACTATCACCGCGAAGGCGATCCGCTTGTGGACGATGTCATGTTTCGCAACCCGGTGACCATCTCCGCGGAAATGGCCGTGGTGGATCTGGCGCAGAACCTCGGGGCCGGCAAGCCCAAGGTCTATCCGGTGGTTGATCACGGGCGGCTGATTGGCATCGTGACCCGCACGGCCATCCTGGCGCAGCTGGCAAAAGCCGGCTACGGCATTGAAGTACCGAAATACGCCTAGTCTGAGGGCTGTTCGTTCCCCGGACTGTTAATTCCCCCTGACGAGAGGTGACCATGCAACTGCTATCCACCAACGTCTGTTTCAACGGCGAACATCGGCGCTACCAGCATCATTCGGCAGCCCTGGATTGCGATATGGAGTTTGCGGTTTACCTGCCTCCTGCTGCAGTGAGCAGCAACCCCCGAAAGGTGCCGGTTCTTTACTGGCTTTCAGGGTTGACCTGTACCGATCAGAATTTCATGCAGAAGGCCGGCGCCCAGAAAAAAGCGGCCGAGCTGGGCATGGCCATCGTTTGCCCCGATACCAGCCCGCGCGGCCTGGACCTGCCCGGGGAGCACGACAGTTATGATTTCGGCAGCGGTGCCGGTTTTTATATAAATGCGACACGGCAGCCCTGGGCACCCCACTACCGGATGTACGACTACGTAGTGAAGGAGCTGCCGCAACTGGTGGAAGGCCACCTGCCGGTGACTGAGGGCCGCGCTGTCAGCGGCCATTCCATGGGAGGACACGGCGCGTTGATTGCCGCCTTGAAGAATCCGGGCTATTACAAATCGGTTTCCGCGTTTGCTCCGATTGCGAACCCCAGCGAGTGTCCCTGGGGCCAGAAAGCATTCAGTGGCTATCTGGGTGACGACCCGAAAGCATGGGAGGAGTGGGACGCCACGCTGTTGATTCCCGTTGCAAAAGAGCGGTTACCGCTGTTGGTGGACCAGGGCACTGCGGACGAGTTTCTCGACAGCCAGCTGAACCCTGATGCGCTGGCAGATGCCTGTGAAAAAATGCATCACCACATCAATTTACGGATGCACCGCGGGTACGACCACAGTTACTTCTTTATCGCCTCGTTTATTGACGATCACCTGGAGCATCATGCCGGGGCCCTCGGGCTGAAATAATGATACAGGCCTAGCGAAATCCCCAGAGCAGCCCGAAATCCATGGAGGGCATGACTTCGGGCTGCTCGACATCCACGATGTTGAACTCCAGCAAACTGCAATCCCGTTCGAATGAGCCACTGTAACGATTACCCTTTGGTCCGATGATCGCTTTGGCAAACGGCCCCCGATGCCGGTGGGGGCGTCTCACGATGACCGCGACTTCGTTGTTGGCAAGCCTGACCAGTGTTCCCGGTGGGTAGCCGGCAAGTACATCCAGTAATGCACGGGGAATCGCCGGCCGGAACTTCCCGTCGGCCAGTTTGTTGATGAGCTTGCGGGCCTCGACAACGTTCATTCGGTCACGGTAAGCGCGGCGGGTAATCATGGCTATGTAGCGCTCCGCCAGCGCGAGAATTTCCGCCTCGCCACGAATGTCTGTGCCGCTGAGCCCGTCAGGGTAGCCAGAGCCGTCTGCCTGCTCATGATGCTGGGCGATGATTTTCAGTAATAGCGGACTGTTTATGTCGGCGTCTCTGAGTGCCTGGATGCTCCGCTCCGGGTGCTTGCGGATCACCGCGCGCTGATCATCTGTCAGCACCCGGTTGGAGGCATTCAGTTTATCGGCTACCGGTACCAGTGCCAGGTTTGCCGTTAATGCGGCGCTGATCAGCACAGCAGTGCGCTTGTCATCAAGGCCGAACCGGCGCGCGGTGAACTGGCAGAGAATGGCGTAGAACAGAATCTGCTCATGGATGGTGGGCTCGATGGAATACAGGTGCACCAGCGCCAGGCTTGCTTCCGGGGCCTCCTGGCACATCTGATCGATGATCCGCGACAGGCCCAACACCCGCTTCAGTGCGTTCTCATCCCGTTCGGTAATGGCATTGATGGTCGATTCCAGTGTCTGCAGCAACGCCGGGTATTCTGAAAACGGATTGCGTACGCGGATATCCTCGTGCACTACTTCCTGGGGGCGTTCAATCTTGCGTGGTTTGAACCGCCCGCGCTCGAACAATTGTTCCAGCTGGGTATCGTTGTGTATTACATACCCCTGGCGCAACAGCACATTGCCATCGGCATCGTAGACCGTCCAGGGTAAAGGCTTGCCAATGGTCAAGGCGCCGGGTGCGATACGGACAAGATTCGGCACTCTGTCGCTTCCTAACTTATATTAATAATCGGTAAGTCTAACCCTGAATCCGTGTTTAACTCCAGAGCAGGCCGGTCATTCTCTCCTGAGGGAGGTCAGCCGACAGTGGCCCGGAAGTAGAGAAACGCCTGCCGGATATGTTCCCGGATTTGCTGGTCGTCCCAGGGTTTGGTCAGGAACTTGTAAATGGCGCCTTCGTTGATCGCGTCAGTGACCGACTTCAGGTCGGTATAGCCTGACAGTACAATTCGGACAGTCTCCGGGTGGATGGCTTTGACCTCACTCAGAAAGTCGGTCCCGGACATCTCCGGCATGCGTTGGTCAGAGACAATGACCTGCACCTGGTTTGCCGCCAGCAAGCTGAATGCTTCTTTGACACTGGTGGTGGCGAGTATGCGATAGCCGTCGCGCCGCAGCACGCGTGTCAGGGCCCGCAGTATGTTTTCCTCGTCATCCAACAGCAGCAGTGTGCGCTCCTGTTCGTTGCTGTTCTCCCCGGAGCTATGCGTGTTTACCGTGGCCTGATCACTCAGAAACGTCAGCAGGTCATCGAACGGCATTGGTCGGGCAAACGCAAAGCCCTGCAGAAGGTCGCAATGGTTCTTCCGCAGATACGCGGCGTGGGCTTCGGTTTCCACGCCCTCGGCAACTACTTCCAGGCCCAGATGATGAGCCATGGAGATGACGCCTTGCGTGATCGCCGCATCACTCCTGTTTTCAATAACATCCTTGATAAACGAACGATCAATCTTGATCTTGTTGGCGGGCAACAGCTTGATGTAACTGAGGCTGGAGAAACCGGTGCCGAAGTCATCGATGGCAATGTGTACGCCCAGTTCGCGAATTGCGTGTAGCGTATTGATCACCCGATCGGCTTCAAGAAGTACTGCCGACTCAACCACTTCCAGTTCCAGACTCTCCGGACGGAGACCGGATGCCTTGAGTGCATCGGCGACGGTGTCGGTAAAGCCTTCTTTGCGCAGCTGGATGGGGGACACATTGACCGAGATGGAGCAATGTCTGAAGCCCTTCGAATGGAGAAGCACCGTATCGCGACAGGCCTTTCTCAACACCCATTCACCGAGTGCCAGGATCTGCCCGGTGTCCTCTGCCAGGGGAATGAAGTCTCCGGGGGAGATCAGCCCCCGGCTCGGGTGCTGCCAGCGAACCAGCGCTTCTATATTGCAGGTTTTCCCGGTGCGGGCATTGATCAGTGGCTGGTAGTACACCGAGAGCTGCTCCTGGTTTATGGCGTCCTGCAGTTCGTTACGAAGGGTAACGCGATAGCTGGCCTCTTCGTTGAGTTCCCGGGAATACCACTGGTACGTGTTGCGGCCATGTTGTTTGGCGCGGTACATGGCGAGATCGGCCTGTTGTAGCAGCGCCATCGGCTTTTCGATATGACCATCGGTGGTGGATATTCCGACGCTGGCGGTAAGGTGGATGGTTTCCTCATCCAGGCGGTAAGGTGCGGCAATTTTGCGAATCACGTTTTCCACTACCAGCATGGCATCTTCAGCTTGCGCGAGGTCCGGAAGCAATACGATGAACTCGTCACCGCTGATCCGGGCAACGGTGTCTCCGGACCGGACAAGGGCGTTCAGGCGCCTGCCTACCTCGACAAGAAGCTGGTCGCCCAGGCGGTGACCCAGGGAATCGTTGATGAGCTTGAAACCGTCCAGATCAACAAACAGCAGGGCAATGGTCCGGCTGTACCGTATGGAAAACTGGCAGGCCTGCGTTAGCCTGTCCTCCAGCAGGGTGCGGTTGGGTAACCCGGTCAGTACGTCGTGGCTGATATTGAAGGCCAGCTTATGCTCAGCCGACTTGCGCTCCGAGATATCATTCTGGACACCGATGAAATGGGTGATGTCCCCCTCATCATTACGCATCGGGGAAATATACAGGTCGTTCCAGAACGGGATGCCGTCTTTGCGGTAGTTTCTGAGTACGGCCGAAACGTCGATGCCCTTTTTCAGGCCACGCCTTATGTCTGCAAGCCCCTGCTCATTGTTCAGGTCAAAGTCGTCTCCCTGCAGGAAGCGGCAGTTGCGCCCCAGTACTTCAGAGGCCTCGTAACCGGTCATTTTTTCGAAGGCAGTGTTGATATAAATAATAGGAAAATCAGGCTCCCGCGCATCGGTAATGACAATGCCGTTGGAGCTTGACTCGATGCTGCGTTTGAAGAGCCGGAGCTGGCGGCTGTTTTCAAGCTGCTCGGTTACATTTGTCAGCATAAGCAGGTGCAACTGGCGATGATTGATGACGACGCTGCTGTCAACTATTTCGATGACCATACCGGTTCCATCTCGTGCCCGGTGTTTTTCCAGCACACCGCCATCGCGCAACAGAATACCTTCCGTTGAAACAGGCATTGAGGCTTGTGACGGGTCACGTAATTCGGCGAGTGTCAGTCTGTTTATTTCCTCATTCGCATATCCGTAAAGACGCCGTGCTGCATCGTTCATGGATACCAGTGCCAGAGATTGGGGTACCACGAGGCACATCGGCGCCGGGTTTCTCTCGTAGAGCAACCGGTAATGAGCTTCGCTGGTGGCCAGACTTTCTGTTGCCATCGCACGGTCGATGGCGTAACGAATGCTGCGGATCAGCGTTTGGCCGTCAATCATACCCTTGACGAGGTAATCGGCGGCACCAAGTTCTACGGCCCTGGCGTCTATCTCTTCGTTACCCTGGCCGGTGAGAAGGATAAAAGGCGAGGTAATGTTTCTCCGTTTTGCTTCCCCAATCAGGTCAAGCCCGGAATCCGGCCCCAGCCTCAGGTCTACCAGCGCAACGTCGTAACGACCGGTTTCCAGTGCGTTAACACCCTCCTGATACGCATCCACCCAGTCCAGCCGGACATTGATCGGGCTGGTATCCTGCAGGAGGTCACGGGTAATAAGGTAGTCGTCCTCGTCATCTTCAATCAGAAGAATGCGCAGCAGTGGCTCGTTTTCAGTCATATTTTTCCAGTCTGGTTGGCAGGCTGACGGTATTGATCCAGTATTTTTCCAGTGCCGTTACAATAGCCAGGAGCTCTGAATAGCGTGCGGGTTTCACAATGTAGGAGTTGGCGCCGTTGTCGTAGCAATAGCGGATGTCATCCTCGTTCCGCGATGTGGTCATGATGATGGTCGGGAGATTTTTCAGGTGTGGGTTCGTCTTGATCTCCAGCAGTGACTGGCGTCCGTCTTTCAATGGCATGTTGAGGTCAAGCAGCACCAGGTCCGGGCGACCGCAGTGACTGTGGGGGTCCCCGGGCAGGGGGGCTTCCTGGTTCAGGATACGCATCAGCTGAACGCCGTCATGCACAAAGCACAGGTGGCAATCCTGACAGCACTCTGCAAAAGCTTCCCGGATCATCAGGCAGTCGTCCGGGTCGTCATCGGCAACCAGTACAATCGGTGGTGGTATGGGGTCAGTCATTATTGGGCTCAGCCTCCGTTCTGCTGTCAGCAAAGTGGATTCTGAAGGTAGTGCCCTGCCCGGGAATGCTCTCAACGGTAACCGAGGCACCGTGACGATCCAGAATTTTTTTGACAATCGCCAGCCCGATACCGGTACCGGCGTAGTTTTCCCGTTTGTGGAGTCGCTGGAACGGGTGGAAGAGTTTTTCAGCGTAGCGCGGATCAAAGCCCACACCATTATCACTGACAACCAGCGTCCAGTTGTCGTTTATGCTGTATTCAGGATACACCCTAATGTTGGGTCTTTGGCCAGGTTGGTGAAATTTAATGGCATTGCTCAGCAGGTTTTGTAACACCTGCCGAATCTGGGTTGCATCACCTTTGATCTCTGGCAGTGGCCAGGTTTCTATATCGGCATGTTCCGCACTTATGGCGGTTTCCATGTCCTGTAAGACGTCTGCAAGAATACGGTCAGTATCGCAGTTAGCAAATGGTCTTGCGCGGGTGGTAACCCGGGAATAAACCAGCAAGTCCCGAATCAGTGACTGCATGCGCATTGCGGCAGACTGCATCCGCCTGAGGTAGTCCTGCTCCTGTTTATCCAGTCTGTCAGATCGGGTTAGCAACCGGTCAGAGAAAGCCTGGATCTTGCGCAGCGGTTCCTGCAGGTCATGGGAGGCAACAAAGGCAAAATCCTCTAACTCACGGTTGCTGCGTTCCAGTTCGGCCAGCGTGTGCTCAAGCTCTTGCTGAGCCTGTTTGCGTTCGTTAATGCTGCGATAATACACCGCCAGCCCTTCTTCGGAGGTGTAGGCGCTGACCTCCAGCCAGTTTCCAAGCGGCGCGTAGTAGGCCTCGAAAAATACCGACTCGCCGGTTTCCATGGCGTGTCGGTACTGGCGCTCGAACTCACTGTCGGCAGAGGCCGGAAACTTATCCCACAGCGTATTGCCGAGAAGATCATTACGGCTCTCCCTGAGAAGTTCTTCCGATCGCCGGTTGACATAGGTGAAACACCAGTTGCGATCCAGGGTAAAAAAGGCGTCAGTGATGCTCTCAAAAATCCGGGCCTGGCGTTCCCCGAACCGCTGGATCTGTTCCATGGCCTGATGGGATACGGTCACATCCTGAAGTCCGCCCTGCACCAGAACGATCCGGCCACTGTCGTCCTTTACTGCCTGGCCAATTACCCGAACCCATCGCAGACGGCCGAGGCGAGTGCAGATCTGCACCTCTTCATCGAACGGGATGCCTGCCGTCATACATACCTGAATGGCATTCGCTATCGTTTCCCGTGTGTCTGATGTGTAAAACTGCAGCCCCTGATCGAGAACGGGTACTTCGCCAATCGGCATATCAAATATGTCGAACATGGCGTGGGACCAGCGGGTTATCCCGGTTTCGACGTCAATCACCCATCCCCCGATCCGGGCAGCTTTTTCAGCAATTTTCAGCAGAGTTTCACTCTCCCGGAGCTTTTCCTGGGTGCGTCTGATTTCCGTGGTGTCCCTGGCTGCCACGTAGATCAGATCGTCTGAACTGAGCGTTGCACTGAGCTCCAGCCAGTGTTCAGTATTGTTTTTGTCAATCACTCTGATGTGCAGGTCGCTGATGGTGTTACCTGCAATCATTGAAGCCACTGCATCTTCGACTCTGGCCCGGTCATCCTTGTGGATCAGTTGCAGGTAGGATGCGCCCAGCAGTTCCTCTCGCTCATAAGCGAGTACGTTTACAAAGGCTGTGTTGAGTTCAAAAAAATGGCTGTTCAGATCGACAATGCAAAACATGTCCGGTGACAGTGAGAAGAACTGTTCCCGCTCCCGCATCAGGGTTTCGGCAACCAACTGGTCGGTCATGTCTCTGCCCACGCAGAACAGGGCCTGGTCCTCTTCTGACCATTCCATCGTCCACGAAAGGGTAACGATGTGGCCATCCCGGTGACGCAGGTGGTTGCGAAAACCGGTACTGACCTGTCGTTCATTGGCCATGACTTTGCGCATCTCTTCTGCCGTAGCTCCCCGGTCCAGCGAAGGAATCAGGGCGTCATAGGGTTTGCCGATCAACTGATCCGGGCGGTATCCCAGAATGTCTTCCGCGGCGGGGTTGATGGACGTGAACAGGCCGTTCGAATCAATTGAGCACAGTATGTCGCGGGAAAACTCCATGATCCGCTCATTGGTGTGCCTCAGGGACTGTTCCCGGGCCAGGTGGGCGTTCACAGTGCTGTTGAGTTTCCGGAGGCTGCGAGAGCGACGCTCGGCTTCCTGCCAGAAAAGATGGATGAGCATCATCAGAAAGCTGAGTACCAGGCCACTGAAGAGCACCAGAGGGGGGACGAACAGTGCATTGGCTGAAAGCCCGCTCTCACGCGCGTAAACTTCAATGCGCCATTGGCTGTCCTGATGGTCTCTCGCTCCGCGGCTTGCCAGCGGGATCACGGCCCCCCGTGATGCTTCCGGGGAATGGTCGAAGATCCGTATGTCGCTGTAATAAATTCTCAGGCCCAGATCCCCATCGTAATGTTGGAGCAGACTGCTATAGGCACTTTCCAGATCAATGACGGCGAAGATGATCCAGGGCTCATCAACAACAACCCTTACCGGAGCGGCGACCATGGCGTACATGTGGCCGGAATCATCCGGTTCCGGAAGGCTGAGATGTGGATCTCCGGTTCTGGTCACTTGATCCAGCCAGACCCGGGTACCCGGGTTTTTCAGAAACGTCTCTAGCCAGCTCCGATAATGCTCCGCTCGGGAATGAACGCTGACAGGTTGGCTGACTGGGTTCAGGATGCCGATAAGACGGAGTTCCGGGAAGTCGTTCAGGTAGCTCTGAACTTCCTGCGTCCAGGCAGTGTCCTGAGGCATGCTGGTCAATAATTGCTGGCGGTCTGCGAGCCTGCGAATCAGCGCAAGATCATCACTGAAAGCTGCAGTGGTGGAAGCTTCCAGCTGGTCAGCCAGAACTTCTGCCCTGTCTTGCAGGTTAATACTGTTCTGCACTCTCATGGTATGCCAGGTGATGGTGGTCAGTGCTATGCCAAACACACCGACCATCAGCAGACCCGATGAAAAGTCCGGCAGGTCGCGACGAAGGATAGTG
Organism: Marinobacter sp.; assembly: GCA_046260345.1. GTDB lineage: Bacteria > Pseudomonadota > Gammaproteobacteria > Pseudomonadales > Oleiphilaceae > Marinobacter. The sequence continues at coordinate 8,268 of JBHEPI010000176.1, read as the reverse complement.
TGAAGAAAGGGCAAAACCAGGCCCACCAGCATTGAAAGCGGGCTGATAATGATGGTCGATTCCGGAATGGTGCCAAGACCGAAACCATCCAGGAGCGGGTACCAGTAGGAGAAAAACGACAACAGACCCAGTATTACGATGGCCAGTCCGGCTGCCAGCCCAACAGGGCCTCCTTTGCGAAGGTGGAGAGCCGTAAGCAGAGCCAGACCTGTCAGTAGAGCAACCGCCAGAAGCGGCAGGCTGATGGCCATTATTTCCAGTGATTCCGCAGTGGGAATCCGGGGCAAGGTGGCCTGAATCAGTGCGGTGATGATGGTTGCAAAGGCCAGTGTGGTTGCTGCCTGTGTTCGGCGAAAAACCAGTGCCAGGAATGATGCGCCGATCAATAACGACATCAGACCGCCGCCGGGGGATAACGAAATGCGACCATTGGCACTGCCGCTCAGCGACAGGTGATCGTAAAAAATCACCAGTCCGATAGCAATGAGAGCAATGGCCAGGGAAAGCACCAGGCAGAATCGCACAATGAGAGGATTGCGCTGTCTGTTCATTCGCTCAGCACCTGCGGCCCCAGTAATCTGAGAACTTCATCGGCAGTGGTCACGCCGCCCCGAAGTTTTTCCAGGGCGTCGTCCAGCAGCACCCGCATGCCCTGCTCCCGGGCAATGGTTTCAATCTGCATGGCACTGGCGCCTTCGGTAATCGCAATCCGCAATGGCTGATTCATGGTGAGCACTTCGTGGATAGCGACCCGGCCTTTGTAGCCCTTGTGGCACTTGTCGCACCCTTTGCCCCGGTAAAAGACCATTTCGGGTGCCATGAACTGTGGCCCCAGCTGTTCCAGGGTTTCCGTGGGTGCCTCCGTCTGTTCGCAGCAATGGGGGCAGATGCGCCGGACCAGCCGCTGGGCAATGATGGCTTCGAGCGTCGAGGCCAGCACATAGGGTTTCAGGTCCAGGTCCAGCAATCGCGCCACGGTGGCTGCTGCCGAGCTTGTGTGCAGGGTGGAGTACACCAGGTGCCCCGTCATGGCAGCATGGAAGGCCACATCGGCGGTTTCTTCATCACGGATCTCCCCCAGCAGAATGACGTCGGGATCCTGTCGGAGAATGGCTCTCAATACGCTGGCAAAGCTCAGGCCGATCCGGTCTTTCACCGGCACCTGGCCCGCCATGTCCACGTGAAACTCAACCGGATCCTCAATGGTCACATAATTGCGCTCCGATGAGGCATTGTGTTGCAGCAGGGCATACAGAGTGGTGGTCTTGCCGCTGCCGGTGGGGCCGGTGGCCAGAATAATGCCCTGTGGCTTGGCCACCGCATGCATCAGTCGTTTCAGGTTGTATTCCGACAGGCCCATGTCGTCCAGGGACTGTGCGGAGGACTGCCGCTCCAGCACCCGCATGACCACCTTCTCGCCGTTGATGGTGGGCAGGGTAGAAATCCGCAGGTCGACGATTTTCATCGGTGTTTTGACAGTAATGCGCCCATCCTGAGGTTTGCGGCGTTCGGTAATATCCAGCTCCGCCATCACCTTGATACGGGACACCACCGACATCAGCAGGTTGGTGGGGATGTGGATTTTGTCCTGCAATACGCCATCAATCCGGTAGCGCACTACCAGTGACTTGGTGCGGGGATGTACATGGATGTCACTGGCGCCGAGCCGCAGGGCTTCCAGAATGATAGCGTTGACCAGTCTTATGGCGGGGGGCTCTTCTGAGCTGCCGAGCAGTTGTTCCAGGGATTCCTGATCGCTCTCGTCATCCAGAACAATCTCGATGCCCTCGTAGGGGTCATCGGTGCCTACCTTGGTGGCAATGTCATCGAGCTCGCTGGTTTCGCCGAAGATTTCTGTCAGCTTTGCCTGCATCTGCGAGGTTTCACACAGCAGGGGATGAATGGTGTACCCGGTCATAAATCCGAGTTCATCAATCAGGTTCACATCCATCGGGTCCACCATGGCCAGCCGCAATCGCTGTCCCTGTACACGCAGTGGAAGGACCAGTTGCCGTGTGCAGGTTTTCTGGGGCACCAGAGACATCAGAGCCGGGTCCGGCTGGAACTCCCGCAGGTCGATTTCCTCGAACAGCATGTCGTCCCGCAGCATCTCGAACACCTTGTGGAAATCGACCCACTCATGTTTGAGAAGCTGACGAACCACGGGGGTTTTCCGGCTCTGCATTTCCCGATGCAGCTGCTGGATCTGCTGGGGGTTCAGCCAGCCTTTCTTGTGCAGCAGAATGGCAAGCTGGCTGCGGTTGGTGGCAGTCAGCTTGCTGATGGTCTCCAGGTCTTTGTGCTGTTTTTTGGTCTGCTGCTCCAGTGCCCGGGTGCGCTGAATGAGTTCATACTGCTCCAGGGCCAGTGCGATGGTCAGGCGAATGTCGTCATCGTTCCAGGGCTTGAGAATAAAGCGGTAGACGGCGCCTTCCTTGATCGATCCCATAACCGCATCGGTATTGGCGTGGCCGGTGAGCATGATGCGGATGGTATGGGGCCAGCGCTCCCGCACTTCCTTCAGTAATTCGCTGCCGTTCATGCCGAGCATCATGAAGTCGGTCATGATCAGTTCAACGGGCTGTTTTTCCATAATGCGCAGGGCTTCGCTGCCGCTGCTGGCAAACAGCAACTCGTAGTTCTCGCGCTGGAAAACCCGGCGCAGAGAAGCCAGGATGTTGGGTTCGTCGTCCACCAGCAGCAGGCGGTAGGGCGCCTTTTTTTCTTCCGCTACCGGCCGGGATTTGTCATCCGGGTCCTGGTCGAAGAAAAGCGATGCGTAGCGTTTAGCCATGATCAATCCTTAACGGACCGGCAGCAAAAGGGTGACACGGGTGCCTGTGCCTTCCCGGCTGTCGATCTGAATGGTGCCTTTGTGAGCGCGCACGGTGTCCCGGGCAACGGTCAGGCCAAGGCCGGTGCCGGCGCCCACCGGACGGCTGGTAAAAAAGGCGTCGAAGACCTGTTCGCGAATGTTTGCCGCAATGCCGCAACCGTTATCCTGGATCACGATCTGTATAACGTCGCCGTCCATACTGGTTTTCGCCAGAATTTGCCCGGCATGGCTCTTAGCCCCAGCCTCCTGTTCCCCTTCCCTTACCGCCTGAGCGGCGTTGTCCAGTAAATTGTAGAAGGTTTGCGATAATCGCGAGGGATGGCCCGAAATCGTTGGCAGTTCGCCCGGCTTTTCAACAATCTCCAGATCGTGGCCGTACTCAGTCTGCAGCAGGTGCACGGCACTGGACAGCAGCTCGTTGACGCTACACTGGGTGTAGTCCGCCTGATCAATGCTGGAGAAGGTTTTCAGGTCCGACACGATGCTGGCGATACGGCGGGTGCCATCGGAAGACTCGCCGATCAGGTCGGCGAAGTCATCCAGCAATTCCCGGTTCTGGCCGGTATCCGGTACCAGTTCCCGCAGATCGTTGACGTATTCACCGGCCACCTTGAGATTGCTGGAAATGAAGCCGATCGGGTTGTTGATTTCGTGGGCCACGCCAGCTGCCAGCTGTCCCACAGAGCGCAGCCGGGCGCTCTCGTACAGGTCCATCTGTGCCTGCTTGATCACCGTTACCTGCTCGTCCACCCTGTCCTGCAACTGGTCTGACAGTGCCCGGTAACGGGCTTCCGAGGCTTTCAGGGCCTCGTTCTGTTTCTGCAGTTCGGCGTAGCTGGCCTCGGTGGTGTCATGATGCAGGTTGGCCGCAAGCCGGTACTTGGCGATAAACATCATCAGAAACGAGACCAGATCAGCCGCGGCAAGGCGCTCCTGATCGGAGCTTCCGCCGGACAGCCAGGCCACGGTTTCCAGGTTGAATTCCAGCGCCACCGCATCGGTTTTCCGGTTACGCTCTATCTCGACCGGTTCACGGCACAGGGCACTGAGCATGCGGTTCAGGCGCTGTAACTGTTCCGGAGTGAGCAGATCTTCAAGAGTGGGGTCGTCTTCAAAATTACGCACGGATTGCCTCGCTGGCGGCGCTCAGTTGCCGGATAAAGGTATCGCGATCAATGCCGTGTTCAGACTGCAGGGCGAACTCTCTGTCCACCTCTGTATAGAGCCGGTCAAGCAAGACCTGGAAGGTATCGATAACCCCGTCGCCATGAAGTGCGGATGCCATCTGCAGTGGTGCCCAGGGCGTACCCGCCCAGCGCCGCTGGAGCTCTGATTCCGCGACCACGCCGGGAAGATCCCGTTTGTTGAACTGAACGGCCATGGCCAGGGTGTCGATATCCAGCCCCACTTTTTCCAGGTTCTCTTCCAGGTTGCCGAATGCAGTGGCGTTGTTGTCCTGCTGGCTGGTCTGGGAATCCGCCACGAAGACTACGCCGTCAGCGCGCGACAGAACCGCCTTGCGAGTGCTGTCGTGCTGAACCTGACCCGGCACCGTGTATAGTTTCAAACGGAGATCGAGACCGGAATCACCTTTCAGACCGATGGGCAGCATGTCGAAGAACAGGGTGCGATCGTCGCGGGTTTCCAGCACCATCAGCTCGCCCTTGCGCTGTGGGTTCAGTAAAGAGTGCAGCTGCATCAGGTTGGTAGTCTTCCCGCTCAGGGCCGGGCCATAGAACACCACCTTCAGCGCCAGTCTGTTATCTTCCGGACTGTGGTCAGCCATTAAAACCTCTTTATTGGTCGCCGATCAGAACAGAGCCGTCTGCGTCGCGATGCACACGGGTGATGCCAGGGTTGTCCTGCTCCAGCCTCAGCAGTTCCTGCTCCCGGGCCCTGATCATCCTGCGCTGGGCATTGACCTCATCCAGCAGGCGCTGGTTTTCAGACTTCAGCTCGAAGATGTCAATGGCGGACTGGATGGCCGCTACTACCTCATAGTCATCCCAGGGCTTGGACAGGTAGCGGTAGACTTCCGCCTGGTTAATGGCCTTGATCATGGAATTGCGGTCGCCGTAGGCGCTCAGTACCAGGCGCATGGCATTTGGCTGCCGCTGCTTGGCAAACTGCAGATAGGTCACACCGTCGGCGGTAGGCATCTGGTAATCCGAAATGATGACCGCATAGCTGTGTTCCATCAGTCCGCCCAGTGCCGCTTCGACATTGTCGTAGGTATGGATTTCCCAGCCGTGGGGGCGCAGAAGACGCTTCAGGGCATTGAGGATGTTGGGTTCGTCGTCCAACAGCTGAATCTTGATCATGATGCTTGCTCCGTTTCTTCCTCGTCCGGGCGGTGCACATACACCGTATAGCGGGTACCGTCCGGTTCGCCTTTCTCGAACGCCACCAGTTTATCGATAAGCATGGATGACAGTTCCTTGCCTTCGTTGAGCAACAGCATGCCGGAGGCAGCGTACAGATTGCGGGCCAGCACCATACCGGCCTTCAGCCGCAGGGTATCAAGGGCCGTGATATCCGGGTCTTCATGCTCTATATCGGGCGCCACTTCAACACACACTTCCAGGAACAGGTCGGCAATTTCCGGGTCGTAAAGTCGGTCTTTGTATCGCTTGATCAGTTTCAGGGCGTTGTCCCGAGGCACCCTGCGCTCCAGAATCAAGCCATATTGCAGTTCCATGAAATCCACTGCGAGCCTGAGAATGCGCGAGCCCAGGGGGATTTCCGTGCCCTCCAGCCTTTCGGGAACACCGTAGCCGTTCCATTTCTCCTGATGGTGGCGGATGATTCGTGTGGTTTCCTTGAGGGGTTCCAGGGCCATCAACAACTGTTCACTGTTGACCGGGTATTTCAGATATTCCAGACGCTGCTCTTTCGTTAGCAGGTCCGAGGGCGCCTTGAACAATTCGTCGGGCCAGCTCAGCTTACCCAGATTGTAAAGAGCGGCGGCCATGTAAAGGTTACGAGAAAGGTCTTCGTCAAGTTGGTGGTACTCGGCATAGGCCTTTACCAGGGCGATCACCTTGGCGTTAGGCTGGCGGTTGGCAGGCAAACGCTTGTTGATCAGCGTGGAGAAGACCTCGGTCGCGGTGACATAGCTTTGCTTGAGCTCACTGTAAGCCAGGTCCAGCATGTCGGCGGTTTCTTTGAGTTCCTCGGTGCGCGCCTGCACCTTATCCTCCAGGCTGGCATTGAGCGCTTGCAACTCCTTGTTCTGTTTCCGGGTCAGTTTCTCGAGGGCCAGCCGGCGACGTTCCGAATGCTGGAATGCCAGGGCCTGGCGAATAACCAGTTTCAGCTCTTCGTCGTCCCACGGTTTGCTGATATAACGGTATATCTGGCCGTCGTTGATGGCCTTGATGGTGGAATTGATGTCCGTGTAACCGGTCAGCAAAATACGAATACACCAGGGCCACTTTCTCTTGATCTCGGAAAGCAGGGTGGGGCCATCCATACCGGGCATGCGGGCATCCGAGATGACCAGGTCGAATGTCTGATCATTGAGCAGTGCCAGCGCCTCCTCGCCGGATGCGGCCGTACGGATGTCGTAGGGCTCCTTACGGAGTATGCGTTGCAGGCTGCGGAGGATATTGTCTTCGTCATCCACCAGTAGCAGGCTGGCGTTAGAGGGACGGGATTCTGCCATGGTCAGCTCCGCTCGTTATCCGCTGTGGCCTCTGGCTGTTTCAGTGGCAGTGATATGCGAAAACAGGTGCCTTGTCCGGTAGCAGCGTGTTCCGCCGTGATATGGCCGCTGTGTTTCTGGACAATGTTAAATGAAAGGGACAACCCCAGACCGGTGCCCTTGCCCACCGGTTTGGTGGTAAAGAAGGGCTCGAAAATCCGGTGCAGATTTTCCCGTGCTATCCCCTTGCCGTTATCCTCGATTTCAACGATTGCCCATTTGTCGTCGCAGCGGGTACGAACGATGATTTCACCGAATTCCTCGATAGCATGGGCAGCATTCACCAGCAGGTTCATGACCACCTGGTTGATCTGGGAGCTGATGCACTCCACTTCCGGCAGTTCGCCAAATTCCCGGACCACCGTGGCTTTGTACTTCAACTCGTTGTTAACCACGTTCAGCGTGGTTTCGATACCGCGATGAAGATCCGTCGGCTTGAACTTCTCATCCTCGATGTGGGAGAAATCCTTCATTGCTGAAATGATGGTTTTTACCCGCTCGATGCCTTCCCGGGATTCCGCCAGCAGTTCATTCAGGTCGTCCTTCAGAAAACTGTAATCTATATTCTTTTTAATGGCGCTCAGGTCTTCCAGCGATGCGCCACCGTCTATGGCATCTGTCAATCTGAACAGATCCTCCAGGTAGGTGCCCAGGCTCTGCAGATTGGAATAGACATAACCCACAGGGTTGTTGATTTCATGGGCAACCCCTGCCGCCAACTGGCCAATGGCAGCAAGCTTTTCAGACTGAAGCAACTGCCGGTTTGCCTGCTCGAGCCTGGCGTTGAGCTGTTCCTGTTCAGATGATCCGGTGTTGATGTCCGACATAATGATGTCCCGTTCTTAGGATTGCTCCGGGATTCTGGAGACGCCAGGGTAAAGCGGTGCGAAATACAATTAACTGAGATGCAGGTTTACTGTTTTATATGTGATTTCAGTATAGTTTTTTTAAACACTGTTTAACGTAAAGTTTGGTGTAGATATTATGCGTTTTATTCCCGGATTCACCCATGGCTGCAGCTGCCGGACGTTTCTGGATTGAATCGCCGTAAAACAGAAAAAAAATATTGAGTGTTTGTTAAATCTTGTTGGCTGCACGTTCAGTGGTCGAGTTTTGAGCTATGATAGCTTGCTAATAAGACTTTGGTCGGAGTAAATGGGCTCTCTATGCTCTATCGTCTGAAAACTGATTTCAGGTTGTCCATTATCACCCTGTTGGCGATCAGTGCCCTTCTCGGTATCAGCCCGTTTGCGGTGATGCGTTTTCTGCAGGGTAATGTGCTCGCTGGCGTGATTGACCTGACCATCATGCTGTCTATTACGGCGGGCATGGTGTATGCGTGGGTGACCGGAGATACTGCCCGCAGTGGATTCTTTATGGCCGTGGTTGCCTGTGGCGGTGCGGTGACTGTGGGTGCTGTCGTTGGGGAGCCTGGCCTGTTCTGGCTGTACCCCTGCCTGGTGACCAGCTTTTTTATGACCGAGCCCCGTTATGCCATCTTCATTAATCTTGCCGCTGTGGTTGCGTTGATGGTGCATGGCGTTGCCTTCAGTTCCCCGGTTCAGATGTGGTCGTTCGCAGCCACTGCTGTGGTGGTCAGTTGCTGTGCGTATGCCTTCGCCCATCGTAATGAAAACCAGCGTGAGCGCCTTGAACACCTGGCCACGATTGATCCCCTGACTGGCGTCAAAAACCGCCGCTCCATGGATGAGGAGTTGGCGATGGCAGC
>JBHEPI010000165.1:0-7332 GCA_046260345.1 Marinobacter sp. | reverse complement strand
TGATCTGCAACCGCCGTGGCGCCTACCTGCCCATTGAAGAGGCCGATCTGGTGACGGGCCGGGTAACGGGGCACAAGGATGGCTTCGGGTTTCTGATACCGGATGATGGCGGGTCAGACCTGTTCCTGACAGCGCGTCAGATGCGCCAGGTGTTTCACGGTGACCGGGTTGCCGCGCGAGTCGACCGGGTGGATGACCGGGGACGCCGCGAAGGCGTGATTGTCGAAGTGCTGGAATACCGCACCCATCAGACCGTTGGCCGGCTGTTCCAGGAAAGCGGCATTTCCTTTGTGGTTCCCGAGAATGCCCGTATCAACCATGAAGTGCTTATTCCCGCCGAACACATCAATGAAGCCCGGCACGGCCAGTACGTGGTTGTGGATATACTGCGCCAGCCCACGGTGCGGACCCAGCCCACAGGCAAGGTGGTCGAAATACTGGGCGAGCACATGGCGCCGGGCATGGAAATCGACGTTGCCATCCGTTCCTATGATATTCCCCACAGCTGGCCGCCAGCCGTGGGTGAGCAGGTTGCGGACATCGCCGAGGAAGTCACCGAAAAAGACAAGCAGAACCGGGTCGATATCCGCAATCTGCGGCTGGTGACCATCGATGATGAAAGTGCACGGGATTTTGACGACGCCATTTATTGCGAGCCACGTCCTCGTGGTGGTTACCGTTTGTTGGTAGCGATAGCGGATGTGTCTCACTACGTTCGCCCCGAATCACCACTGGACGAAGAGGCGATTAACCGCGGCAATTCGGTGTATTTCCCGGATCACGTGGTGCCCATGCTCCCGGAAAAGCTGTCGAACGGCCTGTGTTCGCTGAACCCGGGTGTTGACCGGTTGTGCATGGTGGCGGATGTAACCATCAGCGCCGCTGGCGCCATCAGTGGCTATACCTTCTATCAGGCCGTAATGCATAGTCACGCGCGACTGACTTACAACAAGGTCAGCGACATGCTGGAGCGGCCGGATTCCGAGCCAGGCTACAGGCTCTCCGAGCAGTACGCCCAAGTATTGCCACACTTGCACAATCTCTACAATCTTTACAAGTTGCTGCGCAAGGCGAGAACCGAGCGGGGCGCCATCGATTTCGAAACCACCGAAACCAAAGTAGTGTTCGACGCAGACCGCAAGATCGAGGAAATTGTCCCGATCCAGCGTAACGACGCCCACAAGATTGTCGAGGAGTGCATGTTGGCCGCCAACGTGGCCACCGCACGCTTCCTCAAGAAACACAAAGTGCCGTCGCTGTATCGTATTCACGATGGCCCCTCAGAGGAGCGGCTCAACGCGGTGCGCCTGTTCCTGGGTGAGCTTGGCCTGCAGCTGGGTGGCGGTGACAAGCCGACGTCGGCTGATTACCGGGAGCTTTTGTCCAGCATTGCCGACCGTTCCGATGCCAATGTCATCCAGACGGTGATGCTGCGCTCTCTCAGCCAGGCGGTCTACAGCCCGGATGAGGGAGGGCACTTTGGCCTTGGCTTTACCAGCTACACTCATTTCACTTCGCCGATCCGCCGCTATCCGGACCTGATTGTGCACCGGGGTATCAAGTCCGTTGTGCACAGTGAGGAGGGCAGCAAGGATGTAGTGGCACCGCCAAAGAAGGATCCGGAACTGGCGGATTACCCGTACGACCTGGCTCGCATGTATCAGTTGGGCGAGCACTGCTCGATGACCGAGCGCCGGGCTGATGATGCCACCCGCGATGTCATGGCCTGGCTCAAGTGTGAGTACCTGAAGGATCATGTTGGCGAAGAGTATGATGGCGTGATCGCCGCCGTCGTGCCGTTTGGTTTCTTCGTGGAGCTTTCCGGGGTTTATATAGAAGGCCTGGTGCATGTCTCCACGCTGAGTGGCGATTATTTCCACCATGACTCTGCCAAGCATCGTCTGATCGGCGAGCGTACCGCCATGAGTTTCCGCCTCGGCGATGATGTCCGCGTGAAAGTGGTTCGGGTCGGCATGGAAGACCGCAAGATCGATCTTGAGCTGGTCAGCGAGCCTCAGCACCGTCAGGCAGACCGGGATGCGTTGCAAATCACCAAGCGTGAGCCCAAGGATAAAGGCAGGGGGCGTGGCAAGGGTGGAAAATCCGCCGGCGGCCGTTCTCCCAAAGGCGAGCGGGCAAAAGGCGGTGGTGAGAAGGCCGACGATGGGGCCCAGAAGCCTCGTCGCAGGAAAGGTTCAGCACCAAAGTCTGCTGGCAAACCTGAAAAGCCTCATGAGGCGGGTCCCACGTATGAGGACGACGGTGAGCTGTCGGCCCGGGACAAGCTGGTGGCAGAAGCGGCCAAGCTGGCGTTAGGCAAGGGCAAAAGCAAGAAGGCAACGGGGAAAGCTGCCGATGCCGACAAGAAACGTAAGCCCCGTAAGTCAGGAAAATAAGCCGTGTCTGAAGAGTTTATTTTTGGCTGGCATGCGGTTGAAGCGGTTCTGAAGCGTGAGCCGGAGCGGTTGCAGCAGGTGTGGATCCAGACCGGTCGCGAAGATCGGCGGGTCAAGACTGTAACCGATGCCTTGAACGAGCTTGGGGTACGCTGGCATGTGGTGCATCGCAAAGAACTGGATCAACGGGTTTCCGGGGTTCACCAGGGGGTTGTCGCAGCGGTGTCTGAAAGCCGCGAGTGGAGCGAAGACGATTTGCTCGCCATGCTTGCCGGTTCCGATAAACCGCCGTTCCTGCTCATTCTTGACGGCGTCACCGACCCTCATAACCTGGGTGCCTGCCTGCGCACCGCCGATGCCGTTGGTGTTCAAGCGGTCATCGTGCCGAAAGACAAGTCAGCGTCGCTGTCGCCCACGGTGCGCAAAGTCGCCTGCGGGGCGGCTGAAACCGTACCGCTGGTGCGAGTGACCAATCTTGCACGATTCATGCGGACCATACAGGAAGACGGCGTCTGGCTTATCGGCACTGCCGGCGAAGCAGAGAACACTGTCTACCAGGCTGACTTTACCGGCCCGGTCGCGCTTGTGATGGGGGCCGAAGGCAAGGGTATGCGGCGGTTGACCAGGGAGCATTGTGACCTGCTGATCAATATCCCGATGCTCGGCCACGTGGACAGCCTGAACGTTTCCGTGGCCACCGGTGTTTGTCTTTACGAAGCGTTGCGCCAGCGGCTTGCATAGTACCCCCCACACGCCTAGAATACGTGACCCCCTTTTCCAGGGGGCAATGTCCTATTGCCTGAAATCGGGGCAATTGGCATCAAGAAGCCGGCGGCTTTGGCTGCCACCTCCTTGCTTCTTGCATTTGCCCGGTTTGATTCCGTGCGTTTGCTGGAGGCTGTTTAATCCGTAGGGAGAACTCATGCGTCACTACGAAATCGTATTTATGGTACATCCGGATCAGAGCGAGCAGGTGCCCGCGATGATCGAGCGTTATACCGGTGTCATCAATGAAGATGGCGGCAAGGTACATCGCCTGGAAGATTGGGGCCGTCGTCACCTGGCTTACCCGATCAACAAGATTCACAAGGCTCACTACGTACTGATGAACGTTGAATGTTCACAGGCAGCGATGGACGAGCTGACTCACAACTTCCGTTTCAACGATGCCATCATCCGCGACATGATCCTGCGCCGCGATGGTGCCGATACGGACCTGTCCCCGATGAAAGCTTCCGAGTCCCGTGAAGACCGTCGTGGCGGCGATGATCGTCCGCGTCGTTCAGCTGAATCTGACGAGCCACGTCAGCAGGCTGAAACCCAGGACGAAGAAGAGTAAAACCATCACCGGAGTTGAGGAGTTAAGTTATGGCTCGTTTTTTCAGACGTCGTAAGTTCTGCCGCTTCACGGCAGAAGGTGTCAAAGAGATCGATTACAAGGATCTGGACACCCTGAAAGGTTATGTTACTGAAACCGGCAAAATCGTGCCCAGCCGTATTACCGGCACCAAGGCACGTTATCAGCGTCAGCTGGCCACCGCTATCAAGCGCGCCCGCTACCTGGCACTGCTGCCGTATTCGGACAGCCACGATAACTAAGTAACAGAATTAACAGGACCCGGGACCATGCGTGCACTGGCACAGTTTGTAATGCGCGGTCCTCTGCAGGCAGGCGGGGTTGCGGCAGTTACCACTGCGATACCCCTGTTGTTCTGGATTGGTGCAGCGGTGATTGGCCTGGTGATTCTCAGGCTGGGTATCAGCCAGGGGCTTAATATCGGCCTCTGGGCATTGCTTCCGGCACTCGGCTGGAGCTGGTTCGGGCAAGACCCGACCGCACTGGCGGTGCTGCTTCAGGCAATGCTGATTGCATCCATTCTGAGAACTACCCTGTCCTGGGAGAAAGCGCTCCTTGCAGGCAGTTTCCTGGGTATTGTGACAGGCATGATGCTGCCCCTGTTGTATCCGGATCTGTTAAACGATCTGGTGCAGACCGGGGTCAGATTTTACCAAGAATACAACGCCGAAGTGGCCAGCAGTCTTGGCGACAGACTGGAAACAGTCATTCGGCAGACCATGAACGCAAGCATGGCAGGCACCTACCTGGTTATCGGGGTGGGCATGACCATGCTGGCAAGATCCTGGCAGGCGGGATTGTATAATCCCGGCGGATTCCGGACCGAGTTCCACTCGCTCCGGCTGTCACCGGCAATCGCGGTTATCTGCGTGATTACCATGGTGGCGGGGCCCGTTCTCGGGCTGAATTCCATGCTGCTGGGCTGGGCCGGAGGGTTGCCGCTGTTTCTGGCGGGGCTGGCCCTGGTTCATGGCGTTGTAGGTCGTAAAAACCTGAGCGGCCAGTGGCTGATCATGTTCTATCTGGCATTGGTGCTGCTTGGTCCAAGCCTGATGATTCTGTTAGTAGTTCTGGCATTTGTGGATAGCTGGCTGGACATCCGGAGACGAGTAAAGCCCTCCGGCCCGGCCGAATAAAGTACGAAGAGGTTAACGAGATGGAAGTTATTCTGCTCGAAAAAGTAGCAAACCTGGGTTCACTGGGTGACAAGGTCAAGGTGAAGGCTGGTTACGGTCGTAATTTTCTGCTGCCGTATGGCAAGGCTGTTGCGGCAACCGCCGACAACCTGAAGGCCTTCGAAGAGCGCCGTGCAGAGCTGGAAAGAGTGGCGGCTGAGAAGCTGTCTGCCGCTCAGGCTCGTGGCGAGGCTCTGGAAGGCGCTTCTGTTACCATCACCTCCAAGGCTGGTGAAGAAGGCAAGCTGTTCGGCTCTATTGGTGTGCGTGACATTGCTGATGCAATTACCGCTGCCGGTACAGAAGTCGAGAAAAGTGAAGTTCGTCTGCCGGAAGGCCCGCTGCGCTTGGTTGGCGAGTACGAGATTGAGCTTCAGCTGCACTCCGACGTGAGCGTTGTGATTAACCTGGCCGTTGTTGCCGAGTAAATTGCACCTCATGCGGTGACGCCGGTTTTCCAACTGGCAGCAGCCATACAGGCCCGGTATTCACTTTGTGGATTCCGGGCCTGTTGCTTTGTGGTGTATGATTTACCCCAATCGTAGTTCTCCCATCGCATCGACAATCCCAGTAGCCTGTCCCGGATGTGATGCCCAGATGAAGATGTTTTCATGCCCAGACCCGATTTCAAACCGGTAAACAGCGACCCGGAAACCAGCCGGATCAAGGTTCCACCGCATTCGATTGAGGCCGAGCAGGCGGTGCTTGGTGGCCTCATGCTTGATAACCGCCGGTTCGATGAAGTGTCGGAGATTATTGCCGCTGCTGACTTTTACCGCCAGGATCACCGGCTGATCTATGGTGCCGCCGAGCGACTTGCCAGTGAAAGCGAGCCGCTGGATGTTGTGACACTGACAGAATTTCTGGAGCGCGCCGGAGACATCGAAGATGCCGGGGGCCTCTCCTATCTGGCGGAACTTGCCGAAAAAACCCCGGGCGCGGCGAATATCCGTGCCTATGCCGAAATTGTCCGTGAGCGCTCCACGCTCCGCCAACTGGTTCATGTTTCAGGGCAGATCTCGGATTCCGCGTTCAATCCCCAGGGTCGAAACAGCGATGAAATCCTGGATGAAGCCGAACGCAACGTTTTCCAGATTGCAGAGTCCCGGATCAAAGAAGGCTCTGGCCCCAAGAAAATCAATCCGATCCTTACCGATGCGCTGAGTAAAATCGAGGAACTGTTTGAGTCAGGCGAAACCACAACAGGCCTGACGACCGGATTCAAGGATCTGGATGAATGGACCTCAGGGATGCAGCCGGCAGACCTGTTGATCGTGGCCGGGCGTCCTTCCATGGGCAAGACCACGTTCGCCATGAACATCGTAGAAAACGCGCTGATAAGCACTGGTGCGCCGATTCTGGTATTCAGTATGGAGATGCCGGCAGACGCGCTGGTTATGCGTATGCTGTCCTCCTTGGGGCGGATTGATCAAAGCCGCATTCGCAGTGGCAAGCTGGAAGAGGATGACTGGCCCCGGCTTACCTCGGCCGTCAGTCTGCTGAAGGACAAACCTCTCTACATTGACGATACGCCGGCCCTGAGTCCCACCGAGATGCGTTCAAGGGCCCGTCGTATAGCTCGCGAGAATGACGGCCAGCTTGGCTTGATCATGGTGGATTACCTGCAGTTGATGCGTGTGCCGGGTAACACGGAAGGCCGGACCGCCGAGATTTCCGAGATTTCCCGCTCCCTGAAGGGTATCGCCAAGGAACTGAGCTGTCCCGTCATGGCACTGTCACAGCTCAACCGAAGCCTTGAGCAGCGCCCCAACAAGCGGCCGGTGAACTCGGACCTGCGGGAATCCGGCGCCATCGAGCAGGACGCCGACGTGATCATGTTCGTCTACCGCGACGAGGTCTATAACGAAGACACCTCCGACAAGGGCATTGCCGAGATCATCATTGGCAAGCAGCGGAACGGCCCCATTGGCACCGTTCGCCTGGCCTTTATCGGCAAGTACACCAAATTCGAGGATCTGGCCCACGGTGATTACGGCGGAGATTATTGATGCCACGGAAGACCGTTGCCCACATCGATACCGAAGCTCTTCGTTACAACTATGGCCTGGCCTGCAGGCTGGCCAGCCCCGCCCGTGTCATGGCCGTCATTAAGGCTGATGGCTACGGCCATGGCATACGTGAAGTTGCCCGGGCACTGGCGGACGAGGCGCCGAAATTTGCCGTGGCCTGTATTGAAGAGGCCTTGGCCATTCGGGATGCCGGAGTTGATCACCCGGTGGTGTTGCTGCAGGGCCCGCACAGTTTCGATGATGTCGTCACCAGCGCCCGTGAGGGTTTCGAAATGGTGGTGCACAGCGATTACCAGTTGAACTGGCTGGAGCAGGCATCGGACGCGCCGAAACTCTGGCTCAAAGTGAATTCCGGAATGAACCGCCTGGGGTTT
>JBHEPI010000142.1:0-3989 GCA_046260345.1 Marinobacter sp. | reverse complement strand
CAGAGAGTCGAGCCAGCTCAGAACCGGCAGGTGGAAACCGCCGTGGATCAGGTTGTTGCCATGCTCTGCAAGCACCCGCGCCAGCCAGGGCCAGTCCTGGTGCTGGACGATCTGGGAAATGCCTTCCTGGACATGACCATGGGTCAGCAGCCAGGCGACGGCACGCTGCCAGTGTTGTTCCGTGTCCGCCGGTTTGAAATGCCTGGCCCGTTGCAGGAGGGCGTCGCGAAACAGATCGTGATAACGAAACCATTCGTTGCGGGTATCCAGCGGGATCAGAAACAGGTTTTCCCGTAACAGTTGCTCAAGCAGTGCCTGGCTGTTGGTGGTTCCCCGCACGGCATCACACAGGGATGCGCACAGCCGCGGACAGCAGGCGGTGTCCAACAGAAAATCCCGCACCGGTGCCGGTTGCTGCTCCAGGACTTCTGTCAGCACATAATCGCTTATCTGCCGTTCATCCAGATCTATCTGTTGCGGGCTGTCGCTGGCCTTACGGTCTTCGATACTGCCACCGGAAAGTGCAGACAACTGCATCGCGGCCACCCAGCCCTCGGTTTTACGGCAGATTTTTCGCACTTCCTGCTCGGACAGCTCCAGGCCCATGGTGTCGTGGAAAAATTGCCG
Organism: Marinobacter sp.; assembly: GCA_046260345.1. Taxonomy (GTDB): domain Bacteria; phylum Pseudomonadota; class Gammaproteobacteria; order Pseudomonadales; family Oleiphilaceae; genus Marinobacter. Next base: position 3,362 of record JBHEPI010000142.1, on the reverse strand, counting down.
GCATTCCTCTTCGGAAAACGCCAGCAGGCCGGGGTGAACGTCCTCGACCCAGCGACGCACCCGCCAGCGGGATAAGGGCAATGCGGGTTCGGTGCGGGAGGCCAGGGTTACCAGGATGCCAGGGGGCAGGTAGTCGATAAAATAGGATACCTGGCGCTGCAGTTGCGGGTCCCGGATGAAATGGTAATCGTCGAGAATCAGTGACCAGGGGGCACCGTCGGCGGCGAGCACGTTGATCAGGCTTGTGATCGGGCCTTCCAGTTCCTGCAGGCTGCAGTGGCTCAGCTGTTGCCGGCATTCTTCCAGACCTGCCAGGCCATTGTGTTCAAACGCTCCCACCACGTACTGCCAGAACCGCCGGGGCTCATCATCGTGCTCATCCAGCGATAGCCAGGCGACGGTGCCGGGCGCGCGGGCACACCACTGACTCACCAGTGTGGTCTTGCCAAATCCCGCCGGTGCCACCACCAGGTTCAGCCGCTTGGTACCGTCCGGCTGCAGCAGGGCGCAAAGGCGCTCACGCTGTACCGAGCGGGGGTCGGCGGTTGGTCTGAGGAACTTGGTGGTTAGCAGCATTGTTTCCCTGAATGCCGGAAAGTGATTCGATAACGGATTGTGTGCTTTGTCACAGTTAAGTCAAGGGCTGCACAGACAAAACACCCGGTCACCATGCTGCGTTCTCTGTTTTTTGGTCTAAACTGTGGGAGAAGAGAATCTGTATACTTAATAAGAATGAAAAATCCCGTTTTTATGCGTATTCTTCTACAATAACACAAGCGTATACATGCCCGGGTTCGGACCGGGCCTTATGGGGAGCGACAGGGTAGATGAAATTACAACAGTTGCGCTATATCTGGGAAGTTGCGCACCATGATCTCAACGTATCCGCTACTGCTCAGAGCCTTTTTACATCTCAGCCGGGAATATCCAAGCAGATCCGCCTTCTGGAAGATGAACTGGGCCTGGAAGTGTTTGCCCGCAGCGGCAAGCACCTCACGCGCATAACGCCGGGTGGTGAGATCATTATCCGCGAAGCCGGTGAGATCCTTCGCCGGGTAGAAGGCATCAAGAAAATTGCGCAGGAGTTCAGTAACCAGCGCAAGGGTGACCTGAGTCTCGCGACAACCCACACCCAGGCTCGCTATGCCTTGCCGCCGATCATCAGCGGGTTTATCGAATCCTTTCCGGAGGTGTCCCTGCATATGCACCAGGGCACACCGATGCAGATTTCGGAAATGGCGGCCAACGGTGCGGTGGACTTTGCCATCGCCACCGAAGCCATGGAGCTGTTCACCGATCTGATCATGATGCCGTGCTACCGCTGGAACCGGAGCATCATTGTGCCGAAGGATCATCCGCTGGCGAAGAAGCCGGAGCTGACGCTGCCGGATCTTGCGGAGTTCCCCCTGGTAACCTACGTATTCGGTTTTACCGGCCGCTCAAAGCTGGATGAAGCCTTCCAGGCCCACGGCCTGACCCCGAAGGTGGTCTTCACGGCGGCCGACGCAGACGTCATCAAGACCTATGTGCGCCTGGGGCTGGGCGTTGGCATTATCGCCAGCATGGCCTTTGACGAAAAGACCGACCCGGACCTGGTGGCGCTGGATGCCAGCAAACTGTTCCGCCCCAGTGTTACCCGCATCGGTTTCCGCAAAGGCACCTTCCTGCGGGGGTATATGTACGACTTTATCGAGCGGTTTGCCCCGCACCTGACCCGTGAGCGGGTTGACGAGGCGGTTGCCCATCAGGGCAGCAGGGCGGAGATTGAGGCTCTGTTCAACGATATCGAGCTGCCGACCTACTGAGCAGCGCAGTTCCCGGCCTGATGGCGCAACCCCGGTTATTCCCGGGCGATCAGGTTTCCGGCGTGCAGGCCACACTCTTTCTGTGTGGCTTCTTCCCACCACCAGCGGCCCTCGCGTTCGTGCTGTCCGGGCAGGATAGCGCGGGTGCAGGGCTCGCAACCGATGCTGACAAAGCCCTTTTCATGGAGCTTGTTGTAGGGTGCCTCGGTCATGCGGATGTAATCCCAGACGTCTTTTGAACTCCAGTTCGCCAGCGGGTTGAATTTCACCAGTTGCCTGTCTTCGGTGGAGAAAGCGTCGTCAATCTGCACCACCGGCACATCGTTGCGGGTGCCCGGGCTCTGGTCCTTGCGCTGGCCGGTGATCCAGGCATCCACTGTAGCCAGTTTCCTGCGCAGTGGATTGACCTTGCGGATGCCGCAGCATTCTCCATGGCCGTCTTGATAGAAACTGAACATGCCTTTGCGGGTGACCAGATCCTGCACCTCGCCGGCGTCGGGGAACATCACTTCAATCTCTATGCCGTAGTGCTCACGGACGCGGTCGATGAACTCATAGGTCTCCGGATGCAGGCGGGCGGGATCCAGGGTAAAAACCTGCAGGTTGTCGGTCAGTTTGTGGGCAAGCTCGATCAGCGCCACATCTTCCGAACCACTGAAAGAAATGGCGATATTGTCGTACTTCGCCAGTGCGGCCTTGAGAATGGCCCTGGGGCTCTGGCCCTCAAGCTCAGCCTGTAGCTGTGAAATGTCCGTCATTGAAAGCATTACCTGGGGTGTAAATGTGTGATAAATCTACCATTAACCGGCTGCAGTCTGAAGGAATGCCTGCATATATCGTTATAGCCGGACAGATCCACGATGCATTCCGGCGCGGTTTTTTTTATCATAGCGCCTGATTACGCTTCCCCGGCCTCTTCTGGCCGGGCTTACCAGTGTTCAAATACCAGGAGACCAATGTGGAACTCGCGTGCCTTGACCTTGAAGGAGTACTGATCCCGGAAATCTGGATCGCGTTTGCGGAAAAAACCGGCATTGAGGAGCTCAAGGCGACCACCCGCGACATTCCCGACTACGACGTGCTGATGACCCAGCGCCTGAAACTGCTGGACCAGCACGGCTACGGCCTGCCACAGATCCAGGAAGTGATTGGCGAGCTGGATCCGCTGCCGGGCGCCGCGGAGTTCCTGAACTGGCTGCGGGAGCGGTTCCAGGTGGTGATTCTGTCAGATACTTTCTATGAGTTCGCCATGCCACTGATGGCCAAGCTGGGTTACCCGGCCCTGCTGTGCCACAAGCTGGAGGTGAACGATCAGGGGCGGATTACCGATTACCTGTTGCGCCAGCGTGATCCCAAGCGCCAGTCTGTGCGTGCCTTCCAGTTGCTGAACTACCGGGTTATTGCCGCAGGTGACTCCTACAACGACACCACCATGCTGGGTCAGGCGGAAGCGGGCATTCTGTTCCACGCGCCGCAGAACGTGATTGAAGAATTTCCGCAGTTTCCGGCGGTGCATACGTTCGAGGAGCTGAGGGGTGAGTTTCTGAAGGCCAGCGC
>JBHEPI010000141.1:0-13214 GCA_046260345.1 Marinobacter sp. | reverse complement strand
CCATAAGACCAAAGAAACACGGCAGGGCTGCCCTATCCCTGATAATATTGGACAAAATACAAGCACAACGAGAGCGTTCAGGATCAGCATGACAACGGGATTTTTCTCTCACGACGATTTCATGAAACACAACATGGGGGCGGAGCATCCGGAATCCCCGGAGCGGCTTGCGGCCATTATCAGCTACCTGGCGGATACCGGCCTGGAGCAGGATCTGGACTGGGTAAGGCCAGATGAGGCTACCCGGGACCAGTTGCTGACCGTTCACCCTGAGCGCTACCTGCACCAGCTGGACCTGATGCAGCCCACCCGGGGGCGGGTTTATACCGACCCGGACACCGCGATGATGCCGGATACGCTAAGAGCAGCCCGCCTGGCAGCCGGTGCCAGCATTGAAGCCGTCGATATGGTTCTCAGCAGCCAGCTCACCAACGCGTTCGTCTGCGCGCGGCCACCGGGCCATCACGCCGAGCGCAGCAAGTCCATGGGGTTCTGTTTCTACAACAACATTGCCCTGGCAGCCATGCGGGCGCTGAATTTCCATCATCTGGAGCGGGTGGCCATCATTGATTTCGATGTCCATCAGGGCAATGGTACGGTTGATATTGTCGGCGGCGACGAGCGCATTCTTATGTGTTCCAGCTTCCAGCACCCGTTCTACCCTCACTCCCACGTGCATCGCCAGGCGGAGAACATCATCAACACCCCTATCCAGGCGGGTGAGCCTGCCAACGAGTATCGCAAAACCGTGGAAGCGGCCTGGCTCAAACGGTTGCAGGATTTCCGCCCGCAATTGGTTCTGATTTCCGCCGGTTTTGATGGCCACCGGCTGGACCCGATGGCAGAGCTGAACCTGGAAGTGGAAGACTATCGCTGGCTGACAGAAATGATCGCCAGTGTTGCCGCCGATTCTGCCAATGACCGGATCATCTCAACCCTTGAGGGTGGTTATCATCTGAGGGCGCTTGCAGAAAGCGTAAATGCACACCTTGAAGTGCTCAATACCATCCGCTGAGATCACCAGGGGGTTTTCAGCTGTTTGGTGAAGCGGCATCGTAGCCATTGGCCTGCTGCAGATCCGGCCGTTCGCCTTCACGCTGCAGGCGGATGGTTGTGCGCCGGTTATCCGCCGGGCGGCCTGACACCGGATATTGGTCCGCGTGGGCTCTGACTGTCACCAGGTCTGTATCAATGCCCTGCCCGATCAGGTACTCCGCCACTGCATTGGCCCGTTCCTCGGACAATGCCCGGTTGTCGATCCGGCTACCGGTGCTGTCTGTGTGGCCGTCTACGAAAATCCGCTCGACGGTTGAATCTGCCTGAACGTAAGCCACTATGTCGTCCAGCAATTCCCTGTCAGGTCCGGAGAGGCTGGTACTGCCGGCGGAAAACGGGATACGGGAGCGCTTGATCTGGTCATAGTTAACCGGCAACAGGCCTGAGGTGCAGGAACGGTAGCCGGAGAACGGGCCGGCAAAATTGATGTTGGAAACTTTCACGCGAACCGGGCTGCTATCATACCAGGACTCACGAGTAACCGTGGGGTCCATGCCTTCCAGCAGGCCCTGCACCAGAATCATGGCCTGACGTGAATCCAGGGATACCGGGCGACGACTGTCGTCTACATTCACCCGGCCCACAGAGCGGGGGGCGGTTCCCGGGCGCCAGGATGGCGCCTCAACCACCAGCATGCCACGACCAGGACGCATCACCGGAGTTTCCGACTCCAGGAAAAAAGACAGGGATTCACCGGCCCGGTGGCGGAAAACAGCCCGGCCATAACCGGGAACCTGGTGCACCAGGGTACACTCGAATACAGACTCCGACAGGTACCACTGGCTGTTTTCGATACCGGCACCATAGGTTGCCGCCCGGGCCACATTGGCGGCAACCAGCAAGGAGCATGCACCGGCGATAACTGCACCACGCAGGAAGGCTGGAAATTGTGCCATACCATCAGTCCGTCAAAGAATGTTCACTGAGTGCTTAACGGCCAGATGAAAGCATTCTTTAGGATTCTGGCCCGAAACAATCGGCGACAGCTTCTGATATAATTTCGCCAGAATTCTTCAGGGGCAACCACACCAAAGGCCCCGGCAAGCCGGAAACCGTTAATGACCAATCAGATCACCATTACCCGCCCCGATGACTGGCACCTTCATGTCCGGGACGGTGACATTCTCAGGGACGTGGTGCCTGCCACAGCCCGCTGCTTTGGCCGCGCCATTATCATGCCCAACCTGGCGCCGCCAGTCACCGATACAGAGCAGGCCATGGCCTACCGTGCCAGAATTCTGGATGCCGCCGGGGGCCATGACTTTGACCCGCTGATGACCCTGTACCTGACAGAAACCACCACCGCGGAACAGATCCGCGAGGCAAAGGCAGCCGGGGTGGTTGCGGCAAAGCTCTACCCTGCTGGTGCCACCACCAATTCCGCCTCTGGTGTCAACGACATCCGCAACGTCTACCCGGTACTGGAAGCCATGAGTGACTGCGGCATGTTGCTGCTGGTTCACGGTGAGGTGACCGACCCGGAGATTGACATTTTTGACCGGGAAAAGATTTTCCTCAAACGTGTTCTGGCGCCGACACTGGAAGCCTTCCCGGCGCTGCGGGTTGTCCTTGAGCACATTACCACCGCAGACTCCGCCGCGTTCGTCCGCAACCATCAGGGCGACAATCTCGGTGCAACCCTTACCCCCCAGCACCTGATGTACAACCGCAATCATATGCTGGTCGGTGGTATTCGGCCCCACCTTTACTGCCTGCCGATTCTCAAACGTAACCGGCACCAGCAGGCACTGACTGACGCCATTGTCAGTGGCGACCGGCGCTTCTTCCTGGGCACCGACTCGGCACCCCACTCGAAGGATCGGAAAGAAACCGCCTGCGGCTGTGCCGGCTGCTATTCCGCCTACAGCGCCATGTCACTGTACGCAGAGATCTTCGAGGATCTCGGCATTCTGGACAAACTGGAAGCCTTTGCGAGTTTCAACGGGGCCGACTTCTATGGACTGCCACGTAATACCGACACCATAACCCTGGTACGGGAAAGCTGGGAAATGCCCGATGAACTGCCCCTTGCCGACGGCACCATTGTTCCCCTCAAAGCCGGCGAAAGCCTGAGATGGCGTCTTGCAACCGACTGATTATATGAATTTTTACACACCAGGCTTGTTACCCTGACCAAAGACTCCGGGAGTTTAAGTGACTGAAGAAAATAAAGAACCGCATCCCATGTCCCGCCGTTTTCGCGGATTCCTGCCTGTTGTGGTGGATGTTGAAACCGGGGGATTCAATCCCGGGCAGGATGCGTTGCTGGAAATTGCCGCAGTCATTTTGACCATGGACGAAGACGGCTGGCTGAAGCGGACAGAAACTCATGTACAGCAGATTGATCCGTTTGAAGGCGCCAACCTGGAGCAGTCAGCCCTTGACTTTACCGGCATTGACCCCTGGAGCCCTGAGCGGGAAGCCGTTCCCGAGCGGGAAGGCCTGAGCGAGATTTTCGGGCCGATTCGCAAAGCAGTTAAAGCCCACGATTGCAAGCGTGCGGTTCTGGTAGGGCACAACGCCACCTTTGACCACAACTTCGTGTTCGCGGCCGCATTGCGTTCGGATATCCGCCGCAATCCGTTCCACCCCTTCTCCACTTTTGATACCGCCACCCTGGCAGGCCTGGCCTATGGCCACACCGTGCTGGCCCAGGCGTGCAAGCTGGCAGGCATTCCGTTCAATAACAAGGAAGCGCACTCTGCCGCGTATGATGCGGAGAAAACTGCTGACCTGTTCTGTGGCATTGTGAATCGCTGGAAGGACCTGGGGGGATTTCCTCCGCCTATGATAGGCGAGGCGGAGGAGTAAAGGCTTCAGCTTTACCAGTAAATACCCCGCATGATCGCCGCGAAGGCCACCTGCTCGGACGATACCTTCGGCTTCTCGCCAGACCGGCTGCCAGCAGCGGCCGGTGAATCCGGGAACATACGGTAACCGGTGTTCATCACGATCTCACCCATCTTCGGCGCCAGCGCCTGCAGCACCTGGGCGAAGACACCCAGCCGCGTGGCAATACGCTTGGGCCGGTAGACAATGGCATCCACCACCATATCGGCGGCTTCATCCGGTGTCAGTGTAGGCACGGAATCGTAGATCTTGGTGGGCGCGATCATCGGCGTCTTCACCAGCGGCATGTTGATGGTGGTAAAGGTCACATTGCGATCAGACCACTCCGAGGCCGCACACCGACTGAACGCGTCCAGTGCGGATTTGGAAGCCACATAGGCTGAGAACCGCGGCGCATTGGTCAGTACACCAATCGAGGAAATATTCACCACGTGGCCACGACGACGCTCCAGCATTGCCGGCGCGAAACCCATGATCAGACGCACGGAACCGAAATAGTTCAGCTGCATGGTGCGCTCGAAGTCGTGGAAACGGTCGAACGACAAAGCCAGTGAGCGGCGGATGGAGCGACCAGCGTTGTTAATCAGAACATCCACATGGCCGTGGTTGTCCAGCACCGTCTTCACAAAGCGGTCAGCGTCGTCCATCTCTGCAAAGTCACACTGGTAAGCGTGAACATTGCCACCCCGGGCTTCCAGCTCGGCCGCCACTTCCATCAGGCGCTCTTTCTTGCGCGCGCCAATCACCAGGATCGCGCCGGCATCGGCCAGCTTCTGCGCGGTTGCCAGGCCGATACCAGAGGTACCACCGGTGATCACACAGACCTTGCCTTCAACCGTGCCACGAAGGGTGCGGTCCTTGAACAGGTCAGGGTCAAGGTTACGCTCCCAGTAGTCCCAGATCACAGCGGCATAGCTATCGAGGCGTGGCACTTCAATGCCGGTTCCCTTGAGAACACGCTCGGCCTCACGGGCATCGAAACGCGTGGGGTAGTTGATAAACGACAATACCGAAGGCGGAATGCCCATGTCGTCCAGTACAGCCGTGGTAAGACGCTTAACCGGAGGCAGGTTCTTCAGGCTCTGGCGAATAAATGGTGGAATAAACCCGAACATTCGGGAGTCCACACGCATGGCCATTCGCGGCGCATGACCCGCCTCGGCGAAAATATTGAGAATTTCGCCCACCTTGTAGGGGTCGGAATCCACCAGATGGAAACAGTTGCCATCCTCGCCTTCCAGGTGCGCGATGTGGTCCATGGCGTTCACCACGAAATCCACCGGAACAATATTCAGGCGGCCGCCTTCGATACCGATAGTCGGCATCCACTGGGGCAGAGCATGGCGGATTTTCTGGATCATTTTGAAGAAGTAATAGGGTCCGTCGACCTTGTCCATCTCGCCGGTCTTCGAGTGACCGATTACCATGCCCGGGCGATAAACCCGGAACGGAACCTTGCATCTCTCACGAACAACCTTCTCTGACTCGTGCTTGGTCAGCAGATAGGGATGGTCCAGCTTTTCGGCTTCCTCGAACATATCTTCGCGGAACGTTCCCTTGAACATACCGGCTGCGGCGATGGAGGACACATGATGGAAGCAACCTGCTTCCATGGCTTTCGCCGCGTCTACCGCGCTGTGAGTACCCTCAATATTGGTCGCCTGCTGGGCTTTTTCGTCCGCCCCCATGTCGTAAACCGCTGCAAGGTGGAAAAAGTGATCAATATTACCCTTGAGCGATTTCATCGTCTTGGCATCGATGCCCAGGTTGGGGCTGGTAAGGTCGCCGATGACTGCTTTCACCCGTGACTCATCCGCGCCCCAGCGCTCCCGCAGCTGGTTCAGTTTGTCCTGTGATTGCTCGCGCACCAAAACGTAAACGGTGCCGCCGCGAGCCAGCAGTTTTTCAACGAGAAAACGGCCGATAAAACCGGTGCCACCCGTCAGAAAGTAATTCATTGATAGTCCACCCTGCTTGTTGCTCAATTGTTGTCTGTCCCTTCGTTCCCGGCGGAGGTATCAGACTAAAGTCTTATACCCTCGCGGAACGCCGGCATTGTACTTAAATGCAATCTTCATGTATTGAACTTTTTTAGAGCAATTACTCTGTAACCCTTTGTTTTTAATAGAGCATTTACTCTAACATTCGCATGAAAGGCACGCCGCAATCTGTTCGCTTGCCAGACATACTGAAATTGAGACTAGCACATGGTGTGCAGCCTGCCCGCAATTCACTACCATTACAGAGAGGAAATGAAACCTGCCAGGAGCAGTGACATAATCGGAACCATTCAGGGCAGCCTCTGTCTCAATATCCCGGTTTTTCGGAACTTGAACTATGCACAAAGACGATCCCAACGCAGAGCGTTACATTGCCATCGCCCGCGCCTGCCTCAAGGCCATCAACGACACGGCAGCAGATGCCGGCAGCCGGGAACAGAAAATCCAGGCGGTTTACAAGGCCATTGACCATGCCTTCCAGGCCGAATTCGCAGATTATCGCCAGTCTGTGGCGGTCATGGGCACCGTTCTTGAGCGCATTGCCTCGGGCCAGCTTGATGCGGATGCCGCCGCCAATCTGGCAAAAAAGACGCTGGATCAACAACCGGAAAGTACCCGCGACGCACTGATTCACTGAACCATCTATCAGACAGAGAGGCATTATGCGCCCAGGCATTCATGGATTTGCCATCAGGTTTCCTGCCCTGAAGGAAGCTTTTATCCTGGTACTCCTTCTGGCCTTCAGTTCGGTAACACTGGCCGAGATTGCACCCGTCAAAAGCCCGAACGACGACAATGAGTACCGCTATGTCCAGTTGGACAACCAGCTCAGGGTGCTGCTGATTTCCTCTCCGGACTCCGACAAGGCTGCCGCGTCAATGAACGTGGCCGTTGGCAGTGGTGATGACCCGGCTGACCGGGAGGGCCTCTCACACTTCCTCGAGCACATGCTGTTCCTGGGTACGGAAAAATACCCGGATCCCGGCGAATACCAGCAGTTCATCAAGAGCCACGGCGGCAGCCATAATGCCTTTACCTCGTTCCAGGACACCAACTATTTCTTTGATGTGCAGGCCGAACACCTGGAGAACGCCCTTGACCGGTTTGCGGAACAGTTCTCCGCCCCCCTGTTTACCCCGGAACTGGTTGACCGAGAGCGCAGAGCCGTACATTCCGAGTTCAGCGCCAAGCAGAAAGAAGACAGCCGCCGCTTTTACTCTGTCAAAAAAGCTGTCAGCAACCCCGAGCACGCCTTCCATCAGTTTGCAGTGGGTAACCTGACCACCCTCGAAAATACCGAAGAGCGGCCACTGCGCCCTGATCTCATCGAGTTCTGGGAAACCCATTATTCCTCCAACCTGATGAGCCTGGTGGTCTACGGCCCCCAGTCCCTGGACGAACTCGAAGCCATGGTGCGCGGGCGGTTTGACCGCATTGAAAACCGCAACCTGAACGCGAAGGTCCACGATGACCCCCTGTTCAGCCCGGAGACACTGCCCGCCCGCCTCACGGTTGATGCATTGAAGGATACCCGCAACCTGACGCTGACCTTCCCCATCCCATCGCAACAGGAACACTATCGTGACAAACCGGCCAATTACGTTGCCAGCCTGCTGGGCCATGAGGGTCCCGGCAGCCTTTTTGACGTACTCAAACAGGCCGGCCTGGTAGAGAGCCTGTCAGCAGGCAGTGGCATGGACACCGGGCAGGAAGCGAGCCTGGAACTGAAAATGTCGCTGACACCGGAAGGCCTTGAGAACCAGGACACCATCCTTGATCTGACATTTGCCTACATCAACAAAGTACGGGAAGAAGGCATTGAGCGGCGTCGGTTTGAAGAAATGAAACAGCTGGCCCAGATCGACTTCCGCTTCCGTGAAAAAAACCGGCCCGTTCAGGAAGTGATGCATCTATCCCGGCAGATGCGGCATGTGGCACCTGAGGACGTACTCCAGGCTCCCTGGATGATGAAGGACTACGCACCGGAGCGTTACCAGTCCATTCTCGACAGGCTCACACCCGACAATGTGCTTGTTTCCGTACTTGAGCCCGAGCCAGACATAGAAATCCCCAACCTGACCAAGTGGTATGAAGCTGCCTGGAAGCTGGAGCCGCTGGACACAGAAGCCGTAACAGCGCCGGATGATAACCCGATGGTTTCAAGCCTGGCGCTTCCCCTGGAGAACCCCTTTATTCCGGAAGAGCTGAGTATGATACCCGGCTCTACGATGGAGCAGCCTGTCTCCATGGGAACCGTCAGCGGCATGGACGTGTGGTACGCCCGTGACACACGGTTTGATACCCCCAAAGCCAACGTCTATCTGAGCCTGCGCACCCCGGCTACGCGAGCCTCGGCACGCAGCAATGTGCTGTCGGAATTGCTGGTGGATGCCATCAACACTAACGTCAACGCCTGGGCCTACCCGGCTCAGCTGGCAGGGCTTGATTACAGCATCTACCCGCACCTTCGCGGCATCACCGTGCGGGTGGGCGGATACAGCGACAAACTCCACACCCTCATGGCACGCCTGCTGACCCAGGTCGCAGACCCGGAGCTGACAGATCAACGCTTTGAAATTGCCCGTCAGAAGATGATTGACCGGCTACAGAACAAGGCCAAGGAACGCCCCGTACAGCAGACGTCTGAATTCATCCAGAGCCTGCTGATCGAAGGCGCCTGGAGCACCGAAGAGAAGCTCGAGGCAGCCAGGGAAGTCACCCTGGATGAGCTCAGGTCGTTCTCGGAGGCCTTCCTTTCGCAGGTGGACCCGGTCATGCTCGCCCATGGCAACCTGACCGAAGCCTCCGCGCTCAACCTCACCAACCGCATCCACGCCATGGTGCTTGATGACAGCGACATGGCCACCGTCAAACGCAGCAACGTACGCGCACTTCCCAACGGCCAGACCGACCTGCCCATCGACGTGGACCACCCGGATACGGGTTACACACTCTACGTGCAGGGCAGGAACACCGGCTTTGAGGAAAGAGCCGCGTTCAGGTTACTGGGCCAGATCATCAGCAGCCCGTTCTACGAGGAACTGCGCACCAACCGCCAGCTCGGCTACATCGTCTATGCCACGCCATTCGAGATGCTGGAAACACCGGCCCTGGGCTTTGTAGTGCAGTCTCCTGAGGCCAGCAGTGATGAAATCGACCAGGCTGTGCAGGAGTTTTCCGCAACCTTCCGGGATACCTTGTCGGACATGTCCGCGGAGGATCTTGAGCGCGAGAAACAGGCGGTTATCAGCAAGCTGATGGAAAAAGACCGCCGGTTAGGGGAAATTTCGGAACGTTACTGGCGGGAAATAGACCGTCAGCAGACCAGCTTTGACTCCAGGGAGAAACTGGTTGAAGCGATCAATCAGGTCAGCCGGGAGTCCTTGCTGGACATCCTCGACAACCAGGTGATTGAACGCCAGAGCGCCCTTCGCGTATTCACCGGTGCCGACAACCCGGATAACAGCGGCATCCTTGAAACGCTGCTGCAACGCAAAAGCGTACCGGAAGCCTGATCTCTTTCGGTCTTCAGCCTGCAGGCTGGCCAACAAACCGGCGCCAGTCTGCAGGCTCGTCCACATCCCACTTTTCTGGAAGCACAGCGTACGACAAACCCGCCTCTGTGAGTCTGTCGCAGGTTTGGGCCAGCGCCTGGTCCGTACCCCAGGCAACATCCGCCAGCATGCGCGGCGCCAGCTTCCGGGCACCAATCAGCACATAACCGCCATCATCCGACGGCCCCAGAACCACATCCGCATCGTCTAGCGCGGCAACCGCTAGGCGCACGTAATCCGCATCCACAGAGGGGCAATCGCTGCCCACAATCACGGCCTTGCCAACCTCTTCCAGACCGGAAGCCAGTGCGCGGGTCATACGTTCTCCAAGCACATCTCCCTGCTGCCAGGACTGCCCGACCCCGAGGCCTTCAAGCCGCTCGATAATCGGAAATGCGGCTGACGGCACCGTATCCAGCGGCCGGTCCCAGAGAAACCGGACCTCATAACCACTGGCCACCAGATTCTCCAGCACTGCCAGGCTGAGCCTAACATGGGCATCCATCGCCCCTTCAGCGCCCAGCTCCGGCATCAGCCGGGTTTTGACCCTGCCTGCCTCTGGCCACTTGGCAAATTGCATGACCCTTACCGAACCCGGTTCAGTTCTTCCCATTACGTACATCCGCCCGATAGGCCACAGCCAGCGATTCCGGCGACTCACCCCGCCAATACCGCCAACGCAGCCTCCACATAAGAAAAATGGTGCGCCAGGCACCCCCCTGCTCCCACCTACGACTGTCGGTTATGACCGGATCCTTGATGCAGTAGGGGGCAGACACCGTGCGAAGCCGGTTACTGAGCTCCACATCTTCCATTAACGGAACCGGCGCGAAACCCTGGAGTGCCCGGAATACCGATGCGCGAACAAAAATAGCCTGGTCACCGGTGGCAATGCCGGTCAAGCGGGAGCGACGATTCATAAACCAGCTGATCACACGGAACAACCTGCGGTTGCCGCTCAGCCGCACGTCAAAACGGCCCCATTGCGCCCCGCTGCCAACAAAATGCGCGAGGTGATCAAGAGCCAAACCCGGCAACAGGGTGTCGGCGTGGAGAAATAACAGCACATTACCCCGTGCCGCGTCCGCCCCCGCATTCATCTGCAACGCACGGCCCTTTCCGCCAACCAGCACGCGATCGCTCCAGGGCTTCGCCAGATCCGCCGTGCCGTCGTCGCTGCCACCGTCCACCACGATCACTTCATGCCCCGCGGCACGCAGAGGCTGCAGGGTTTTCAGGAAAGCCTGAATGGCAGCCGCCTCCTGCCACACGGGAACAACCACACTCAGAACAAGCGGTTCAGACAAAACAGCCTCCGCAATGAACGACGAATCCGCGACACACCTTGAGCCGCAGGCCTCGGGCCGTTATCATACCGCCCTTCTTGCAGAGATGCCCCCGTAGCTCATCTGGATAGAGCGTCCCCCTCCTAAGGGGAAGGTAACAGGTTCGAGTCCTGTCGGGGGTACCAATTCAAGACCAGCTCACCTTCCATGAACATCACTTCCCATTCAGAATACCCATAACAAGATGGCTGGCCAGGCTCAGTAGCACCAATCCAAAGAGACGCTCAAACCACACAGCTTTCTGGCGTAGCATTGCCAGCCAGCGAGGGCTTGAGAACAGCCAGGTAACGATCAGGTACCACCCTGCATCTATAACCATTGCAGTACCGGCATAGCCGAGCTTCGCAAGCATACTAGTGTCGGTTCCGACTACCTGGCTGAACAGTGCCAGGAAGAATACGGCAATTTTCGGGTTCAGCAGCACAATCAGCAAACCGTCTCGTGCAGCACTTGCCGTGCTGGACGCTTCAGCTAATGGAGTATCACCCTGGGGCTTTGCTACCAGACCCTTCACGCCAAGCCATGCCAGGTAGGCTGCCCCACCCCACTGAAGCACAAAGAAGGCCAGCGGAGACGCGGTGATGATGGCCGCCAGGCCCAGAATACTGAGGAAGGCATAAACACCCACCCCGAGGCCGTGGGCAACTGCTGTAATCATGCCGTTCCTGCGGTTACCGGTTAGCGTCTGTTTCAGTACAATAGCTAGGGATGGGCCCGGCGACACGGCACCGAGTATGCATATGGTGACAACTGTCAGCCAAGTAGCCAGGGTCATGATAAATTCCGTTTTCCAGGTTGCGATTTGACTCTCGATTTGACTCTGTAGGTACTACAGAGTTTTTAATAATGATTTACTATTTTCACATAGCCACAGGATCGAGTTAATGGCCACTCATCACGATCACAGCCACGCTGATCAATTCAATACTCATAACCGCTCATTCGCCATTGCGGTCATTCTGAATGTCACTTTTGTTGTTATTGAAGTGGTATACGGCCTGTTATCAGGGTCTCTGGCACTACTGGCAGATGCCGGCCATAACCTCAGCGATGTCATGGGTCTGGTCATGGCTTGGGCCGCCAGTTGGCTGGCAAGCAAGGCAGCAACCTACAGTAGAACCTATGGCCTGAAAAAAACCACCATTCTGGCCGCTCTTTTCAACGCGCTGATTCTTATCGCAGCGGTCGGCGGAATCACCTGGGAGGGCATCCAGCGCCTGACAGACCCGGCCGAGGTGTCGGGCCTGACCGTGATCGTGGTTGCCGGTATCGGTGTGGTGATAAACGGCGCCACAATGATGCTGTTTGTCAAAGGCCAGCAAGGCGATATCAATATCCGCGGCGCCTTTCTTCACATGGCGGCGGACACAGCCGTATCCGTCGGGGTGGTTATTTCTGGCACCATAATAATGTTTACCAACTTTACATGGATCGACCCCATAGTCAGTCTCATCATTGCGGCTGTGATCTTCGTAGGCACCTGGCAACTGCTGAAAGACTCCGTCGCACTCGCCGTGGATGGCGTCCCCAAAAATATTGATCCCACGGCTGTCCGCAAACGTCTCGAGAGTTTCCCCGGTGTGCAAACTGCCCATCACCTTCATATCTGGGCCCTGAGTACCACCGAAAATGCCCTGACAGTTCATCTACTGAAGCCTGACCCGGTCGATGATGACCAACTCATCAACGATATCTCGGGGGTGCTGGCCCGCGAGTTCAATATTCAGCATACAACCATTCAATGGGAGCGCGATGACAGCCAATGCCCGAGCGAAGCTCCCCGACAGGAAGAGAACTGACCTATGACCTCTGAAAGCAAATACAACAGCTCGGGCACGGCAAAACCCGCAAAAATCCGAAAAGCCGCCTGCGGGATACGCTTCGACGAAGATGAACTGCAAGAGGGGATCGATTTTTCCGATGCTCAGGACCTTAAACCCACGGATGAAAATGCGGAGTCATTAGCCTCCGAAGAACACCGGAAGGCGAATCGTCACCCTTAGTCCACCCTGCTCGCCAATGGCCGTGTTGAATTCGCCATCATAAGCCGAAACTCTGTCGCGGACGGCCGCGGGCGATGACCAACCCTTCACATTATCCACTGTAACGACCTTGTCGGCCCGGCTCTGGTAAAGCCGTAGCGCACTAAATTATAATTTGATTAACATTGCAGACGAGGTACCCAGGTGATCTTTATGGAAACAAAAACGGCCCGACTGACCATTCTCATTGATCCGGTAAAAAAGAAGGCACTGGAAGACTTCTGCGCCTCCCAGGACATCACGACCTCACAGGTGGTTCGTCAACTGATTCGCGACTATCTCGAACAGAACGGCGTTGACTACGCCACAAAGCCCAGGCCTCTTCCAACCTCTACGAGCAGCCAGAACTGAATTCAAAGCTAGAGC
>JBHEPI010000136.1:0-4992 GCA_046260345.1 Marinobacter sp. | reverse complement strand
GATGTAACCTTTATAGAGTTCAGAATTGTTTTAGTCCCCGCATGTTAGCGGCCTTGGCGCGGTCTGCAAGAAAAATTGAACCTTCTGTTCTATATTTCAATCGTTGTAACAAAGCTGTCACAGAAGGCCTTTATTGTTCACTCATCGGTGAAGCAAACCCGACATATAAAGTCAAAGTGACGAATGGAGACTCAACGTGATCAAACTTAAAACCGCTTTTACAACTCTGGCCCTGGCAGGCAGCATTGCCGCCGTTTCTTCCCCGGCCATGGCTCGCGACACCATCAACATCGTGGGCTCTTCCACTGTTTACCCGTTCGCAACTGTTGTTGCCGAGCGTTTTGGTGAGAACAGCGATTTCCCGACTCCGAAGATGGAGTCCACCGGTTCTGGCGGTGGCCTGAAGATCTTCTGTCAAGGTAAAGGTACTAACCACCCTGACATCACCAATGCCTCGCGTCGTATCAAGCCTTCCGAGCTTGAGCTGTGCCAGAGCAACGGTGTTGAAGAAGTGGTTGAGTTCGCTATCGGCTCAGATGGCGTTGTAATCGCCAGCTCCAAAGACGCACCGGACCTGGACCTGACCATGGAGCAGCTGTTCCTGGCCATGGGCGAGAAAGTGCCGGTTGACGGCGAGTGGGTGATGAACCCGAACAAAAAGTGGAGCGATATCGACTCCAGCCTGCCGAACCTGGAAATCCGGGTAATGGGGCCACCCCCGACTTCCGGTACCCGTGATTCATTCAACGAGTTGGGCCTGGCTGCAGGTTGTGATCAGCTTCCAGAAGCTGCCGATCTGAGCGAAGACGAGCACGGCGCCATTTGCGAAAGCGTCCGAGAAGACGGCGCCTTCATCGAAGCTGGCGAGAACGACAACCTGATCGTGCAGAAGCTGATCGGTGACACCAGCCTTTACGGCGCCTTCGGTTACAGCTTCCTGGAAGAGAACTCAGACCGCCTTAAAGCCGTCACGCTGGATGGTGTTGCACCGGAACCTGACCTGATCGCTGAAGGCGAGTACCCGATGGCCCGTACCATGTTCTTCTACGTCAAGAAGGCGCACATTGGCGTCGTACCTGGCATTGAGGAATACGCAGCCGAGTTTCTCAGCCCGGGTGCCATGGGTCCCAACGGTTACCTGAAAGACGTTGGCCTGATCGTGCCGACCCGTGACCGCCTGATGAAGCTGCAAGACAAGCTGAAAGAAATGCCGAACCTGGAAATGAGCGAACTCCAGTAAAACAGGTTCAGGCAGTAAACGAGGGTGCGGGCCATTAAACGGGCTCGCACCCTCAGTTGTTTCAGACAGACAAGCGTGAAAACGGCGCTTTGCAAGCGTAGAATTCGCCACGACCCCGTAGTCGCAGACAGGAATTAACATGCAACCCGCGAATCTGTTTTTTTTAACCCTGGCGCTGATAGGTGTCGCTTACGCACTGGGTTATTTTCGATCCAGGGCCCTCGCCGAGCCCATGGGGGGCATTCGCCACCTCAAGTCATTGCCCGGCTATTACGGTGTTCGTGCCGCCATGTGGTGCGGCATTCCGGCACTGATCGTTCTCGCCCTCTGGGTGGCGTTTGAAAGCCAGATCATACAACTGCTTGTTCTCGGATCACTGGGCCCGGAAATGGTTCCCAAATCCGTCGGCGAGGCAAGCCTGATGATGTCGAGAATCAGCAATGTAGCCAGTGGTGCGCTGACAGCTGATGCCACAGATGAGTCGATGGCCAGTGCCGCTGCATTGCTGACCAACCTCCGGGATAACAGCGGCAACTACATGACGCTGCTGGTGCTGTCGATTGCCGGTCTTGCCGGTTTTGTGGGCTGGTACCGGATTCAGCCGAAACTCAATGCCCGGGCCCAGGTTGAGAAAACCCTGCAGTGGATCATGTTCGGCTGCGCAGGGTTGGCAATCCTCACGACCATTGGCATTATCTTCTCCGTCATTTTCGAGACCATCCGCTTCTTCGGCATGGTGTCATTTGTCGATTTCTTTTTCGGTACCAGCTGGAGCCCCCAGGTGGCGCTGAGGGCAGACCAGGTCGGTTCTGAAGGTGCCTTTGGCATGATCCCGCTGTTTACCGGCACGCTGCTGATCTCTGCTATTGCGCTGCTGGTGGCGGTTCCGGTTGGTTTATTGTCTGCCATCTATCTATCGGAATACGCCAACAAGCGGGTCCGGAGCCTGGTGAAGCCAACGATGGAAATGCTGGCGGGCGTGCCTACCGTAGTTTACGGGTTTTTCGCGGCACTGACCGTTGCGCCCTTTATCGCGGATTTTGCCGAGTCCATCGGCCTCGGAGCCTCTTCCCAGAGCGCATTAGCCGCCGGCCTGGTGATGGGCATCATGATCATTCCTTTCGTGTCCTCACTGTCCGATGACGTGATCAATGCGGTGCCACAGACAATGCGGGACGGTTCGCTGGCACTGGGGGCCACCCAGTCCGAAACCATGAAAAAGGTGATCTTCCCGGCGGCATTGCCCGGCATCATGGGCGGCATACTGCTGGCCGCCTCACGGGCAATCGGTGAGACCATGATTGTGGTCATGGCAGCGGGCCTTGCGGCGAACCTGACGGCCAACCCGCTGGAGTCTGTTACCACCGTGACGGTCCAGATTGTCACCCTGCTGATCGGTGATCAGGAGTTCGACAGTCCCAAGACGCTCGCTGCGTTCGCGCTGGGTGCGATGCTCTTTATCGTAACTCTGCTGCTGAACGTAATTGCCCTCAAGATTGTCCGCAGATATCGGGAACAGTATGAGTAATCAAACTGAACAGGCGGAGATCGTCCGCCGCTCGCTGAAAAAACGTTACCGCAAGGAACGCCGCTTCCGGGCTTACGGTATTCTCGCCATCGCGATCGCTCTATCGGCCCTGGTGGTGCTGTTTGCCGATATTGTCGGCAAGGGCCATACCGGCTTTCTCAAGACCACCCTGACTCTCGATGTCGAAATGGACTCCGAGGTGATGTACCTTGAGGATCCAACCGATCGCGACGAAGTCCGCATGGCGGATTTCGTGGAGCCATTGATCGTCAGCCTGGCGGAGGTTCTTCCGGATGCCACCGAGGATGACCGGGATGAGCTGCGCCGGCTGATCAACTCCTATGCTTCGAATCAGCTGCGTGATGAGCTGATCGCCAATCCTGACTGGATGGGCACCACCCGGACCATCACCTTCCTGGCCAACAGCAATGTGGATGTGTATGTAAAACACAAGGATGATGATGCCTATTCCATCAAGCTGAGCGAGCAGCAGCGGGAGTGGGTGGATGAGTTGCAGGAGCGCGGCATCATAGAAACCCGTTTTAACGATGTGTTCTTCACCAGCGGGGATTCCCGTGATCCGGCCCGGGCCGGTGTGCTGGGGGCAATCGTGGGTTCACTGCTGGTGATGTTTGTGACCCTTGTACTGTCGTTCCCGGTTGGTGTGGCCGCAGCGATCTACCTCGAGGAGTTCGCACCCAAGAACAAGTTCACCGATTTTATTGAGGTGAACATCAACAACCTGGCGGCGGTGCCCTCCATTATCTTTGGTCTGCTTGGCCTGGCGGTGTTCATCAACCTGTTTGGCATGCCCCGCTCAGCCCCGTTCGTGGGCGGCCTGGTGCTGACACTGATGACCCTGCCCACCATCATTATTTCGAGCCGTGCCGCCATCAAAAGCGTGCCGCCGTCGATACGTGAAGCGGCGGAAGGTGTAGGGGCGTCCAAAATGCAGGTGGTGCTGCACCATGTTCTGCCCCTGGCCATGCCCGGCATGCTGACTGGCTCCATTATTGGCATGGCCCAGGCGCTGGGAGAGACGGCGCCGCTGTTGCTGATCGGCATGGTGGCCTTTGTTGTGGAAATTCCAGAGGGCTTTTTCGACGGCGCGACGGCGTTGCCTGTGCAGGTCTTCCTGTGGGCCGGCAGCCCCGAGTCGGGCTTTATTGAACGCGCGTCGGCCGCCATCATGGTGCTGCTGGCTTTCCTGATGAGTATGAATGCCCTGGCAATCTGGCTGCGCAAGCGGCTGGAACGCCGCTGGTAAGGAGATTGGAATGAATACTATGAACCCCGGTATTACAGCGGAAACTGATGTGCGACAGGAAAATGAGGCTATGTCCGCAGTAGCAGAGGAAAAACCCGAAGACACGGTGATTGAGGAGGGGATAACCGTCGGTAAACCATTTGCAGACAACCCCAAGTACAAACTGCGTAACGTGGATGTGTCCTACGGCAACGACAGGGCTATTAAAAACATCAGCCTTGATATTGGCCGCAACGAGGTCATTTCGTTTATCGGCCCTTCCGGTTGTGGTAAGTCCACGTTCCTGCGCTGCCTGAACCGTATGAACGACAGCATCGATATTTGCCGGATCAAGGGCGAGTTGTTGCTGGATGACGAGGACATATATGCCTCGAAAAGGGACGTGGTGGAACTTCGCGCCCGGGTAGGCATGGTGTTCCAGAAGCCCAATCCCTTCCCCAAATCTATCTATGACAACGTCGCCTACGGTCCGAAAATTCACGGCCTCGCCAATCGCAAATCCGAACTGGATGACATTGTCGAGAACAGCCTGCGCAAGGCCGGTCTGTGGGAAGAGGTCAAAGATCGCCTTGATGACAATGCCACCGGTATGTCCGGCGGCCAGCAACAGCGCCTGTGCATTGCCCGTGCGATTGCCGTCAGCCCGGAAGTCATCCTGATGGACGAACCCTGTTCGGCGTTGGACCCGATTGCCACTGCAAGGGTTGAGGAACTGATTGCCGAAATGTCCGAGAGCTATACTATCGTTATCGTGACCCACTCCATGCAGCAGGCGGCCCGGGTTTCCCATCGCACCGCGTATTTCCATCTCGGGCATCTTGTGGAAGTGAACGAAACCGACAAGGTTTTCACTTCACCGGAGCACGAACTCACTGAATCTTACATCACCGGTCGGTTCGGTTAATTCCGGCAGGGTTGAATACTGGAGAACAAAGTTATGCCAGATAAAAAGGACGA
>JBHEPI010000127.1:0-21450 GCA_046260345.1 Marinobacter sp. | reverse complement strand
CTGTTACTGCTTGGTTCGCTATTCAGCGGCCGATGCAGGTACTTAGTAGCAAAATGCGTGTATTACATGCTGTACATCAGATTTACTAAACGACCTAAGTGTCTGTTTTAAATGAGTGGTTCGATTCCGGCTCCGGGCACCATCTCCTGAAAAAATTACCTCTCTGACTGCACTATTTTGTGGAGAATGACTGGATGGCGCCCCCTGGTTCCGTCATTTCCTGGCCATAGCCTCCAACATCCGGTTAACCGCCTCCAGGTGCTCCGGCTCGTTGTGGCGCATGCCCTGAAAATTCGCGCACCCATCCAGAAAATCCTTCAGTTCCATAAGTGGCGCCATTTTCATCAGGCGTTTTGTTAGCCGTGTGGCTTTCGGGGGCTGGCTGGCAATGCGATTTTCCATGTCGCGGATGTTTCCGCCGGCGCTGAAGGTCGAACCGGCGCCGGTGATTAAGTACTGACACTTCGTCGCACTGGTTCACCCACCCGGAGGAGGTGACGATGTCGTCGATCAGGTGAGAGCCTGTCAGTGCGTTTCGCAGATCATGACGGTTCAGGGTGAGGGTGGCGACGCGGTTTTCCAGGGTAAGCAGTGCATCAGTCAGTTTCGGTACGGTAGCCATTGTTGCGAGTCCTTGTTTTCGATCAGTCCCTATCCCGGCCCTTTGGGCCCCGGTTAATCAACGGCCACCCGGGCTTTCCGGTAGCGCCTCACTTCTATCCAGCCATGGCTCGCCAGTGCCGAGAACACAATTACCCCGCCAACAAGGCTGAGATCGGGCGGTACTTCGCCAAGGAACAGCCACACCAGAAACGATCCCAACACCGTTTCCAGCAGCAGCATCAGGCTGACTTCCGCCGCAGGGATGTAGCGTGGGCCTATCTGGATCAGAATGCAGGCCATGGGCAGGAATACAAGGCAGAGCAGGGCGATGAAGAAGCCATCCCGTTCAGAGAGGGTTTGGGCACCACCCATGACTGCCGCTACAAGGGCCAGGGCCAGGGCACCAAACATCAGCATCACGCTCATGTCGCAGTCGGGCCGGGAACGGGCTACGTTGAGGTTGGAGGCAAGCGCAGTGGCTGCTATACCGGCCATCATCAGCCCGAGCGGATCGCCTTTGCCCCACTCGCCGATGGCCATGAAGGTTGCGCCGGTTACGCACACCAGAATGATTATCCAGGTTCTCCAGGGCAGGGTTTCCTTCCAGATCAGCCATGCAATTAACGCGGCAATGACCGGCGCGGTGTTCAGGATGACCAGGACATTGCCGGCAGCGGTGTTTTTCATACCCACAACAAAACCCAGGGTGCTTATGGCGAAGGCCCCTGCGCAGAAAATGCCTTTCCAGCCGCAGCGCCGGATTTCGGTGGTCAGCCGGCTGCGGTATCTCAGCCAGCTGATCACCAGGAAGCTGATGGCCAGTAGCAAACCGCGCCAGAAAAGAAATACTACTGGCTCGACAGAGGTGATTTTCACCAGCAGCGCGTCCGGGACGATAAACAGTACACCCAGGGCGGCAATGGTCAGGCCTTTGATCCGCGTGGTCTGCAAGCGTCTACTCCCCGGGCCGGGCGTCGGCGACGCAGGTCTTTTCCAGCCGTGCGATGCAATTGCTGAAGGTGCGGCTGATGCGTGTCTGATCCCGGATCATGGCCATGCGAGGCCAGGTAGCCTGTTCACCGAGCCGGATAAACATTTCCAGGTCCCGACGGCCGGGGTTGGTGAGTATCTTGCGGTAAAGCAATGGCCGGAACGGGAACTGGATGTTGATATCCCCCAGGTAGGTTTGGGTGGCCATGGCATGGGCCTGTTCCAGCAAGGGCCGGAGTATGGTGGAAGACCAGCCGTTCCGGGTCAGATTCAGGGTGGTTGCCACCTGGGCGTGCATAAGGGACGCTGCGGCCTGTTTGGCGGATGCGCCGGGCCCGCGTTGATGGTGATGGCTGATAAACGGCAGTACATGGGGATTCGCCTGGCTGACGATGGTGCGATTCACATTGTGCAGCCGCGCCATCCGCATCAGTGGCAGGTCACCATGGACGCTGCCGTCAATCCAGCGTTCTGTTGGCATGTAGGGCTTGCGGCCGTTGGGGCCTCTGTCGGTGTCACGGGCCTGAAGTGTTACCGGAGGATAGATGCCGGGCACCGCACAGGAGGCAAGAACGGCCGAGTCCACCAGAACTTCCGGAGACGCCAGGTTGTTCAGCAATCTTGGTTTCTGGCGGGTTCTGGTGGGCGACACCGAGATGTTGAGGGTGCGTCCGCTATGGTTTGCCGCCTCAAGAAAGCTGGTGCTGCCAATGTTGGTGTGAATGTGGTGAAGCAACTGGGACTGATCCATGGCATGCCGTTTGCGCCAGATACGGCCGGGCTCAAGCCAGCGGAACGCGTCCAGGTGAATCTCACCAGGCTCATTGAAAAAACGCTCAAGCTCCTGATTACTGCGGGTACAGATGGCACCTGCCACGATCGCGCCCATGCTGGACCCGGCGATCACATCCGGTAGCAGTCCCTGCTGCCAGAGCGCACGGGTAACACCAATGTGATAGATCCCGAAGGCGGCACCACCGCTGAGCATCAGGGCGGGGCGCCCGTAAACCCGCTCGGCGTCCCGGAACAGGCGAAGCTTTTGCTGGCTGGTAACCCCCGGCATGTCGTGGTCGCAGATGAAGTTCATGGACCGCTCCACTTCATCCAGGAATTCCGTGACCAGGTATTTGGTGCCGGTCCAGGCGACAGCGTAAAGGTCCGGATTGGCGATTTCGCCCAGGTGGCGGTAAAGGCTTTCCTGCAGCACCCGCGTCAGGCCCCGTGTATCGCTGTTCTCACGACAGCGGGCCATGGTGTCTATGTGTTCGCGAATCAGCTTCTCATGAAGTAGCTCACAACCGCTTTCCTCCCGCCACGCCAGAGTGCCTTCCAACTCATCCAGTTGTTCGGCAATGGCGTGCCAATGCTCATAGGAGGTGGCTTCAGTAAGTTGCTTTTCCAGTTCCCGGCGTTGCTTCTTTGCGTCTCTCATGGTGTACAGGATACATCATGAAAGCGTGTTGCTCCGACCAAAGTCGCTTCGACACATCTGTTAAGCTGTCTGATACTGAATAGTTGGAATGTTATCCGTGACAACGGAACGGGGGGTATCATGAGCGATAAAGACCAGGTGTTGGTGAAGAAATACACTGAGAATGGAATAACCACACTTACACTGAACCAGCCGGATCGTCGCAACAGTCTGTCGATGGCCATGTTGGAGGCCCTTTCAGGGGAACTTGAAGCGATTGCAGAAGATGGAGAGACCCGTGTCGTGGTGCTCGCCGCGGCGGGGCCGGTGTTCTGCGCCGGGCATGATCTGCGAGAGGTGAGTGGCCAGTTCGACAGCCATGAGTTCCAGTTGAGGCTGTTCAACCTCTGCAGCAAGGTGATGCAACAGATAGTGAACCTGCCCAAACCGGTCATTGCCCGTGTGGCTGGCGTCGCTACTGCAGCTGGATGTCAGCTGGTGGCCAGTTGTGACCTGGCGGTTGCGGCCGACACCGCTCGTTTTGCCACACCCGGCGTGAATATTGGCCTGTTCTGCTCCACACCTATGGTGGCATTGTCCCGCAATGTGTCCCGCAAGCAGGCCATGGAAATGCTGCTGACTGGCGAAATGATTGGCGCTGCCAAGGCGGAACGGATCGGACTGGTGAACCAGGTCGTCGACGAGCAGGAGTTGGATGAAGCAGTTTCCCGCCTGGCTACAACCATAGCGGGCAAATCAGGCTACACCCTAAGAATAGGAAAGGAAGCGTTTTACCGGCAGTTGGAAATGGGGCTGGCCGATGCTTACGACTATACGTCGGAAGTGATGGCCAACAACATGCAGGCAGCAGACGCACAGGAGGGCATCTGTGCATTTCTGGAAAAGCGCAAGCCCGACTGGAAAGATAAATAGCCCGGGCTGCGGCAGTCTGAAGGTTCCAGCGAAAGCCGGTCGCCAGGCTCAATGCCCCGGCTTTCAAAGTACCCCTGGTTCATTTCAAGAGCCAGGTAGAACGGTACCCCGGAACGGTAAGTGGGGCAGTCCCTGCCCTGGCTTGACGGGCAGGGCGTCATCTGGCGTATCGCGCGGATAGTGCCGTGGCGGTCCATGTAGGCAATATCCAGCGGAATCAGCGTGCGGTACATCCAGAAACCATGGTCGGCCCGGCGCTGGTTGCTGTACACAAACAGCATGCCCGCATCTTCTGCCAGTGTCTCCCGGTCCATAAGGCCACGGCTGCGCTCTTCAGAGCTGGCAGCGATCTCGACGGTAATGGGAATCGCCTTTTGATCGGATACAAGGCAGGCCGGCACCACCGGCAACGCATCATTTTCCGGAACGGCGGCAAGGCACCCGGAAAACAGGAGGCCCAGCATTGGTAGCAGGGCCTTCAGGCTGCGCGCCGGTG
Organism: Marinobacter sp.; assembly: GCA_046260345.1. Taxonomy (GTDB): domain Bacteria; phylum Pseudomonadota; class Gammaproteobacteria; order Pseudomonadales; family Oleiphilaceae; genus Marinobacter. Next base: position 17,017 of record JBHEPI010000127.1, on the reverse strand, counting down.
TGCGCCTGTTCATCAGGGGCGTAACCGGTAGCCGGTTTTGAAAATCCACCATACGGCAACCATGCAGGCGGTCAGGAAGAGCAGGGTCATACCCACGCTGATCCCCACGTGCACATCCGACACCCCGTAGAATGCCCAGCGGAAGCCGCTGATCAGATACACCACCGGGTTGAACAGGCTGACGGTCTGCCAGACTTCCGGCAGCATGTCGATGGAGTAGAAAGTGCCGCCAAGAAAAACCAGCGGCGTAACGATCATCAGCGGGATGATCTGGAGTTTTTCAAAACCGTCTGCCCAGATACCGATGATGAAACCGAACAGGCTGAAGGTGATCGCGGTCAAGACCAGGAAGGCGAACATCCAGAAGGGATGCATCACATCATAATCCACGAAAAGCCTGGCGGTTATCAATATGATGACGCCGAGTATCACCGACTTGGTGGCCGCAGCCCCGACATAGCCCAGTACTACCTCCATATACGAGACCGGAGCCGACAGGACTTCATAGATGGTGCCGGAAAATTTTGGCATATAGATGCCAAAAGACGCGTTGGAAATGCTCTGCATCAGAAGTGACAGCATCACCAGCCCGGGGATGATGAAGGCGCCATAACTGATATTGTCGATGTCGCCCATGCGGCTGCCGATGGCCGAACCGAACACCACGAAATACAGGGAGGTAGAGATGACCGGCGATGCGACGCTCTGCATCAATGTTCGTCGCATACGGGCCATTTCAAAATTGTAGATTGCACGGACACCGTACAGGTTCATTGCATCACTCCCGCATTATTCATTGACCAGGCCTACAAAGATTTCTTCCAGGGAGCTCTCCCTGGTCTGGATGTCCCGGTATTCAATATCCAGATCGCCGAGCGTTCGCAGCAGCCTGGCGACACCGGCCTGCTCCTGTTGTGAGTCAAAGGTGTAGATTAACTCGTAGCCGTCCTCCGACAACTCTACCGGCTCAAGGGCAAGTTGACCGGGAATTTGCGCCAGAGGGTTATGCAGGTGCAGGCGAAGTTCCTTTTTGCCAAGCTTGCTCATCAATTGTGTTTTGTCTTCCACAAGAATGATTTCGCCCTGGCGAATAACGCCTATACGGTCCGCCATCTCCTCGGCTTCCTCGATATAGTGAGTGGTGAGAATGATAGTGACGCCGTTTTCCCTGAGCTTGCGGACCATTTCCCACATGTCGCGCCGCAATTCCACATCCACACCTGCGGTCGGCTCGTCCAGAAACAGTATCTGAGGCTCATGGGACAGAGCCTTGGCGATCATCAGGCGGCGCTTCATACCGCCGGACAGGGACATGATACGGTTGTTTCGCTTATCCCACAGGGACAGGTCTTTCAGCACTTTTTCAATGTGACCGGGCGCTGGCGGTTTGCCGAAAAGGCCACGGGTGAAAGAGACTGCGCCCCATACTGACTCAAAGGAGTCTGTGTGGAGTTCCTGGGGCACCAGTCCGATGCTTTCCCGGGCCTTGCGGTAATCCTTGACGATATCGTACCCCGCGGCCTTTACTTCGCCGCTGGAGATGTTCGCGATGCCGCATATGATGCTGATCAGTGTGGTCTTGCCGGCGCCGTTCGGGCCAAGGAGGGCAAAAATTTCTCCACGTTCAATGTCGAGATTGACGTCCTTGAGGGCTCTGAAACCATCAGCATAGACTTTATTGAGGTGCTTTACGGAGATATCCGGTTGCACAGGCGTATCCTGTTGGTGGTGAATCAAAGCGCGGTATTTTCTCATGACCGGTGCTGATTTAGAAAGCTTTGCCTTGGTAGCAATAATCTCCATAATGCCTGATTAACTCCGGAGGAAAAGATGTGTTGAAAGCACTTGTTGCTGTTATGGCCATCGCAGGCGTGGTCGCCCTTGGTATTTTCGGACCAGGCTGGCTTATGTCGGATGTTGATAGCGGCTCTGATCAGGGCGCGATGGAATGCGACCTGCTCAATGATACGTGCCGATGGGAGCAACAGGGCACTCAATGGAGCGCACAGCTGACAAAAGGTGAGGTTCATGCAGAGGGTACCGAATATCGCCTGAAGGTCACCACCGATATGGATACACCAGGATTGCTGGCAGTGCTTCGCGGAGAATCCATGTATCTGGGCGAGTATCCAGTGCCCCTGACCCATACAGGCAAAGCGCAGGATGGTAAAGGTGAAGTCTGGCAGGCAAGGTTTACCGCACCTTTTTGTACAACTGACCCTGAAATGACCTGGCGGATCGACCTTCAGACTGATGCGGATACAGAAAACGATAACTCGATGAAATTGACCTTCAAGGCCGAGGGCCAGGCGTAACGACGGGATGACAGTAGGGCAGGATTGTGTAAAATCTGCAGACTGTTTCAATTGTCCAGGGAAGTACATATGGATTATGGCGATAGTGTACAAAAGGTTCTGCTGAGGAAAATCCAGAAAGCTGAACAGGATCTTCTTCAGTTAAAGCTGGATTATTGCCGCTTTATTTTCGGATTGAGCCACCGCTCCCGGGTTGAGTGTGATGGCAGGAGCTACGTTGTTCGTTCCGTGGACGTGGACAGCATGGAACGGCTTGAGGACGGCAGCTTTTCCAGGCCCGCTGTCACCGGCGTACCGGCTGAAGCCCCTGAGAGCGCAGACACGCAGAATCTGGGCACAGGCTGGGTACAGGAAGAGCCAGCGCCCCGACCCACGACCCGCACCTGAGCCATAAAGAGGGGGCCTGGTCAGATAAAAGCGTTTGAAGCAATGGCGCCATAAAGACTGTAAGCCTCTGGGATGTGGCGGTGTTCACCCCAGTAATCCGCGCCTTCAATACCATGACGGAACCAGGCCAGCCAGGCACAAAATACGAAACTGTGACGTGGTAACCATTAAACGGGGCGCTAGCAGGTTGGCATGGTTTGCAGTGCGAGCTTCTTGCGGATAAAGCGGCCGAGGATATCGACGCCGATGTTCAGGGAGGCGGTGATAAGGATCAGTATCATTGCCTTATCAAACTGAATGTTCTGGATGGCACTGTCGACATAGAAGCCCAGTGTATAGATACCCAGAATGCCCAGGATGGCGGTTTCCCGCATGATAATTTCCCAGCGGTAGAACAGGAACGCCAGAAACGACCGGTAAACACGAGGCACCAGTTCATAGGTGTACCGGTTCAGACCCGTTGGGGCATCGGGCCGCAATACGATTGTGCTCGACTGGCGACCGATGAGATGGCCGATAATGCCGCCATTGTGCAGCGCAAGCGCTACCACTGCCGGAAGCATGGACGGCCCCCATAACTGCAGCAGGATGTAGGCAAGGATGTATTCCGGCGTAGAGCGCAGGATCACCAGAAACACGTGACCGCTTGTCCGGCGTACAGGCCCGCCAAAGTGTGTGGAAATCAGAGGGAATGCCAACAAGGCAATAATCCCGGTCGCAACCAGGGCTATCTGGGTGAGTATGACGGTGTTCCAGATTCCGGGCAGGGCCTGAGTAACGAACAGGTCCCCGAGCCAGCTACTCATTCCGGACCAGCCTTCTTCACTTTTCAGTGGCCCCGGAACAATGTCCTGGGTGAAGAAGCGGGCCACATTACCCCAGACAATGGGCATGCCGTCGCCCAGGAAAAAAGGAGCACCCAGGATATACACCGGCAACAGCCTGGGTTTGACCCACAGTGGCAGCGTAGCGATCAGCACATAAAACAGGATCAGCATGGCGCCGGCTTCGGAGTAATGCCCCTGGGAGAACGCAGATTCCAGATAGAACCCGAGGGTCGGCAAACCCACGAAACCCAGAATGGCACTGGAGCGAAGGCCGCACTCAAGACGGTAGGCCGTGTAGGTACGTATCTGTACCCAGCAGTCCGGGATGCGGGCGTACAGAAACGCTGAGATAACGCCGGTGCCCGGCGGCAACAGGCGGCCCGGCTCTGGGTCTGCCTCTTCAAGGATCTCGGAATAGACCTTGGCAAAAATACCGGAGTAGGGAATTGCAATTGCCAGGACACCGGTCAGTGGGTGAAAGCCGAAAAACTGCAGAAAGATCAGGGCCCAGAAAAGCTCATGTATGGCTCGTATAAAAGCGCAGAAAATCCGTACCGGATACGCCCGATAAACCAGCGCCAGCAAAAAGCCGCACACACTGCCCAGCGCCACACCGACAAACGCAAAGGCGACGGTGCGAAGCAGCGCGGTGGCCAGCCCTTCAGTACTGAAGAAGTCTGGTGTAACCACACCCAGGAAAAACCGCCCAAGGTCTTTCCATGGGTTCGCCGAGGTAATGGCAATGTCTGCAAACAGCAGCCCCACCAGAGCAATGGCGGTAAAAATCAGGCTGGTTCTTACGGTCGCAGAAGAGAGCATAAACAGAGGTCTGACTCAGTATAGCGACATAATGTCTGCCGGCGTCAGCTTTTCGCTGGGCTCATCCAGAGCAATATGGCCATCCTGAATACCGACAATGCGCGTGCAATAGGCCAGGGCCAGTTCTACATCGTGAAGCGCAATGACGCTGGTCGCGAACCGGTCTTTAAGCAGCTTCATAACCTGATGCGCCGAAGGGCCATCCAGTGCCGACACCGGTTCGTCAGCGAGCAACAGGCCGGAACGACGGTACAATGCTCTTGCAATGGCAACCCGCTGCCGCTGACCACCCGACAATGAAGCCGCCGGAATCCAGACCTTTTCAGGCATGGCCAGCTCCGTTAACAATGCTTTTACTGCGCGGGCGTCTTTGGCAAACGGCCGGACCAGTGTGAGCGTGTTATACCAGGTGGCATTGGCGTCCAGCCGGCCCATGTAAACGTTGTGGAATACCGGCAGTGCATTTACCAGCCCCAGATTCTGGGGAACCAGAGACGCAATGCGCTCTACCTGCTGATGGATCAGGCTGATCAGCGTTGATTTGCCGGCACCACTCCGGCCCACCACACCGACACGCTCACCCTCGCGGACGCTGAGGGAAAGAGGGCCAATAACCCGCTCCCCTCCGAATGAGGCCGTAAGGCCTGTCAGGTCGAATCCCGACATCAATCGATGATTCCGATTTCTTTGGCAACGCTGTTAATCGGCTCATAGTCCGAGTTTGAGGCAGGAACAAAGGCAGAACGGGGAAAACTCTCCAGCAGTTTCGGGTCGTCCAGCGCCAGAAGGGCCTCCCGCACACAGTCGGTAAAGCCTTCGCCGTAGTTTTCGTCGACGTCGCCGCGGATACTCCACTGGTAGTTGGGGTAAGCCGGGGTTTTCCAGATGATTTTCACGTCATCGGTGTTGATGTTGCCGTCCTCCAGTTCCTTCTCCCAGACCTTATAGTTGATGGCGCCAACGTCGTAGGTGCCGGACTCCACCAGCCTGAGTGTGCGCGTATGGTTGCCACTGAAGCCTACGCGGTCAAAAACCTCTTCCGGTGCTTCGCCGAAAATATCGCGAATATGGTATTCGGGGATCAGGCGGCCGGAGGTAGAGCCCTTGGAGCCGAAGGTAAAGGTTTTGCCCCGGAGATCGTCGGTCAGGGTATCTGCACGATCAAGGCCGGTGCTCTTGTGGGCTATGAAGTAGTTGAAGAACGCCTGGTCCTCCTCGCCCTGAGCAATGGCCTGGGAACCGGGCACCAGGGCCCTGGCCTGAACACCGGAAAGTCCGCCGAACCAGGCCAGTTGCACCTGGTTATTCCGGAATGCGGATACTGCCGCAGCGTAGGATTTTACCGGGATGTAACGCACATCTGCGTCAAGCTTTTCCGAGAGATAATCAGCTATTCCACGAAACCGCTCGACGAGCTTGGTTTCATCTTCGTCCGGGATGGCAGTGAACACAAAGGTCTGGGCGAACACTGTCGTGGAAGCGGCAAAAAACAGGGAACCGGTCAATACCAATTTCCGTATAAAATTCAAAGCCATTTGAATGTCCTTCTCTTTTGCAGTTTGATTTCACGAGAACGCTGCAGGCGCGCAACTCGCGAGCCGGTCAGGATAACGTGATTTACCTCAACTCTGAACAGCTATACGATTCAATCGGCTAAACAGGTTATGGGCATCCATCAAAAATGAATAAATTTTCCGGGTTTCCTCATTCATGAATATTACCCTGATCACGCCCGCTCCTCCGGGCTCCAGGGCAGGCAATCGGGCAACGGCCGAGCGCTGGGGACGGTTACTGGAACAAGCCGGGCACCAGGTAGCCATCGTTACGGAATACCATGGTGAGCCTTGTAACCTGCTGATTGCATTGCACGCCTGGCGAAGCCACGAAGCCGTTGTGCATTTCCGGGAGGTGCACCCTGCGACGCCGCTGATCGTCGTGCTTACAGGCACGGATATTTATCTTCATCAGCATCAGTTCCCGGGCGTTACCCATGAATCCATGGCCCTGGCTGATTGCCTGGTTGGGCTTCACCACCGGGTCGGCCAGGACATACCGGTGCGTTTTGCCCACAAACTTACAACGGTACTCCAGTCTGCGGATAAGCCAGCAAATTCCCCCGGTCCGAAAAACGGTTTTGATATTTGCGTTATCGGACACCTCCGCGACGAGAAAGACCCGCTTCGTGCAGCCCTGGCGGCCAGACAACTGCCCGGAACCTCCACCATCTATGTGATCAATGCCGGCAAAGCCCACAGCCAGGAATGGGAACAAAAGGCCCGGGCTGAGCAGCAGACCAATCCGCGTTTTGAATGGCTCGGGGAGGTAGACAAGCCCGTCATCCATCAGTTGATGAACCGCTGCCGCGCAATGGTGATCAGCTCAGTGATGGAAGGGGGTGCCAATGTTGTCTCTGAAGCCTGCCGCGCGGGCCTGCCTGTTATCGCATCAGATATCTCTGGCAATGTTGGACTTCTCGGCGATGATTATCCGGGTTACTTCCCCCTAGGTGATGAGACAGAACTGGCCAGGCTGTTACAGCGAGCGGAACAATCCCCCGATTTTCTGGGGGATCTGGAAGGTCGCGTGAATCAGTTGGCTCGCCTCTTTACTCCACAATCAGAGCAGGCTGCCTTACTGGCCGCCATTGAAAGGGCAGTGACCGGGCGCGCAAGTCTCAGTCCCTGAGGGTTATCGGTTCTATCGGCCCGCTCTCGTCCTGTGGCAACACCCTGCCAATTATTGCCGTATGAGGATAGCCCAACGCCTTGAGCTCGCTGACGCAGGCTTCGGCCTGGTCAGCCGGCACACTGGCCAGTAAACCGCCTGCGGTCTGGGGGTCAAAGATCAGCGGATAGCGGGGGTGGCTGACCCATTTCTCCTGGTCCCGGATGCCGCGCCTCAAGCGGATATTGGCAGGCTGCAGGGAGCTGAGAATACCGGCCGCCGCTGTTTCTTCCGCGCCCGGCAGGATCGGAATCGATCCCAGGTCCAGCTCTGCGTCCACACCCGATGGCCGGGTCATTTCCACCAGATGCCCCAGCAGTCCGAAACCGGTCACATCGGTACAGGCTTTGGCGCCGTGCCGGCGCAGGCACTGGGCAGCGTCTTTATTGGACTGCACCATGGATGCCAGCGCCGTATCAATCCAGCGCCCCTTTGCCTCCAGCCTGGCGTGAGCGGCGAACAGAGTACCGGTGCCAATGGGCTTGGTCAGGATAAGCACATCACCGGCCCGCAGGCCGCCTTTGCTCATCACTTCTTCCGGGTCGATCAGGCCGTTCACCGCAAAGCCCAGCGCCAGTTCACGGCCTTCGCCGGTATGGCCGCCAACCAGCGCACAACCTGCTTCGTTGAGGACTTCCACGGCGCCGGACATCATCTGGAAAACCACGTCTTCCACTTTCGACTCGATACCGTAGGGGACCGTTGCCACTGCCGTGGCGCTCTGGGCTTCCGCGCCCATGGCGAACACATCACCCAGTGCGTGGTTGGCGGCTACCTTCCCAAACACATAGGGGTCATCAATAAAGGCCCGAAAGAAGTCGACGGTATGCACCACCGCTTTACCGGGAGGCACGGTCAATACCGCGGCGTCGTCCGGTGCGTGCAGGCCAATCAGAATGTCATCCCGCTCAATGGGGCGCAGCTCACCCAGCGCCCGGGACAGCACTGTGCTGCCAACTTTGGCGCCACAACCACCACAACGCATGGCCACCGCGGATATGGCCTGGGACGCTTCCTCGGCGTTCTGCGCGGCGCCAGTGTCGGGCAGGGCAGAGTTCTCTTCCATGGCCGGCAGGTCATTGAACTTGGCCATGAAGCGCTTGTCTATGTGGTTTTTCCAGCGCCAGACCCACTTGCCGGCATAGGACATATCCCCGCGGGACGCCACAGCGAACCTGTCGCCGGTGCTGATCAGGGCCAGCCACTTTTTCTGGGGAGTGAAGGGCTTTGTTGGTTTGCCCAGGGCATGCCGCTTCAGATTATCCGCCAACGGCGGCCCCTGACGCACGGCAAATACTCCGGCTTTCTCGCGGGGGTGATTGACCACGTTGGCGATGTCGCCGGCGGCAAAAATGTCGTCGTCAGATTCAGACTGCAGAGTATCCTTTACCCGGATAAAACCGCCGTCATCCAGTGCCAGGCCGGTATCCCTGAGCCATCCCGGACCGCCGGCCCGGGTAACCCAGAGTATTTCACCCACGGAGAAAGTTTCGCCGGCGTCCGTCACCAGGTGGTTAGCGTCAACCTTAGACACCGGTGAGCCCAGATGTACCTTCACGCCACGACTTGCGAGCTTTTCCTCGAACACCGAACGCACTTTGGCATTGTGGGTTGGCAGGATCTGGCTCTCTGCGTCGAACAGATGAAAATGTAACTGGTCCGGGTCATGGCCACGTTTTTCTAGCTCATTCCGGAGCCGGAACTGCATGGCCAGGGTAAGCTCGACGCCACCGGCGCCAGCGCCGACCACCGCAATCGTCATCGGGCCTTCGTGGTTCTCCAGCCTGGATAGCAGGGACAACCAGCGGCTATTGAAGCCATTGATGGGCTTCACTGGCACGGCATGCTCAGTGGCCCCGTTTACGTCGCCAACCCTGGGAGACGAACCAATATTAACCGAGAGGATGTCGTAGGGAACATCCGGCCGGGACCGGCACACCACCTTTTTCCGGGCGCGATCAATTCCGGAAACTTCGTCCCGATAAAAGCGCGCGCCGGCAAACTCGGCCAGTTTACTCAAATCAATGTGGACGTCGTCATAGGAATAATGCCCGGCCACGTAGCCGGGCAACATGCCCGAGTATGGTGTGTGGGTGTCTCTGCAGATGAGAGTGAGGCGGACACCCGGTACAGGGTTCATGGCAAAACGCTTGAGAACCCCAACGTGGCTGTGCCCGCCGCCAACCAGAACGATGTCCCGTAATACAGGCTGTTCAGATTGTTGCATCAAATAACTTTCTTGGCTTCATCACTGAAGGTACTGAAACCCTTAACTTTGGAAAATGCCTGCAGCTTTTCCTGATCGTCTGCAGACGGGTTCGCTATCTGGTCAACCGAGGTAATGCCTGCCTCTTTCATTTTGCGGGCAGTGGCCGGTCCGATACCCTTGACCTGTGTCAGATCGCTTTTATCTTTGGGCTTTGGTGAGGCAGCCTTTCTGGGGGCCGCCGCTTTTTTGGGAGCAGCCTTCTTTGAAGCCGTTTTTGCAGCAGCAGCCGGGCTTTTGCTCGTGGTGGCTGCCTTGGGTTTGGCGGCCTTTTTCGCTTTAGCTGGCTTTTTCGCAGCGGGCTTTTTGGCCGTTGATTTACTGCCAGCGGCTTTCTTGGCGTCTGCCTTGGCTTGCTTACTGGAAATGCCAAGGCGATCCAGAATGTTGTTCTGCAATTCGTGAAACTCTCCCAGACGACGCTCATATTCTTCGCTGAAGCGCTTCATTTCACGATCACGAAGTTCATCGAGTTCTTTGAGCAGTTTGCGAACCGGTTCCTGGACCTGGTTCTGAACGCCGTCGAACTGTTTGATGGCATCATCGATCAGCTTTTCAATTCGCGACGATGTCCTGTCAAATTCCTTATTAACTTTCTTTACTACTTTATCGACATTTTGGTTTTTGGCTTTCTTGGCCATCAGGATTGTCTCCTTACAGTGCGGATTGAATGGTAAGCACGGGTGGTTTCAGGCCATTTGCCGAAGGCTGGAAGCGGGCCCGGATGAACGTCTGGATTTCAGTGACTGCTTTTTGCTGACCACATCCCGTATCCGCTTCAGCTTGTCTGCCAAAGCGGATGACGATTGGTTACTAATTTCAATAAAATCAATCGAATAGAAGAAGTTGCTACAGTGTTTTCTACGCTCAGTAACAAGGCCGGCTATACCGTCGGCCCGGATATTGTCGAAAGGCATTTCCATAATCAGATCAAGGACAACCGTATCGCCAGGGTTGAATGCGCGGTCTGTTTTCATTACGCAGCCAAAATTGTCGAGCGCAAAAAGAGCTGCCTCAACCCGTTCACGGCGGAACAAGCCACGCTTGATATGAAACTGTGCAACAAGATCCGGTAGTGCTTCGTTCATTTACAAGAGTTCTCTGATTGTTCCGGGGCAGCGCCCTGAAGGCATATGGTTAAACAATAGCCACACTCAGGGTATTTAGCAACGTCTTCAGTGCCATACGTTAAAGCTCTAACACGGTTCATCAACTGTCCGGATTATTCTGGCCCTTTTTCAGGGTATTGAGCGAGTAAATATCAGTACGCCTGTCTTTGAGGTTCGTCACCGAGCCTTCGTTGCGTACCAGCTTCAGTTTTTCAAGGTCCATGTCCGAGAACATAATCATCTCCGTGTTCGGTGTCGTTTCCGCCATGACCGCATCGTGTGGAAACGCAAAGTCAGACGGAGAAAACACCGAGGACTGGGCATATTGCACATCAAGGTTTTCCACCTTCGGCAGGTTACCCACACTGCCGGTGATCACCACATAGCACTCGTTTTCAACAGCGCGTGCCTGGGCACAGAGACGAACCCGCAAATAACCGTTTTTGGTGTCCGTCCAGAACGGCACCATAATAATATCAACGTTATCACTGGCGGCCAGGCGTCCGAGCTCCGGGAACTCGATGTCGTAACAGACCATGATGGCAACCCGTCCGGCATCGGTTTCGAACACCTGGAACTTTTCACCGCCCTCAATCACCCAGTCGCGTCGCTCGTGAGGCGTTATATGGATTTTGCGCTGCTCGTCCACGCGTCCGTCCCGATGACACAGGTAGGACACGTTGTAGACCCGGTCATTTTCCAGCAATGGCATGGAGCCGGTGATGATATTGATGTTGTAGCTTACCGCCATTTCCGACATCTGGTTGCGGAACTGCTCGGTAAAGCCAGCGAGAAAACGGATTGCCCGGGTCTGGTCCATCTGATCTGTCAGGCCCATCAAAGGCGCGTTGAAAAACTCGGGAAAAATCGCAAAGTCGCTCTTATAATCGGACAATGCGTCGACGAAATACTCCACCTGTTCGAGTACCTCGTCCACGGACGTGAATTCGCGCATCTGCCACTGAACAGCACCCAGTCGTACCTGGGTTTTCTTTACGCCGAGAACAGGTGAGGGCGGAGTGTAGAGAATGTTCCTCCACTCCAACAGGGTGGCGTAACCCTGGGATTTTTCGTCTTCCGGCAGATATTTGTGCATCAGCCGTGTGACCTGGAAGTCGTTAGACAGCTGGAAGCTGAGTATCGGGTCGTAGATGTCTTTACGGTCCACCCTCAGGATGTATTCTTCCGGGGAGTACTGTTCAGAGTACTTGTGATAGCCTGGAATCCGGCCACCGGCCAGAATGGCCCGCAGGTTCATTGAGCGGCAAAGTTCCTTCCTGGCTTCATAAAGCCGGCGCCCCAAGCGATATCCTCGGTAATCCGGATGAATAAACACATCCAGCCCGTACAGGGAGTCGCCATTGGGGTTATGCCAGATTTTCTCGTTACGCAGAATCAGATCGTCGTAGGTATGGGGGTTGCTGAAACGCTCGTACTTGACGCTGACAGTCAGTGCCACTGCGATCAGTTCGCCGGATTCCTCAATGCAGATCTGGCCGTCCGGGAACTGCTCAACCAGCGCCTTGATGGTTTCCTCGGGCCAGGCACCGCCGATATCGTCGTAAACCCTGTCCATCAATTTCTGGAGCTGTAGATAGTCGTCATTGGTGAGGTTACGGAGGTTGAGATGCAGTTCTTCGTGGGCCATGGACGGCGGCTCCGGTTGGGTTCAGGAAATTGCGCAGAGTGTGTCAGTCAGAACCTATATTTTATCAGAACACACTAAAGACTTCGCATCATAGGCCGAAACAAAATTATACAGAACCGAGAATGCCAAAAGCGTTAGAGTCGCTTCCCCCGCTTAACCTAATTTAAAAGGACCCGGAAAATGAATCTGAGTTTCGGCCAGAAATTGCTTATTGCCTTTGGAATATTGCTGTTACTGGTCATGGGGGCGTTCACTGTCAGTGGCGATCTGAGACTTCAGAGCACGACAGACACCTACGTTGAAGCGTTGATTAATGACACAGTCGAGCAGAGTACGACCAGTATCGCTGATTGGCTCAATACCCGGCTGACCATGACCGAAGCAACGGCAAAGGCTCTTGAGTCTGTGGGGAGCGACGGTGATGCCCGGGTAATCCTGGCTGCTGCGACCACCGGGGGTGGGTTCATTGACGTGTACGTAGGTCGTGATGATGGCTACATGCTGATGAAGGATGACGCCTCGGAAGCCACTCTTCCTGATGACTTTGACCCCCGCACCCGCCCCTGGTTCAAACAGGCCAAAGAAAGCGGGACAGCGTCTTTTACTGAACCCTACCTGGACGCCGGAACCGGCGGCACGATCATCTCCACCCTGGCCCCGGTCGAGCGGGGCGCGTACGAGGGCGTGATCGGTGGTGACATTGCACTGAAAACCATTGAACAGGCCCTGTCCACAATCACATTGGCCGACACCGGGTATGCCACGCTGATCAGTAATGACGGTACCGTTCTTTTTCATCCCGATCAGGACCTGGTCGGCAAGGACATCAGTAATCTGCTGGGAGAAGCACCGCAGCTTGGCGGCGACGTCCACCGTTATGAGTCAGAAGATGTCAGCTGGACGGCAAGTTTTCATCCGATATCCGATGCGAGAGGCGTGGACTGGTATCTCGGCACCTTTATCAATGAAGACAAGATCAACGCGCCTGTTCAAGCGGCACGGGTTACCGGGCTGATTATTGCTGTTATTGGTCTGCTGGTATCACTGATTGTTCTGCACTTTGGTATACGGGTACTGATGACCCCGGTACGAAAACTCAACCGCGCCATGTCGTCTATTGCCGGTGGTGAGGCTGACCTGACCAAGCGTCTCGACGACAGCGCCAGTGACGAGTTCGGTAAACTGGCCCGGGAATTCAACAGCTTTGTTGAAAACATCCAGAACGTTGTCCGGGATGTTCAGCAGGGCACGGCAGAACTCGGGGATAACGTGACCTCGCTGAGAGAAACGGCCAGCACCAGCCGGGGCAGTGTCGAGAAGCAGCAGGCTGAAGTGGATATGGTCGCTACGGCAATTAATGAAATGTCTGCCGCGGCGGGCGAGATTGCCCGGAACGCCCAGCAGACGGCCGATGCGGCTAATACTGCTGATTCCGACAGCCGCGCGTCTCTGGAGACCGTTGCCGCGTCAAGGGATGCCGTGCAGAAGCTGTCAAAAGAGGTAAATTCTGCCGCCGAAGTCATCCACAAGCTTGGCAAAGATGTAACGGACATCAACTCGGTACTGGAAGTGATTCAGGGTATTGCTGAACAGACTAACCTGCTGGCGCTCAATGCGGCTATTGAGGCAGCCAGGGCAGGGGATGCCGGCCGCGGGTTCGCAGTGGTTGCAGACGAGGTGCGTAATCTGGCGCGTCGCACCCAGGACAGCACCGAAGAAATCAACAACATGATTGAGCGCCTGCAGAGCGGCGCCACCAATGCGGTTGAAGTCATGAAGGCGTCGACTGCTGTCTCCAATGTCAGTATGGAAAAGGCCCAGGATGCCATGGAGGCACTTAACCGGATTGCTGAGGCGATCTCATCCATCAGTCAGATGACGTCTCAGATTGCCACTGCGTCTGAAGAGCAGACATCGGTTACTGAAGAGCTGAACTCGTCGATTACCCGAATTGCGGATGAAGGCCAGGAGGCAGCGAAAGCCGCCAGCGAAAATGATGTCTATAGCGGGCAGATTGAGTCGATCGGGAAGGCGCTCAGCCAGAATGTCTCACGGTTTAAGGTTTGACACGGACGCTTCCGGCCGCGAAAGCAACAGGATGCGACGACGCAGATTCCTGAGCGTGTGGCGGCCGACAGTCCCGGATTCCTCAGACAGGAAGGGGTTGGCCATGACGAGTAAAGTGCGCTCTTCGAGCGCCAACTCGCTCAAAGCCCTGCCGTAAAAGCGATCCAGGTATTCACCAAAACTGCCATCCTTGATCGCCCGCTCCATGCCGAGCTGGATGCGCTGAGCGGTTTCGTGGTCATGCTTGCTGACGAAAAAGTAGGAGGGCATAGCGTAGGCCAGCAGAAGATTGGGCTCAATGACGAGATCCGGGTTGCCCTCCAGTTCCAGATCAAACAGCACTTCACTGACACCGCGGGCAAAGCATTCAAATCGCTGATTTTCCAGCATCCGGAAAAGAATTTCGTAACGGGAGTGGGTAACGACCGGTATCCCGTTGGCCTGAAGTATCGCGGCGTCTGGCCAGTGAGCGCCCTGACCTATGCGGATGCCGGCTTTCTGTAAGTCCAAGAGGCTTCTGATGTCTTCGAACTGCGGCAGCGATTCATCCAATACGACGCAAACCCGGAACCCCAACAGCCCACCATCAATAGGAATGGGAATAGCCAGGAGGCTGTCCTCCCGTTCAATGGACGTTGCCACATTGGCAATATCCACCAGCGACGACTGTTGTCGCTCCAGTTCACGAACTGCCCGCCCCTGGGCCATTTCAGGGCTTCGGATTATTCTGAAGGAACCGTATTCAGGGGTTTTTTCAAGAGCCAGGGATACCAGAGCGTAAACCTGACGGCTGTCGTAGTTCCGGTACCACAATCGATATTCCTTTAGCGGGGCAACGGCCTGTGTGTTGGCATTGCTGCCTTGCTCGGAAGACAGAGCAAGGCCCGCGCCCGAACATAAATACATCAGGCCTGCCAACACCCAACCAGCCCGCCTCGAATTCATCAGGTTCTGCCCTCCGTGTCCATACCTGTACCCCTGATCCACTAATCCCCGGACATCGGAGCAGTCTAGGTGAAATTCTGAGGAGCAACAGGAATTGATTACAAAATTCGACAAAAAAGTTGCGAAGACTTCCACCGCGCTGTAATGATCTACGCCTGTCAGTCCGGCGTGCCGGAAACACATGCGTTCGAGAGAGTAAACACATGGCGTTAATCGATAATCTGATCGGCGCAACGGGGCACTGGGTGTCCGGGTCGGATCCTGAAGCACGAATGACCCAACCGTTAGCCTGGTTACGGAAAACCAGTGGTTATGCGGCGGTAAACCGGATTATCGGGCTGTCGATTCCGTTTGCGCCCCGCAATGGCTTCAGCGTGGAAGAGGTGCGGCCCGGTTTTGTAAAAGCGAAGATTCGTCTCAAGGGCAACAAGAATCATTTTGGCAGCCTGTATGCCGGTGCCTATTTCCTGGTGGCAGAAATTCCCGGGGGTGTGCTTACCCTGTTTGACCTGGGCCCGGCTTATACCCCCATCCTCAAGGAAATGACCCTGCAGTTTCTGCAGCCGGCCAACTCGGATGTCTTTGTTGAATTTTCCCTGGATCAAGCGACGGTTGCAGCCATCAAGGCGGAGGCGGATGAGACGGGCAGGGCTGCGTTTGCGCTGGAGGGCACTTTGTACGATCAGGAAGGCAATCATGTAGCGACATCGATTGCCCAATACCGGGTTCGGAAGAAAGGGTTCAAAGCGGCGCAGTAAGACTGCAGGTTACAGGCCGTCCAGCTCCCGCAGAGCGGCCAGAAAGGTATCGCCGTATTTCTCAAGCTTGGCGGCACCCACGCCATTGATCTCGGCCATTTCTGCCAGGCTGTTCGGGCGTTTTTCCAGAATCTCGAACAGCGTGGCGTCGTGAAAGATCACGTAGGGCGGCACACCCTTGTCTTCCGCCAGTGTTTTACGGCAGGCTCGCAGCGCCTCCCAGCCTGCCTTGTCGGTAATCTGATCCGCGATCTTGCGACGGCCCGGGGAGCCCGAAGAACCGCGCCCTCCGGAGGACTTGATGACCGGGTCCTTGCGCAACTGAATGGGCACTTCACCCTTGAGCAAAGGCCGGCACTCCTCAGTAAGCTGCAGCGCGCCATAGCCCTCCGGGTCTGCCCTCAGGTAACCATTCGCTACCAGTTGCCGGAATACCGATTTCCAGTCGTTGGCGGATAAATCGGTGCCGATGCCATAGGTTGACACAGCCTGATGCCCGAACTGGAAGATGCGTTCGTTCTCAGAGCCTCGCAGAACATCGATCAGGTAGGTAACGCCGAAGCGCTGCCCGGTTCTGAATACACAGGATAGGGCTTTCTGGACAGCCACCTTGCCATCCCACGTTTCCGGCGGGTTGAGGCAGGTGTCACAGTTGCCACAGGGTTGCTCCAGGGTATCGCCAAAATACCGCAGCAATACCTGGCGGCGGCAGCTGGTTACCTCGCACAGGCCCAGCATGGCATCCAGCTTCTGGCGTTCAACGCGCTTGAAATGGTCGTTGCCCAGGGAGCCTTCGAGCATCTGGCGCAGCTTGATCACATCCTGCAGGCCATAGACCATCCACGCGGTTGAGGGCTTCCCGTCACGGCCGGCACGGCCAGTTTCCTGGTAATAGGCTTCCAGGCTCTTGGGGAGATCGAGGTGGGCGACAAACCGCACATCCGGCTTGTCGATACCCATACCAAAGGCAATGGTGGCCACGATGATCACACCGTCTTCACGGAGAAACCGTTCCTGATGTCTCGCCCGGTCTCCGGCGTTAAGCCCGGCGTGATAGGGCAGAGCGGTATAGCCTTTGTCACTCAGCATTTTTGCTGTGGCATCTACCTTGTTACGGGAGAGGCAATACACAATGCCGCAGTCGCCATCATG
>JBHEPI010000112.1:0-39448 GCA_046260345.1 Marinobacter sp. | reverse complement strand
CTATTTGCGCAATGGTCGCGGGGCTACCGCAGTCGCCAGCTTCTCCACGCGCGCCAGGCCCGGGGCACCGGTGGCGGTGCCGATTAGGTGGAACGAACTCACATCCTCGTTGCGTCCGGATCAGTATTCGGTTGCCAACCTGCGGCGGCGCCTTGCACACCTTAAAGAAGACCCCTGGGCCGATTTCTACGACGCCCAGGTCCCGATCACGCAGAGCATGCGCAGGGCGGTAGGGCTATGACAAGCCAGGGTACAACCCCAGACTGGTGGATGGCGACAGGGCCCGCACTCTGTGCCTGGTGCGAACAGCCACACCAAGTGGAAGCGATGGTGTATTGCCGCCAGTGCGATGTCATGGTCTGCCCTGTGTGCGCAATAACAACCCTGGGCAGTGAGCCTCTCTGCCCAGAGTGTTTTCGTGCCCCGGGAGATGTGTGATGGCCGCTCGCGCAATGTGGAAAGCCGTTGTTCAATGTGGCAAGCAACAGGTGCCCGTCAAGCTTTATTCCGCGATTGAGGATAGGAATATTCATTTTCGGATCCTGAGCCGCAAGGACAAACTCCCGGTTCACGGGGCCATGGTCAACCCGGAAACTGGCAAGATAGTGAACCATGACGAAACGAGCCGTGCCTATGTGGCCGACAATGGCGACCGGGCCATCCTCGAGAAGTCCGAGCTATCGGCGCTCGAACCCGAACCTTCGCGCGACATCGAGATGGTTGCCTTCCTGCCAATCGGGCAGATTGATCACCGCTGGCACGACAGGCCGTATTATCTGGGGCCGGACGGCGATAGCGCGGCCTACTTCGCATTCATTGAAGCTATTGAGAACACGGAGCTGCAGGGCCTCGCTCGTTGGGTGATGCGTGGCAAAAGCTATAGGGGCGCGCTGCTCCTTTATCAGGGGTATCCGGTGCTGATGTCGCTGAAACATGTCGACGAAGTCGTCGCCGTGGAAAAACTTGAGGCACCGGGCGGGGCGGCGCTGAACCCGAAGGAATTAGAAATGGCGCGGCAGCTGATTGGCATGCTGGAAGAGGAACTGGAGTTGTCTGACTTTCACGATGCCTACCGGGACCGCGTGCTGAAACTTGTTGAGGCAAAAGCAAAAGGCGGTCCACGCCTGAAACTCGCCAAAGCATCACCGAAGAAATCCAACGACGACTTGAAGGACGCATTGCAAGCGAGCCTGAAGTCTGCGCGGAAGAGTGCGTGAGGGTCGGTTATGGCAGACGAACCGAACGAAGAAACCGAAACCCTGAAGCCGTTCTGGTCAGGCGTTGTCACCTTTGGCCTAGTGAGCGTTCCCGTGAGTCTGTTTCCTGCGACCCGCGGCACAACGCTGCGCCTGCGAATGGTCGATGCCAAAGGCAACTTTCTCAAGCGTCGATTTTTGGGCCAGGACGACAGCAAACCACTGGACAATAAAGATCTGGTACGTGGTTACGAATTTGAAAAAGATCGTTTCGTCGTTATCGAAGACGATGAACTTGAGGCCCTGGATCCGGAAAAGTCCCGGGAAATTGACCTCAAGCAATTCGTTGATCTGCATGATTTGAGCCCGCTGTATTTCGAACGGGCGTACTTCCTGGTACCCAATGGCAGCACCACAAAAGCCTATCGACTTCTTGCCGAGGTTTTAGAACGGGAACATCGGGCAGGCATTGCAACTTTTGTCATGCGGGGTAAGGAATACCTGTGCGAAATCATTGCAGAGCAGGGGATCCTGCGCGCGGAAACGCTGCGTTTCGCTGATGAAGTTCGCAGCCCGGAAGCCGTTGGATTGCCCGCCCGGGAACCGGTCGAAACCGCCGCGGTGGCCAAGTTCACGAAAGCCATTCAAGCGCTGAAAGCCAAGACACTGGATCACGCTGAACTTGATGATCAACGCTCAGCCGACATCGTAAAACTCGCCCGCAAAAAATTACGCTCCGGCACTGATGTCGTCGAGGCCAGTGCTGACGCCGAAGAAATCGAGGAAAGTTCAACGAATGTGGTGGATCTGATGGAGGTCCTGAGAGAACAGCTGCAAGGCAAGCTTCGCGAACGAGCGGCTCCCAAGCGCAAAACAGGTAAGCCCACCGCCAGTGAACTCAAGTCAAAAAGCCGGGCAGAGCTCTATGAAATGGCACAGGCCATGGATCTCCACGGACGCAGTGCCATGTCCAAGGCG
Source organism: Marinobacter sp. (assembly GCA_046260345.1). GTDB lineage: Bacteria > Pseudomonadota > Gammaproteobacteria > Pseudomonadales > Oleiphilaceae > Marinobacter. Next base: position 37,274 of record JBHEPI010000112.1, on the reverse strand, counting down.
AAACTGATCAATGCACTGGCAGGTCGCAGCGTCCAGTGATGTATGGAATCACAGCTGCGCAGAGGCCATCGGCTTGCGGGAGACAACTTCAGATTCCGTAGCGGTGATTCCAATCACCCCGAGTTCTACATGCTCCGGCAGTCGCATCATTCCATCTTCAATAGCCTGTCGCAGAGCGGTACCGCCCTCGAGTGCCGTGTAAACCCGAAAAGCCAGCATGTGTCTGAGGATGTGCTCGCCGATCCCGGTGCAGGCAATTGAGCCTGCCGGGCCGGCAAAGAACCCGCACCCGATCAGGGGGGAATCCCCCACGCGCCCGAGTAACGCTGGCATACAGCCCCAGTGGAAACCGCGACCGCAAACTGACCCTTGGCGTCCCGGGCTTCCGCGCCCACGGTGTCGTGTGCCCATAGATCGGTGGCCTCAACCCAGTCGCCCGGGAAGTTCCAGAACTGCTTGATTGCCGCTCGGCCATCGTCGTTCTGGGTGTTTTCAACCGATCCGGATGTGCGATCCGGGGCCTTCCGAACCTCTGCGCGCTGTTCGTGAAACTCTTGCAACGCAGAGGCCGTCGGTTCGTAAGGTCGGTGCAGGCCAAGCCCCTTGGCAAACTCGAGTGCTCCGATACCGACCAGAAGGTGATGCGGAATGTCGGCCACGCGCCGGGCGACCTGCACAGGGTGGGGCACTTCGACGAGGTTCGCGACGGCGCCCAGTTTTTCTGTGCTGTCCATGACCGACGCGTCACAGGACATTGTTTTGCCATCCATCGCGAGCGAGGCGCCCAGCCCGGCGTTAAAGCGACCGTCCGCCTCCAGAACATCCACCGCTGCAACAACTGCGGAGAGCGCGTCCCAGCCACCGAGCATCAACTCATGCCCGGCATTTGCGGCCGTGAGACAACCATCGCTCTTCGAGACATCACTTCCTGCTCCGCCATGGGTAATCAACATGAATTTCATCTTATTTTCCTTGTAACACGGCTGCTGCGGGATTTTCGGTGCTGACGCTCAGGAATGGGCGACTGGAGCCGCTCCCCCGGGCCAGGCCCTCACAGGCCGAACCACCCAGCGTCGACGGGTCGACTGTCGTCAATTCATCGCTGCCGAGTGCCTCCCGCAACTCCGATAGATGGCTGGCGCACCCAATGATGATGAGATCGGCGGGCGCCGCTTTGCCCAATGCGTCGCGTATCGCTGTCCGAATATCCAGATGCGTGTGAACCCAGGGTCGCCCACCGCCTTCATGCGTCACCGTCTGATTTGCCAGGAAGGCGCCCCGGGCGATCAGCTCAGCGGTTTCCCCCAGGCAGTCTGTTTCGCAGATCCTCCATCTCGTAGACAACCAGACCATCGAAGCCAGCCCCGCAAAGCTGGCCAATAGCAATCAGGTCGGTCTCCCTCCGGTCAAAGGGCGCCGAAACCACGCCAATGAGGCGACCCTGGGTCAATTGTCGGCCTGTGGCGATAATGGCTTCGTAGGCTGCTGCGTTGTGCGCATAGTCCATCATTAGCGTAATGCCGTGCGCCCGGCAGAAATTAAGGCGTAAAGGGGTCTGGCTTTCACTGGCGTTGAAACTTCTAAGTGCTACGGCAGTGGCCTCTTTTGGCACCGCCAGGGCCATCAATGCCGCAAAGGCTGCCATGGCATTGGCAACATTATGTCTTGCCCGACCATTGAGCGTATTCGGCAATTGAGCTATGGCAGTCAACGGCAGGCGATTCTCGCCGTCGGCCCACATCAGCACGCCATTTTCCGGGTAGACCGCGCGCCCGTGTCGCGCAAGATGCTGCGCCATGGCAGGACTGGCAGGGTCAAACCCAAAAAAGATCACTTCCGTGTGCTTCGGCGCGCGCCGCGCCATTTCGACGCACAAAGCATCATCAGCGTTCAGTACGACAGCCTTGCGAGCGGTCGCCACAACGAGCGCTTTGACCTGCGCCAGATCCTTTATGGTTTCGATGCCGTCCTGGCCAAGATGGTCATTCTGAACGTTCAGGACAATGCCGACATCGCATTGGTCAAAACCCAGCCCACGCTTGAGAATGCCACCACGGGCCGTTTCCAGCACCGCGACCTCCACGTCAGGTGACGTTAGCAGAGTTCGCGCCGACCAATAGCCGGAGCAGTCGCCGGTTTTGATGAGTTGGCCGGCGATGGTGATCCCTTCGGTGGTCGCAACGCCGGTCACATGGCCAAGACTCTGCAGGACGTGGGCGATCGACAGCGTGGTCGTGGTCTTGCCGTTGCTGCCCGTAACCGCAATGATCGGCACCCGTCCGTCGTCTCCGGATGGGAACAGGGAACCGACGATCGCGCGGCCAACCCGGTTAGGCTCGCCGGCACTGGGGTGTTCATGCATACGGATGCCGGGGGCCGCATTCACTTCAATTATGGCGCCGCCCTGGGCAGCCAACGGCAGGGCGATGTCACGACACATCAGGTCTATGCCAGCCACATCCAAGCCTATTTTTCGGGCAGCCCGGACGCAGGCGATTGCGGTATCTGGGTGAACTTGGCTGGTGACATCCTGGGCAGTGCCGCCAGTCGAGAGATTGGCGTTGCCACGCAGTTTTACCACACGCCCGGGGCAGGGCACCGAGTTTTCTTCCAGCCCCTGCCGTTTCAGCTCTATCGCGGCCATTTTATCGAGACAGATCTTGGTGAGCCGGTTTTCGTGACTCACTCCGCGGTCTGGGTGGGCATTAATCGCTGCCACCAGTTCGCGGACATTCAAATAGCCATTGCCAATAACCCGCGGCGGGAGGCGGCGGGAGGCGGCGACCAGTTCCTGGCCAATTACCAGCATGCGGTAATCGTTACCGTCGATGTGCTGTTCAACAACCACGCGAGACCCAAACTGTTTTGCATAGTCAAACGCGGCCTCTACGGCTTCTGCACCGGACACTGCGATTGTCACGCCCTTGCCCTGATTGCCACAGAGCGGTTTGATCGCCACGCACCCGTATTTCTGGTGTGCAACATGAGCTTCATCGACCGTCAACACTACCCGACCTTGCGGAACAGGCAGCCCGGCTTCCCTCAGTAAGCGTTTGGTCAGGTCCTTGTCGCTGGCAATGCCAACCGCGATGTGGTTTGTGTTGCCAGTCACTGTGGCCTGGATGCGTTGCTGCCTGAACCCCCAGCCGAGCTGGAACAGGCTCGCGCTCTCGGTAAGCCGTAAAGCTGGGATGCCGCGCTGCCTCGCAGCTTCGATGATGGCGCTGGTGCTGGGGCCGAGTGTTGCGGCCTGGGCAAGGCGTCGCAGCTGGGCCAGCCCAGGTTCCATCAAGGCGGGCTGGCCAGTAGCGAAAGCAGTTACGAGATCTATCGCAAGGTCCAGCGCTGCCTCGGCAACGCGTTCCTCCTTGTAGGCAAAGATCACGCGGTAGTAGCCTGGCTTGCCCACCACCATCCGGGCTTTGCCGAAACCGACCGGCAAACCGGTAAGGCACTGCAACTCTATCGCCAGATGCTCGACGATGTGGGCCATGTAGGTGCCCTCCCTCAGGCGCTCGACAAAACCGCCGACGTAACCTGGCGAACATCGGTGTTCATGCAAGGTGGGTACGGTGGTCAGAAGCGCCTCGACAAAACCGGGAATCGCCGTGGACGCGACATCGTTCAGGAATTCCAGGTCGATCACAGCGAGGTAGACAGGCCGCGCGGAATAGATGTTCGGCCCCCTCAGGGCGCGGCGTTCTACGACCTTCATGAGGACTCACCAACGGTCTTGGGTTCTTCTGGCTCGCGGTTCAAACCAACCCATGCGGTAACTGCGGCAATCGCTTCGGCTAACCCCGGAGAATCTAGGATGCGGTAGCACCGACACTGCGGCCCCGCGGATGATGTTCATACACCACAAGTTCATCGAAGCCTTCGCCGCACACCTGACCGGTCTCATAGAGGTCCTCTCTGCGGCGGTCGCCCGGCGACGTGACAACGCCCAGGAGCCTGGCGGAGCTTTTGCACATCGACCGCGCCATCTCACACAGGGCACGGTAGGCGACGGCATTGTGTGCATAATCAACAAATAGTCGAACCCCATCGACCTCGAACAGATTACCCCGCAAAGGATTGCTTTGTGCATTGCAGGCGAAGCCCCTCAAAGACCTTGCGATGACGGCTGTTTCGTAGCCGAGATAGCTCAGGGCGGCGAGTGCGGCGAGGGCATTAGCGGTGTTGTGTCGGGTATGGCCCAGCATCGTCAAAGGAAGATCCGCGGCTTTTACCACCTTTGAACAATCACCGCTGTGGCACCAGACGAGCCAGCCGTCTTCGTCGAGGAAGGCACCGGCACCGCCCGCTCGCAGATGCTCAAAAAGCACTTGATTGCCCACGATCATGGCGAAGAAGATCGTTTTGCAATCCGGTGTAAGCGTGTCGCGCATCTGCACGCACAAGGGATCGTCCGCATTCAGAACCGCCGCGCCCCGAGCGCAACGTGGCACCCGACCTTTGACGCGCGCCAGGTCCTGTAACGTCTCGACGCCATCTAGCCCCAGGTGGTCGCTGCTGATGTTCAGCACCACGCCTACGTTACAGTGGTCGAAGGCGAGGCCGCGTTTAAGGATGCCTCCTCGCGCTGTTTCAAGCACCGCCACGTCCACGTCAGGGTCGTCCAGCACCCGGCGTGCCGACACGGGCCCTGAGCAGTCGCCGGTTTTCACACACTCTCCGTTGATATAGATGCCCTGAGTCGTCGTCGTGCCCGTACGCAACCCGCAGTCGCGAAGGACATGTGAGATCAACCGTGTTGTGGTGGTCTTGCCATTCGTGCCGGTTATGGCAATGACGGGGATCTGGCCGTCGAGAATCTTCACGACTTTGCCTTACGGACGGTGAGCAGGACCGCTGCGATGCGATCGGCTTCTGCATAGGCCGGCTCGTCCAGTTCTTCGCCGAACACATCCGGGTCGAGTTCCTGGTAATTCCATTGGATGGAGCAATCGTCCAGAAATGGCGCGACCGAAGCGAGGAACCGATCCGTGCCGTCGATGATGGCAGTGCCGGTATATAGGAGAAGTGTGCCGCCGGGTGCCAGCCTCGTTCTCGCCAGGTCCGCGATTGCGAGAGAAAGACCTTCGCCGGAGCTGCCACCGCCGTGCCGGTAGATGCGCTCCTGCGCATCGAGCAGGTAAGGAGGATTGGCGACGATTAAATCAAAGTCTCCGTCGACGCCGTCAAGCAGATCGGAATGTTGAACCTCGACTCGCGTGGCACCTGCGAGCCGGGCGTTGACAGCAGTGTACCTGAGGGCCATATCGTTGATATCAACAGCAAACACGTCGGCTTGTGGTCGTTCAACCGCGACGACCACAGCACCAGGGCCGGCGCCACAGCCAATGTCTACGGCACGCTGGAGGCGCACATCACCGTCAAGATATTGAGCGATTGCGTTTGTGAAGCGATAAGTGTCTGGTCCGAAGAAAACGGCGTCAGAGCCTGTTGTTGGATAGGCCGAATGCAGAAAAAGTTGATCCCGCAGTGTCGAAGCGCGCACCCGTGGTACCCAACCGTCACCGTGCGTGCCCAGCACACCCGCATTGCGCATCGCCTCGAAAAGCTGGGACGTAATAACACCTTCCCCGAAGGGGCGACTCCATCCGAAAACGTCTGTCGTGTTGCGCGCCCAAGCATTCTTAAACCGTGAATTGACGCGAGCGTGGGTCGCCGGTGTTACGGTGGTGAACGAGTAGCCGGTGGCTTTCAGCATCATCGCAAGACTTAGCAAATGATCGTGGGACATGGGCACGTTACCTGTTGAAAAGATCGGCATAGAGTCTCGTCGCGGCCAGTCCCGCAGGCGTCGGATGGTTCGCTGGCGAGAGCATGCCTCCTATGACGGCGAACGCCTTCGCCTTCGAGTCGACCCCAGCTAACTGCTGAAACAGAGAAGCAACGTCTGGGCAATTGACGGATCTTGTTGCTTCGCTGGCATGGTGGGAGATGACCTGTTCGATTGTGGCGCCAGCCGGCACACCTTTGCCAGCGTCTTCGGTAGGTCCTAAAACTTGACGGTTGCGAAAGCGGTTTGTGGTTCGTGCGGTTGGGTTGATGCCTGGATCGGCCTGAATCCAGTCCCTCAGTAGTTGCTGCTCGTAGCCGTCGAAGACCCCGAACATGGGTGCCTGTACGTCGGTCAATAGGCGCCAGAAACGGCTTTGATCCGGGCTCTCTCCGCGCCGGACCCATCCTGCGGACTGCAATGCCCTCAGCAGATCAGCCATCTCGCCCGGCGAAGATAACCAGTCGCTCACTGTCCGGCCTGCAACGAGACAATAGTCCGAATGCAATTTTGCGCCAGTGACTGCCTTTTCAGTTAAAACCCGAAGCAGTTCCTGATCGAGATCGAAGGACGCGATTGCCTGATTCGTGCCCATGCCGACAGAATTCAAGCGGTAGCCGTTACCGACGCGACGATGAAATTCCGCGACGCTGCCGATTCTCGGGGCGCAATCGAGCACGCTTTGCAAAGCCTTGCGTGCATGTCCGGTTGAGGCGTTATCGATTGTTACGTGCAGGCTGAAGTAGTAGGGGTCGATGTCCAGTTCGTTCAGTTCGTAGGCGGTGATAAGCAGATGCAGCGGCAACTGCTCGTAGCCTAGATTGAAACCGATCAGTTCTGGCAAGAACCCATCGGCATGGTGGGCAAGGGCGAGTTGCACGGCGCCTTGAGTAAAATGCTCGTCGGGGCCATTCCGCCAATTATCGCAACCATACCGGGCGAGCAATTGCCTGTAGAGCAGCACATGGTTTTGCTGCATATTGCCGCTGCCGAGCTCTTCGAGATAGGTGCGGATAAGCGGCGCGAGCCGCGGATCCTGCCAGTGCTTCAGCACGCCAAAGAGCCACGCGCCGTCTACGAGTTTCGTCGGTGCAACCGCGCGAAGAAAGTACATCGCATGGGAACGGCAGCTGAAGTAGCGCCGCGGCGAGCCCGCATGCCGCCCGTCGAGGTAGTGGCGGTAATCCTGTGCCGTTTGTTCGTGGGATCTGTGCAGCACCCGCGGCAATGTTTGCATTTCGGCAGGGAAGTCCGCGTCGATCGCAGTTGCCGTGCTTAGTTTTTCCAGCAGGAAGGCGCGCGACGCAGAACGTGACAATTTGTCGATCTGGCCGGCACTGGAGCCACCTTCGTCCAACATCATGAAGTAGAGCTGCCTGATTTCCTCATGCTTTGGCGTCAAATAGGCGAGTCTCACTGGCTGAATACCAGGTTGCACTGAAACCATCATCTCTACGTTCTCGTAAGGTTCGCTTGGCAAAATCGACGGCGCAATTGTGAGTCAGCGTGCTTCCCACCGCGAACCTTTATTGTGCGCTGCACCACCATAGGGGTCTGTTCGGCAGCCCACGGAGTGAGGGCCTATCGGTAGGCATTGGCCCACCAGAGGTAGACGGCCCGGAATGCCGACTTTCCAAGTACGGGGCTACCGGACAGGGTCACCATCGTGGATCAAGACCTTCATCCTTCCGTCCTGGTGCTGGAGACAATGAGCAGTAAGAGTTCGTTAGCGAACAGACAGATCCCTCCAACGGCCTGAGAATCTACCAAGGTTAGCGCCAACCGCGTTCCCCTATCCGTCCCGGAAGGAGCGACCATGTCGACAATTACCACCATTAATCCTGCGACCGAAAAAGCAATCCAGACCTACGACGTCATGACCGAAAAGGAGGCGATGGAGCGGCTTGAGCCCTGCCATGCGGCGTTTGGTAGATGTTACGCCTGGAATGCCCGCCTACGACGATGAAATCTTTGGGCCTGTTGATGTCAACGCGATTATCATCCGCCCCAACACGCAGCCGCTAAAGCCCAGGAGGCAGTCTATGGAAAGGCTTCAGTTGAATGGCGAGGGCAGGGTAATCATGCATATTGCACTGCAGGGCTGCATCAGGGCCGGCTCCATCCCCTATGGTATTACCGCCGATACTGGCGGTCATATCCGGTATTTGCTCGAACTGGTAGAAGCCCTCGCTCAATGCCCTGAAGTCAGCCACCAGATTATCGTGACCCGAGCCTTCGACGCGCCTCATCTGGGTGAGGAATACAAACGTCTGAAAGAGACCCTGAGCAAGAACGTGACACTGTGGCGTTGCCGGGGCGCCTCCTCCGTCTACCTGCCAAAAGAGGAGTTATGGCGGGAACTCCCCCACCTGGTCAGGGATCTCCTCGCCCGGATGAAGCAGTCAAGACTGCAGCCAGGCCTGATACACGCCCATTATGCGGATGCGGGAGTCATGGCACTGCGTGTAAAGGCAGCGCTGGGAATACCCTATGTCTTTACCGCTCACTCCCTTGGTGCCACCAAGGCCCAGCACAAACCAATCGACGCCCCGGTAGACAAGACACTCAGACGCCGAATCCGCCTTGAAGAAATGGCCATCAAGGGCGCGGACAGGCTGATCGCCAGTTCGGAACATGAGACCCGCATCCAATACGGCTTATACAGACACCACGACATCCGCAAGGCGCGGGTGAATCCTCCCGGCTGCGACTTGCAAATGTTCCGTACCCCGGCCCCTGCGACTGCAGCCAGAGAGGTTGACGCTGAGTTGAGGCGGTTTCTCCGCCGCCCTGATCGTCCCTGCCTGCTGGCTATTGCCCGCCCGGTAGAAAAGAAAAATCTTTACGCGCTGGTAAAAGCCTATGGCGAGAATCCAAAGCTTCGTGAGCAGGCTAACCTGGTGATCTTCGCAGGCACCCGCAGTCAGATTCAAGCTGGCGAGCCCGAAGCCCGGCAGGTCTGGCAGCACCTTCTGGAGCTAATAGACGACTACGACCTATACGGCGAGGTCGCTTATCCCAAGCACCATGACCTCAGCCATGTGCCGGCCATTTATCAGTGGGCTGCCCGGCGTCGAGGGGTGTTCGTTAATCCAGCCCTCAACGAGCCATTCGGTCTGACCCTGTTGGAAGCGGCTGCTGCGGGCCTCCCCCTGGTTGCCACACAGGAGGGCGGGCCAGAGGATATCTTAGGCCGCTGCCAGAACGGGCATCTGGTTTCACCTACTGACATCCACGCTATTGCACAAGCGTGCCATCGCCTGCTGAGTGATGACCTTGCCTGGAAACGTCACAGCTTACGTGGCAGCCAGAATGTCAATTTTTACACCTGGTCGCGGCACGCTAGCCAGTATATTCAGGATACAGGCCTCGCACGCCCCGAACGACCGTCTGCCCCTCACGCCAGACCGGTCACGCAATTGATTGCAACCGATATGGATGCCACCTTGCTGGGCCATTGGGAGGGCCTGGCTAAGCTCCGGAATTGGCTGACACAAAACCCGAATTACCTGTTCGTGGTAGCCACTGGCCGGACGGTGAAAGACGCAATGGCTGAGATGGCGGCCTGGTCGGCGCCGCTTCCGGATTTCCTGATTGCGGATGTCGGCTCCTCTATTTATAGGATTGACCGCCACGGCGAGCCTCAATTGATAGCAGACTGGCACCGGCGCCTGGATGAAGGCTGGCGGCGCGAAGCTTGTCGCAGAATCCTCGATAAAGACGAATCCCTCACGCCGCAGCCCGTTTCCACTCAGTTCGCTTACAAACTCAGCTATTTTCTGGACGACTCCCGGATCAGAGCGTCGGATTCGTCCGCTAAGCCGGTCATAGAGCGTATCGTGCAAACCCTGCTAACGGCCGGGCTGACTGCCCGGGTGGTGCATTCCCACGGCAATCTCATCGATATCCTCCCTGCGTGTGGTGGCAAAGCCCGCGCCGTCAGGTTTATCTGCGAGCAGTTCGGGCTGGGTCGCCACCAGGTGGTGGCCGCGGGTGATTCCGGTAACGACGTTGATCTGCTGCACTATGCGGGCCTTGGTATTGCGGTGGCTAACCACACCGCAGAGCTTGAGGCACTGCGCGGATGCAGGAACATCTATTGGGCTCAGACTGACTGCGCGGCAGGCCTCCTGGAGGGTCTGCGCCACTGGCATGAGCTTAACAATAGCCTGCCAACGAGCAATGTTCCTGACACTGTCGGTTGCGCCGGTTCAAACCCGGTTCATACCCCTCATTCCCGCCCGGTCCCCGCTTTGAAAATCGGGACCCGGGAAATCAAGGCAGGAGCCTGATATGTCCGCGCAACACTTTCTCACCCATGATATCGAGCTCTCCCAGCGGCCCATTGGTTATTTCGTGCATCATCATGGGCACGGGCATGCTAAGCGCTGCCAGGCTATTGCCCATCAGCTTTACCCACGCCCGGTGACTATTTTCTGCGCCAAACCGGACATATTTTCGGACTTGCCGGAAAATGCCGAAGTTATTCGTATACCGGATTTCCATGGCAAGCAGGCCCGCTCCGAGCAATTGCATAAGGAACCCACTTGTCTCGCCCTGGATTGCGCGCCGGTGGGTGTGTCTGCCATCCGGGGAACCGGTGGCATTATCGCCGCGTGGCTGGCCCGTAAAGATCCGGCCCTGTTTGTGGTGGATGTGTCGGCAGAGTTCGCAATACTAGGCCGAATCTGCAGTGTGCCAGTGGTGAAAATCCGCATGCACGGGGACCGTCAGGATGCGGCCCACCAAGCCGCCTATTCAGCCTGCGCTGCCATGCTTGCGCCTTTCAGCGAATTACTGGAGCAGGACGATTGGCCCGAACACCTGCGAAAGCGAACCTTCTATACCGGTGGTCTCATCGACACCCGGGAGGCGATACCCGGCAAGGCGGAAGCGAGGCAAAAGCTGGGCCTGCCAGACACTCAGCAGATCTTCGTGTTGGTCGCCGGTAATGGCGGCGTGGGCATTCCGATAGCGCCGGTCACCCTGGCGGCACGGGCCTATCCTGATGCGCTCTGGCTTACGGTCGGGAAAAGTGTGCGCTACGGTCACGAAACCGATTTCGCCAATCTTGTGGATGTGGGCTGGGTAGATAACGTCAACGATTACCTGGCCGCGGCCGATCTGGTGGTGGCAACCCCGGGCGATACTCTGACGCATGAAATCGCACGGATCGGACGCCCGCTCATCTGTATCCCTGAATGGTGTTATTACGACGAGCAAACCTGCAAGGCCCATGCTCTCGCGGCGCAGAACCTTGCCGTTTACTCGCCCACCTGGCCTGGCAGTTTCGCGCAATGGCGAACGCTTGTAGACAAAGCGTATCAGTGTGATGTTGCCAACCAATCCCAACTGGTGGACAACGACGCAGCCAGTTGCGCCGCCAAATTTCTCGAGGATCTGATACAAAAACTCTGGCGCAATAGTGCCCCGGACGAGCTCATTAACGATCCCAACCCGGACAAGTACCGGGCAGATCCTGTCTCCGTTGCATTGGGCTACGAGAACATCAAAGAACCGTTATCGGATGCGGACTTATAGGGGAGTAGTTCATGACTGACGCAGACAATAGCGCACGCCGAGATTCAGGCCTGCCTGCAACCGCCGGAGGTCGCATTCACATGACACCTCAAAAATACGGCTCGTCGCCTGAGTTCTTCGAGCGTCTCTATCGGAAGGCCGAAGACCCCTGGAATTTCCGCAACTCAGACTACGAACGCCAGCGTTACGCTGCCATCGTGGACAAGGTCAGGGACCGACAATACCGGTCAGCTTTCGAGCCAGGTTGCGCCATTGGCGAACTTACAGTGCTGCTCGCACCTTTCTGCGAGTCGCTGGAGGCGATGGATTGTTCATTAACCGCCGTAAACACCGCTCGTCATCGGTGCCGGGATTATCCCCGGGTCCAGGTTCACCAGGGTGCATTACCTGAAGATCTGCCCGTACGGAGGTTTGATCTGATCGTATTCTCGGAACTGGGTTACTACTTTAACCGGGAAAATCTGGCGTTACTGGTCGCTCAGCTCTGGTCGAAACTGGATCCCGGCGGGCGCCTGATTGCCTGCCACTGGCTTGGCCATTCCGAGGACCACCAACTCCATGGTGCGGAGGTGCACGAAATACTGGGTCGTGTATTACCGGACCGCGGAAACTTGAAATACCCTGAGTGCGGCTACAGCCTGCAACGCTGGAGTAAGGAAAATGATGAGCACTGATGACGACACGCTCACCTGTTTACTGGCAGACCTTCCGGAAAGCCCTGGCGCCGCTGACTACCGGAGCCTTGCTCAGAACCTGCTGCCTTACATACGTGAGCATGTGCCCCCCATGGGGGAAGGCAACAGCATCGGCCGATTACGATTTCTCACCACGGTTGCCCGTCGTGATCTCAGTCTGGCGCGGCTAATCGAAGGTCATCTGGACGCAACACAAATTTTGAGAGAGGCACAAAGACCTGCCGATAGCACAAAACTTTATGCCATCTGGGCTTCGGGGGGGCCGTCGGACACCACGGAAATTACCGGCGAGCCAATGGCGGGCGAACTCATGGGTAGCAAAAACTTCTGTAGCGGATCGGATATCGTTGATCACGCATTGCTACACGTGAATGCGAGCGACCAACTGATTGACCTTGATATGCGTTCGGTAGCGTCTCGAGAGCGCCTCAAATTTGAGGAGGGTCAATGGAAGTCGTCGGCGTTCTCGCAAACCCATACCTGGACGGTGACGTTCGATAGCCTGCCAATCACTCGGGCTAATCTGATTGGTGAATGCAAGTGGTACTTCGAGCGGCCGGGCTTCTGCCTTGGTGCCCTGGCACCGGCGGCATGCTGGGCAGGCGGGGCCATGGGGCTGGTCGATGCGCTGCGCGACAGAACCATCAAAGACGGTCATGCCAGGGCCCATCTTGGCGCCATGGTTGCTGCCACCTGCAGCATGCAGTCGATGCTCGTCTGGGGTGCAGGGCAGGTCGATGCCGATCCGGGTAACACGACGGGAAACATGTTTCCTACGGCGCTACTGGTCAGACACCACATCGAACGGGCCTGCACTGAAATCCTCGATCGTTTCGGCCGCACCCTGGGCCCTCGGCCTTACGTCTTTGAAACCGATAATGCCCGACGGATTCCAGAACTCACGGTGTATATTCGTCAGTGTCACGCGGAACGGGATCTGGAGGAATTAGGTGGCTACCTGGAAAACCATCCTCAGTTCCCCTCGGCCTGGTGAACCATCACATTTCTTCATGAACCTGGCCATAGGCCAGCATCGCGAATAAGCCTGTACCGCCGACAATGTTGCCAATGAGTACCGGAGCAATATGGTAGGTCAGGGCAGTTAGGATATTCATGTCCCCATTGAGGACCAACGCGAAGACTTCAGTTGACCCGGCTATCACATGGGTAAAGTCACCCGCCGCGATCAGCCAGGTAAACATGATGATAACCAGCACTTCGGATTTCTTCGCCGAAGGCAGCATCCACACCATAGCCGCGATGAAAAAGCCTGATGGAATACCGCGCAACAGTGTTTCGGCCGGACTCAGCGTTGCCAGGTGATGGGATATCTCCAACATCGCCGCGAGGGTGTCGACCGTAAGGATGCCCCCGTGCACGGCAATGGCGGCGGTAATAAGTGTGCCACACAAATTCGCTGCAAGCACAATGCCCCAAAGGCGCGCGATGCAATAGAACCCGTTACGCGTTGGCTGGGCCAGAACCGGCAGTACGACGGTGATGGTGTTCTCGGTGAACAGTTGAAGCCGGCACAGGATCACGAGGACAAAGCCGAACGAGTAGCCCAGGCTTTCAATTAAAGTCAGGTAAGGGTGATCTGAGCCCAGATTGGCGCGGATAATGGCCTCGACGAGGACCGAGGTCGAAATCCCGAGCCCTGCTGCCACACCGGACCACCAGAGTGACGTTTTCGGGCGCTGCAGCTCCTCTTCGCCCTCGCGCAGGATGATGGAGTAGAGAGCCAGCGACGATAGACTGCCGTGTTCAGCGACCGTATCGCGTTCTTTCCGAGTCAGCGATTTTTCGCTGGACGTTGGTGTCTGTTCGCGGGATTCGCGATCCTCGGCCCTGTCGCGGGACTCCTTATCCTCTGAGGCTTCCTTCGCTTGTTTTTCGGAGGGGTGTTTACGCACAACGGGTATTCAACCCTTGGTGAAACTGGACGGCATCCGCCACAGCCCCGCAGCCAGGGTCATCCGGCAGGACATTGCACGCATTGACTGGGTTCCCCGCCAGCACCTTTACAACAGCATGGGCACTATCAGCCAGTGCCTGGGCGTTGTAGCCGCCCTCAAGCAAAAGCACCAGACGGCCGTCGCACAGCTCATCGGCCAGGTCATTCATGCGCTGGGTGAGAATGGCAAAGCCGGTCTCATCCATGGCGCAGACCATGTCGAGGTGATGGCAATCGAAACCAGAGGAAACCAGCATAATATCTGGCTGGAATGCCTTCGCCGCCGGCTTCACCACCTCGTCGAACACCTTCAGCAGTGTCGCATTGCCGCTGCCCGGAGGGAAAGGGACGTTGACCTGGGAGCCAACTCCCGCTCCGCTCCCGGTCTCATTCAGTAGGCCGCTGCCCGGATAGAACGGCGCCGCACAGTGGCTATCAACCACCAGCACGGAAGGATCGGAGTAGAAGATTTCCTGCGTGCCATTACCGTGGTGCATATCCCAGTCCCAGACCATCACTCGCCGATAGCCAAGGCTCTCTCGCGCATGGGCAGCGGTCACCGCAAGGTTGTTGTACAGACAAAAGCCCGAGGCGTGATCGGAGTGGGCATGATGGCCTGGTGGCCGCAGGATACAGAACGCCCGCCGGGCCTCACCAGCTGAGATGGCCTCGACCGCGCTGATTCCCGCCCCGGCCGACAGGCAGGCCGCTTCCACACTGCCCGGCGACACCGCAGTGGTATCTTTGGCGAGCCAGCAGGATTCACCCTCTAACGACTCGATATGACCGACATAGGTCTTGTCATGAACCCGCTCAAGCTGAGCCGTGCTGGCCGCCGTTGGCAGCATCCAGCGAACCCCTTCGATTGGATCAAGCATCAGTCGATCGACGATCGCAGTCAGTCGGTCCGGGCGCTCCGGGTGACTGTAGGTTTCCAGGTTGCTGTTAGGATATTGCAGCGCAATCATTGCCTTGACAGCGTCGGTCCAGGCGGGATGGCTGGGGTCCCATCCGTGCGGGTTGTGGCCGAGCATCCGCATGTCGTAGTAGACCAATACTGGTGTTGTCATAGCTATCATTCGATTTGGAGCCGTCAGCACGGACGATTGCCGTTGCGAACTGGCATGTTCGCAAACGCTCTGTCTATATGAGCTTATTAGACGGGAGTCCGGTATTCAGTACGTCAACGCACATAGCTAATAAATCATTCCAACGTTCCGATGAAGGGTAAAGTCTGCTACCGAACGGAAGGAAGTCGACTGCGACTGGTAAAATAAATGTAGGAATTGCCGATTGCGAACAGGATTATTTTGAGGCATCGCTACGACGGGATCGGTTATGGGGCGACCGTGGTTTTTGGCATGACAGTTCTCTTTACAGTTTTTGTGGGGATCATTGCGCGCACACTGACGGAACGCCGTCTGAATCGTCAGGTAAAGTTTATGAGCGAAGAATCCGATACAGCACAGCCCTCAGAGAACAATGATATTTCCGCTGTCCGTGAATTACCGGATACCGATATCAGAGATCTCCGAGAAAGCGAAGTTCGCCATCGGGAGCTGTTTGAAGCCAACCCTCATCCAATGTGGATCTTTGATCTTGAAACTCTTGCATTTTTAGAGGTCAACGAGGCTGCGATCAGAGCGTATGGGTACAGTCGAGAAACGTTTCAGCAAATGACACTTCTGGACATTCGTCCTACGGAAGATTTTTCACTGGTTGTTGATAGCATCGCGAACACTTCCGGACGCCTTAACGATTTAGTGAGGGCACGGCACTATACCAGTGACGGCCGGCTGATCGACGTCGAAGTCAGCTTCCATTTTCTTGAGTTTAACGGTAGGCAAGCTGCGCTGGCAGCGATCAACGACGTTGAAGAGCGTAACCGGGCCCAGAATGCGCTGCGCACGCGCGAGGCGGAATTCCGGACGCTTGTTGAAACCATGCCGCAAATTGTATGGGTTACCCGCCCTGACGGCTGGCACATTGACTTTAACCAATGCTGGCTGGATTACACTGGGCTGACGCTTGAAGAGAGCCTCGGATTCGGATGGAATCCACCTTTCCATCCTGAGGATCGGGGCCGTGCTGCTGAGCGGTGGCTTGAGGCGACGAACAGTGGCGAACCCTATGAGATTGAATACCGGCTACGTCGGTGGGATGGGGTTTATCACTGGATGCTCGGCAGAGCCGTTCCAATGCGCGATGCTGAAGGCAACATCGTAAAATGGTTTGGCACTTGCACCGACATTGACGATCTGAAACGAACCCAGGAGCGCCTGGATGAGGCTCAGCTCGTCGGTAAAATCGGGGATTGGGAATACAACCCCCACACCGAAGAAACGGTCTGGTCACCGATACTGTATAAGTTACTCGGAAGAGACAGTCGACTTGGCCCCCCAAAAACCCTCGATGAGTGTGCGAGCCTCTTCCACTCTGAAAGCGCTTCTCTTTTGAAAGAAATGGTGAGTCTGGTAACCGAATCCGGCCGCACTCAAAGATTTGACCTCCGAAGAAACGAGGGTGACGGTGAAGACACTTACGTTCAGGTAATTGCAGTACCAAGAAAGCATGACAGCGGTGAGGTCGTAGGCCTTTTCGGCACGGTTCAGGATATTTCGGAACGAAAACAGGCCGAACTGGCGCTGTACACCAAGGTACAGCAACAACGGCTCATTGCAGCACTTGGCCGGTTTGCGTTATCAGCTGCGTGTCTCGACGAGGTGTATACGGAAGCTGAATTGACCATTATGCAGGGTCTGAAAGTGGAGTTCAGTGAGGACTCGCGATTCGCTCTCTCCGAACTAATTGCCTCTCATGGTGTTGCCAGTAGGGTCGACGTTCTGGTTGACGCATTTGAACAGTCTATTGGCGTGTTAGGCGCGCACTCCGTTGAGACCCGTAAATTCTCAGCCGATGATGTTGGTTTTCTGCAAGAGGTTGCCAATATCCTCGGTGCTGCAGTCGAGCGCCAACGAGCCAACGAGAGGCTTAGTCACATGGCCCTTCACGATCCGCTGACGGACTTGCCAAATCGTTCGCTCTTAACTGATCGTATCAACGTCGCCTTGTCTAATGCTGAGCGTCATCACAAACAAGTGGCACTGCTTTTTCTGGACCTGGATCGGTTCAAGCATGTAAATGATGTATTTGGGCATGCCCTGGGGGATCTGCTTCTTCATGAGGTTGCAAAGCGGCTGTCACGCTGTGTGCGCTCCGAGGATACGGTAAGCCGGCAAGGAGGCGACGAGTTCGTTGTCGCACTGGCAGGGATTGAGAACGAACAGGATGCCGCTGTCATTGCCGATAAGCTCCTCACGGTCATTACCTCTCCCTTCATTCTGGAGGAAACCGAAATTATTCTTGGCATCAGTATCGGGATAGCGTGTTTTCCCCGCCATGGAAAGGACGTGGTAACCCTGCTGCGTAACGCAGATGCGGCAATTTACGTCGCCAAGGAGTTGGGCCGTAACCGTTATCAGTTCTACCAACCTGAAATGAATATGCGAGCACTGGAGCGCCTGACCCTTGGGAGTGACTTGCATCAAGTCGTGGCACGTAATGAGTTGTTTCTGATGTACCAGCCACAATTTGCCCTCAGTACTGGCGATATTCTCGGCGTGGAAGCTCTCGTTCGATGGCAGCATCCCTCTCGTGGACTTATCTCCCCTTGCCAATTTATCCCGATTGCGGAGGACTCCGGCCTCATTGTCCAGATTGGCAACTGGGTTTTGGAAGCGGCCTGCGAACAGCACGCTCGCTGGATGTCTCAGGGCTTAACAATGGGTTCAATGGCGGTGAATATTTCTGCACATCAGTTTCGCCAGGCTAATTTTTGCGATCTGATAAGCGATGTGATTTCACGCACAGGAATACAGCCTGACTTACTGGAATTGGAAGTCACGGAAGGCGTGGTCATGCAAGGCATTGACGAAGTTTTGCACAAGCTCAACATACTTCGTGGACTGGGGGTAACGCTTGCTATAGACGATTTTGGGACTGGCTATTCAAGTCTGAGTTACCTGAAGCAGTTTCCACTCCATCGCTTAAAAATAGATCAATCATTCTCTCGGGAACTGCCGGGCGACCAGGGGAGTAGCGCAATTGCCAAGGCGATTATCGAAATGGGGCACAGTCTTGGTCTGGATGTGCTGGCCGAGGGGATTGAGACCAAAGAACAGGAATATCACCTCAAAATGCTGGGCTGTGACGCGGGACAGGGCTTTCTATACGCCAAACCACTTTCGGCCGAGGATTGCGAGCATTACCTCCGAGGAGCTTCGTCCTGTGGTTAAAGCGCTGAAAACGCAGCCTCTGTGCGTACCGCATCGATATCGTCGGAGAGTGTCAGGGCGGTTTCCGAATAAGTCAGAGCCCGCCGTGAATGTTTTTTAGCGGCGCCAACCATCTGGGGATCGTCGGTTTCGGCCAGGGCCCAAAAGGCTTTCTGCAGCCGGATGGACACCTCAACCATACCCGCACCGTCCCGGGCGATGGCGGTGAAGGCATCGTCGAATAAATCATCGACCTTTAACTCTGGAACCGATACACGGTCATAGGTGATGGCCTGTACCTCCTCTTTTTCAAGCGGGGATTGCCAAAGTGTAAACAGTCGCACAAATGTGCCAATGACGTTAATCGCGGTTCCCGGGTCATTGATGCCCGGCGAAAGTGCCTTATCGGCGATCTCGGACAATGCAAGCAGCCCAAAGCGTGGATCATCTTCAAAGGTGCGGTTTGAGCTGATGGTGAAGGCGCTGGAAAAGGCATCCGGATCGAACCCCCGCCAATCTTCGGTGCAACCTTTAATACTGAGCAGTGGCAGGTGTGTGTGGACAAAGGAACCGGGCAGCGCGGTAACCATTACATGACAATTGAGCGCCTCAGCGCTGGATTGTAGTGTCTCCAGATCAATATGCTGCACATAACCCACTGTTGGCGAAAAAATCGCGATGCCCGGTTCTCTGGCCTGATGGGGCAGAACTTTCAGGGCACCTAGCGTCGGCGCATGGCGGCGGCGATCCAGTGCGTCGCTGGCAGCCCTTTCCACTTGTTCAATGGTGTTCACCACACGGCCCAGCCGGGCGATTCTGTCCACCCAGCGAACGAATGTGATGATGACAATGGCAAACACCAGAAGGGTAAGCACGAAAATCGCAAACCGGCCGGCGGATTCAAACATCTCATTCTGGATGGCTATCAGGGAAACAATACTGAAGATGAAGGCACCGATAAACGCAGACAACGCGTTCTGGGTAACGTCATCCGCAATAACCAGCGGTATGGAACGAGGTGTCGCACCGGCGCTGGCGGATGCATAAGCGGCCACCATGGACCCCACCGCAAAGGTAGCAATCACCAGCATGCTGGACGCCATGATGGACAGCAGGGATTCGACGGATTTCAGTGTGACGTCCGGTAGCATTCCGGAAAGCCCTACATCGTCAGCCAGTTTGGCAACGAATGTGCCACCAATAGAAAGCACGCAAAGAATTAGTGGCTTGACCCACAGTCGCTCGCTAATCCGGCTGAACACAAACCGCAGCCTGTCCAGGTTCAAGGCGCCGACTTCCTCGTATCATCGCGCTGGTTTTCCACTCGCGCAGCGTCTGAATTCGGGGATCCGTTGACTCCCACGAGGCTGGAACCACTGCCGCCCGGCTTGACGACGCTGAATGAGCCATCAGTCTCCAGAATGATCGCGTGCACGTTTTCCAGGGAATCTATCCCGGCTGAGCGGACTGCCGCTCGGACCTCATCTTCGTTCACTCGCTCCTGCATCAGCGCCGATGGAAGCAATTTGCCATCGTACAGCAACATCGATGGCTCTCCCGTCGCCAGCTGCCGAACCCACCGCGCCCTGACACTGCACCATGTGACTGTGAACTGCAGGCTGATGAGCAGAGCGAACGCCAACAACCCCTCAGCCAAGGCGACATCCTTGGAAAGCAGGACCGTCGCCAGTGTCGAACCCAGGGCGACGGTCACTACCAGGTCGAAGGCGTTCATTTTCGAGAGTGTTCGCTTTCCGGAAACGCGGAGAAAAACAACCAGCGCAACGTAAGCCAGCACCCCGACAATCAGGGTGCGTAGCAGGCTGTCCCATCCACTAAAAAATAGGTTATCGATGCTGCTGCCTCATTTGGTTGGTGGATCCATTTCGCGGGATGAATGGCGATGCGCCGAGACTGCGTCGATGAAACCGGGTGCGATTTCGGCTGCATCCGCGCTTTCCGCCAGGAGAATGCCCGGGTCTTTCCCGGCGGTTGAATCGATGCCTGCCATTTCCAGCAGCTTCCGTCCGGCGCCCAGAACAAGAATCGTTTTGCAGTGCTTATACTGATCTTTGACAAACTCCATTGGATCACCATTATCTAACAGTGCCTGGATCGCTTCGGCACCATCGGGTAATACCAGCGCGTCGAACAGGAATCCCGGAGCATTTTCCATCGATTTATCCGCTTCTATAGTCTCGCCGGAATCGCCGACGAAATTGCCTACCCTTGGCCCCACGAAATGAACCACTGCCCCCGCATCAGTCAGCGCACTGTGCAGGCTGGCAAGCGAGGCATAATGCACGCCATTTTCAATCAGTACGGCAATCTGGCGTGTGCGGACACCGCATTCGCCTGGCAGCGCCGTCAGCGACAGGGCCGGAGATTCAGTCACTTCCGGAGCCTGCGGATTATCCATTGCCCTCGGCATGGCATCGGGCACCGCCATGCCCAGACCGTCTGCAACTTTGGCAGCCAGGTCCGACGAAACGTTCACCAGCGAGGACAACATCCGCTCACGTATGGCAGGAACACCAACCTTGCTGAGCTCGAAGGTGAATCCGGCTGCAATATGCGCCTGTTCGACCGGTGTCTGGCTGTTAAAGAACAACGTGGCCTGGGCATAATGCTCGGCGAATTTCTCCGGTTTGCCACGAAGTTTGTCTTCCGCACTGGTATCGGGGAAAGACACGAATCCTTCCGTGCCGGCTTGGAAGGGGCAGCCACCCGCCAGTGAATTAGGCTCGTAGGCAACCCGGCCGCGATGCACCGCCTGACGATGCAAACCATCGCGCTGATTGTTCTGTACCGGTGCTAGAGGGGCGTTGATCGGAATTTCGTGAAAATTGGGACCGCCAAGTCGTGTGAGCTGCGTGTCGGCATAGGAATGTATACGGCCCGCGAGCAAGGGATCGTTGGAGAAATCGATGCCCGGCACCACGTGGGCCGTACAGAACGCCACCTGCTCGGTTTCCGCGAAGAAGTTATCAGGGTTGCGGTTGAGTACCATGCGCCCGACGGGCGTCAGCGGCACCAGTTCCTCCGGCACGATCTTGGTGGCATCGAGCACATCGAAGCTGAAGCGTTCCGCCTGCTCCTCGGTGAAGATCTGCAGCCCCAGTTCCCATTCCGGGAATTCTCCGGCCTCGATGGATTCCCAAAGATCGCGGCGATGAAAGTCTGGATCCGCACCGGAAATTTTTACTGCTTCATCCCAGACCAGTGAGTGGGTGCCCTGCAGTGGTGTCCAGTGGAACTTGCAGAACACCGATTCACCCTGCTCGTTGACCAGGCGAAACGTGTGGACGCCAAAGCCCTGCATCATCCGATAGCTGCGTGGTATCCCGCGGTCCGACATAACCCACATCAGCATGTGAGTGGATTCCGGCATCAGCGAGACAAAATCCCAGAAAGTGTCATGGGCTGACGCCGCCTGCGGCATGCCGTGATGGGGTTCTGGCTTGATCGCGTGGACCAGATCCGGGAATTTCATTGCATCCTGTATGAAGAATACCGGTATGTTATTGCCGACCAGATCCCAGTTGCCCTGGTCGGTATAGAACTTCACCGCAAAGCCGCGGGCGTCCCGGGCGGTGTCTTTCGAGCCACGTTCACCGGCGACGGTGGAAAAACGCGCAAAAACCGGCGTTACCTTACCTTTTTCAGCGAACGGGGCCGCGCAGGTGTATTTTGTGAGCGCATCATAGGCTTCGAAATACCCGTGCGCGGCTGAACCGCGGGCATGGACAATGCGCTCGGGGATGCGTTCGTGATCAAAGTGCGTGATTTTTTCCCGAAGAATGAAATCTTCCAGTAACGATGGCCCACGCAACCCTGCTTTCAGGGTGTTCTGGTTATCACCAATGGGTACGCCCTGATTGGTGGTCAGCGGTTGATCACTCGGGTCGACTTTAAAAGCATCAAGCGGCGCAACGGTGGCGTTGGTCCCAAGCTCTGCGGGGCCGCCGGTTTTTGCCGTTCCGGTTTCCTCGGTGGTTGTGCTTGCGGTCAGCTTGCTGGAGCCAGGCTTTACCGTCTCCCCGGCCGATGGCGCTATGGCGTTGTCGTGGCCGTGCTCGAGTTTCTTGATGGGGTTATGGGATATCGCAGCGACGAAATCCTGGCTTGCGCCGGCCTGCTTCGCAACTATGTCGTTGGTTTTGAGCACCCCGGGCGCTCCCTTGGCTGATTTCTTTTTGGTCGCCATGAATCTTCTCCGAGTTGGGTGAAGGCTGAGGGACGTATCGTCTCTGCGAACCCTGGCTCTCAACTATGGCGCTGTTGGCGAGAGTGCTCTGTGCGCCAACAAACGGAGTGGCAAAAAATTTTGCGTTTCGTCGATAGCGAGTATTACCGGCATCGCTTAGGGTGAGTGCGGCAGCGCACCGACGCGGCTTTTACTGCCGGGTGATTCTGGCGGGCACACGCCCGAAATGATTGGTCGGGAGGATGCCTGAGCATTACCGGGCTGCTACCGGGAGGTGACAGCATGAAAAAGATGAACCGCAGCCAGCCAAGAGTGCACCGGACGACTCTTCGCATCGGCCACATTACCCTGACGATGGGCGTTGCCATGGTCACTGGGCTGGGGGTTGGCCTGGCTGCACTGGCCGTGGATACCGAGTGGCTGTGGCCACCACCGGTCGAACTGGGTACCGTTGCCGACGCGCGAATCCTGCTGGGGTCGGTGATTGGTGGTCTCATCACGGTTGCGGTGTTCGGCCTGTGGATGCGCACGGTGGTGGTTGGCATGATGGCCTCGCATTTCTCCCCCCGTACACTGCTGATCTTCCTGGACGACAGCTTCCAGCGCAATCTGCTGGCGTTCATGTCAGCAGGTATCGTAGCGGTACTGGTCATCCTGTTGCGAATGCCGACGGAAGAACAGGCGGCTGCTCCTCTTGTGAGCACCGTGCTGGTGGTGATGATTGCGCTCGCCGCCATGGCGGGGGTTTTACTGGCGATCCAGCATGCGACGCTGAGTCTGTCATTGCCGGAGCTGGTCAGCCGCCTTGCCGAAGATGCCATCCAGGTGCTGGATCGCCATCCAAAGGCGCGGATTGTTATCGCCGAGGTGCCGCCGCCGATGTCGGCAGCGCGGACGGTCCTGGCTCCGGGAACCGGATGGATTATCCGTATCGACATCGACCGGATTCGCAAGGCGCTGCCCGTCGGGGGCGTTGCCCATCTGCGCTGCCGGATTGGCGAGTTTGTCACCCCCCGCCGCCCTGTCGCGCTCGTTTCCTCGATAGAGGTCGACGGCGAAGCCAACTTCGATGCTGTAGCCAAGGCTTTTACCCTCGCCCGTACCCGCTGCCCTGATATGGATCTCGTGTTCGCTGTGAGCCAACTGGTGGATGTTGGGACCTTCGCGCTGCAGGCTCGTGCGGACACCTCAACCGCTCACGAGGTAATGGTTCACCTCGAAGCCGTGCTCGAGGAAATCATTGCGCAGGGACTACCACGACTGCATGACAGTGATAAGCATGGCCGTTGTGTCTACGACCAGGTCGGCTGGGACGCAGCCGACCTGGTGCAACTGTGCGTGGAACGGCTCCGGGATTCGGCCGCCCGTGACCCGCAAGCGGCCCGTCATCTGATGCATATGCTTCACCGGGTAAGAGAGGTCGCCGAGAACTGCAAGGCGTTCGATGTCATCTCTGAGGTCGAATGTCAGGTGGAGATGATGCGGGCTCTGGCACAAGCCAATGGGATGTTGTCTCAAGATCTCCAGCGGCTTGAGCGGGAGGCTGAGGTCATCGTCAACGGTGACCCAACCGGTCACATACGTCATACATGATTCGTGGGGGGGTAGATGGACCTGAAAAGTGGATACCCGTTCTGGGCGGTGAAGAATGGCCTGATGTATGCCTTTCCTCAGCTTGATGCCGACCTGACGTGCGATGTGGTAGTCGTGGGCGCTGGTATTACCGGTGCGCTGATCGCAGATGAACTGGCGCGCCATGGACACGACGTGGTGGTGGTCGATCGGCGCGACGTATGCTGGGGTAGCACCTCGGCCAGTACCGCCTTGCTGCAGTATGAAATCGATACCCATGCGACAGACCTCGCCAAACGCTATGACCAGGCCTCGGCGCTTTTGGCTTATCAATCCAGCTTGCGCGCAATCAGTGAGATCGAGGAACTGGCTCACGAAGTCGGAGATGTGGATTTCGCCAACTGCGACAGCCTTTACTACGCCAGCAATTGCTCTGATGTTTCAAGCCTGGCTGATGAATTCGTCTGGCGGAAACAACATGACTTTCCGGTGCGCTGGCTCAGCCGCCATGCGCTCAAGGGCGAATATGGATTGAAGGCACCCGCGGCCATCCTCAGCTCCGTGGCGGCAAGGGTGGATCCCTATCGGCTCGCCTCAAGACTGCTTGAGCGAATGCAGCGAAAGGGCGCGCGCGTTTTCGATCGCACCCAGGTGAAATTCATGACCGCAACGGCCGAATCGGTTCAGTTGATCACCGACAGTGGCATGTCGATAAAAGCGAAACACACCGTAGTTGCCAGTGGCTACGAGTCCCAACACTGGTTGCGCCAGCGCGTTGCGAAAAATCTCAGCAGCTACGCCTACATCAGCGACCCCGTTGATCCAGTGAAGCTGCGCTGGTTGGCAAACACGATGCTGTGGGAGTCTTCCAGGCCATATATCTATCTGCGCAGTACTGGCGATGGGCGGCTATTGGTGGGTGGCGAGGACGACGACCGCGACATACCGGCCCGTCGGGACCGGATGGTGGAACGCAAGGCGGCGACTCTGCAGCGTAAGGTTGGCCGGTTGTTTCCTCACCTTCAGGCCCAGCCGGCTTTTGCCTGGGCAGGTACGTTTGCTGAAACCAGCGACGGGCTGCCGCTGTTCGGTGAACACTCGCAGTATGGGCCGCGTGTGCTGTTCGCGTTGGCCTACGGTGGTAACGGAATTACCTACAGCATGCTCGGCGCGGGCTTGCTGCGAGCGCAGATCGAAAAGCGCTCACATCCGCTGACCGGGCTGTTTTCCTTCGCGCGACTGGGATAATTGTATCCCGATCAACATTCCTTTACCAAACTTCAACCGACATCCCCCGGCGCTGCCATTACTCTGTTGCCATGAATCGAGTTTTGACGCTGCGGGAACGCCTTTTTCAGTCAGGGAATATCATCATAATGCTGATAGTGGCGAGCTTCCTGCCGCTGTCGCCCCCATTGCTTGCCGC
The DNA here is from genome assembly GCA_046260345.1 of Marinobacter sp. Taxonomy (GTDB): domain Bacteria; phylum Pseudomonadota; class Gammaproteobacteria; order Pseudomonadales; family Oleiphilaceae; genus Marinobacter. Next base: position 11,817 of record JBHEPI010000112.1, on the reverse strand, counting down.
AGACAAAGGGGAGGGCTACCGGCTGCTTGAGCTGGAAGGCTACCTGGTGAAATGGGGCGAGCAGAGGCTGGGAGCAGGGGCAAAGATCAGCTACGCCTTTGCGGATGAAACACTTTATTTTGATGATGCCCGCAATTGTGGCGTTCTGGCACCGATGAAAGCACTCTCCGTACAGGATCTGCCCTTCGAGAAGCTGGCACAGGAGACCGCCGCCGCGTTCCGGGTATGGGAAGGTGCCGCTGACCTTTCATTTCACCGGGTTGCGGATGCCCGCGATGCGGACATCATTCTCGGGGCGCAGGGCCAGCCACGTCGTCGCGCCTTTGCCAACGTAACCTTTGCATCCCACGGGAAAGGGAATGTGCGCGCCATCGACCAGGCACTAATATGCCTGAACCCCGAACAGAAATGGAAAGTCGGGTTCGGTGGCGACACGGAAATCTACGATATCCGCTACACGCTGATTCATGAAATCGGCCACGCCATCGGCCTGGACCATCCCGGCCCTTCCGGACAGGTGATGGGCTTTCGCTATACCGAGAACTTCCCCGGGCTGCAGCCAGGTGATCTGCGTGGCATACAGCAGCTGTACGGGCATCGAGCCAGTGATAGCCAACTGGTCACCGGCACCGACCCCCGTCATACCGAGTCAGCACTATAACCGGGTTCAGAAGTTATAACCCAGACCCACGGTATAGGCCCAGATGCCGTCATCCTGGAACGCATCGGTAGCATTATCGGTGTCGCTGAACAGGAATTGATACTCGGCGCGAGCAAGGAAATAGGTCTTGGTCTGCACGTAGTACTTTAAACCCGTTTCCAGGCCGGCAAAGGCACTGTCCTTGACTCCGTCGCCATAGATGCCGCCGAGGCTGGCACCGACGAAAGGTCGTGCGCGGTCGTTGAGAAATTGATAGTCGAGGTATCCACGGGTTGAGCCGTTCCAGAAATCATCCGTGACACCTTCCCCCTCGATATCGGCGTAACTCACACTTTGGCGGACACCGGCCACCACGTCGCGCCGCAGATACCAGCCCAGATCACCGGTCACGCCGAAACTGCCGCTATTGAAATCCCGGTCGTTACTGCCCGTTCCGGAGAGGGAGAATTCACGGTCGCCCTCGCGCGGGCCAAACTCAGCGGATTGTGCGGATACTGCCAGAGGCAAGGCACCTAGAAGACAGAAAGTGATCGCCGCAGTCTTGATTCTGATCATGGGAAGCTCCTTGCTCACATTGTTCAGATTGCATTTCCTTAATGCGCCCATTAACACCTGGCGCGGATCGTGGCGCAGCAAATGGTGGTCTAGATGTCCAATGCCAGCGCACACTCACAGGATGGGGGGCAACCCTTCGCCCGTCTGTTCGAAAGCACACATAGGCTCTGTGCGGTCCCGCACAGAGCCAACCCCATGCCCCCGTTACGATCAGTTACATTTGACCTGTGAGACACTCCAATGCCATTTCAAAGCAATGACCTTTCGCCCAAGCCGGAGCCCAGGCACAATCACCTGTTGGCAGCGTTGCAGCCTGACGTCCAAAGCCGTTTGTTCCCTTATCTGGAACTTGTACCATTGTCATTACGAGCGGTGATGTATGAGTCCAATCGGCCTATTGATCATGTCTATTTTCCGACTGATTCCATAATCTCAATGCAGTACCAGATGGAAAACGGGGCATCGACCGCGATTTCGGTGGTCGGAAACGAGGGTTTGCTGGGTGTCACCTTGTTTATGGGAGGGGAGACTACTCCTAGCCGGTCGCTCGTGCAGAGCGCCGGCTACGCCTACCGGCTCCCCAGGAAGTATATAAAAGAGGAGTTCAATCGCCACGGTCAGCTTTTGCTATTGATGTTGCGCTACACCCAGGCGCTGATCACTCAAGTGGCCCAGACTGCCGTATGCAACCGCCAACACTCTATTGACCAGCAACTCTGCCGCTGGCTTCTGCTTTCCGTCGATCGGCTATCGCACAATCACTTGACCATGACACAGGAATTCATCAGTCATATGCTTGGTGTTCGCCGTGAAAGCGTCACCGAAGCCGCAACGAAACTGCAGAAACTGGGCGTTATTTCCTATAAGCGTGGGATGATCACTGTACTTGACCGAGCGAAGCTTGAATCACTGAGTTGTGAGTGTTACTCCGTGGTCAGCACCGAGTGCGACCGGTTACTTGATTACCTGCCGCAGCGCCAGGTCATCAAGAATAGTGCTGATATTCCCGTGGCAACGTTACCTCTCCGCAGCGCTGCAGGTAATTCTCTTAATGTCGACGGCGCACATTCAACTTAAATGGTTACAAAAAAAACGGCCTCCGCCAGATAGCGAGGCCGGTACTAGAGGGCACTGCGGGTCCAGAGCCATACTGCCAATTAGGGGCCGTTAGCAGCCCCAGCTCAACGTAAACCTAGAAAGGAAAGAATCACCAGAATGATAACCACGAGACCAACAATGTAAACGATCTTGTTCATGGGTAGATCCTCTGCCTATGATTCCTGAATTCGGGTTGCGCCCCATCCTTGTGGCGCATGATGTAACATCCTGTTTTGGCCGCTCCGTTGCCTCATCTGTAATCAGGTTAGCCATTTGGTTTTATTCGGTCTGTTCGCTATCGCACGGATCACCCTTTTTCTGCTCAGTTTGCTCAGTTTGCCCATTTTTATTGTATTTGGATTTGGTGACGTCTTTGTCTTGCTCAGAGCTCTGCGTATCCGGGTCAGCATCGTGGCCCATGCTCTGCTCTCCCAGATCCCTTTCATCGCTATTGTGTTTCTCGGCAAGTAACGCACTTGAACCGAACGTTATAGCTGGGGTCATCAGTGCGTAAAAGACGAGTGAATGAAGCTTTTTCATAGGATTTCCTTTTTAAAGAAGACTCCCCATTGCACTCAATGGGGATAACTCCAAACGCTATTTCAGATCCATATCGTTACTGACCGATTTAACGCCCTTGACTCCGCGGGCCAGTTTCTCAGCGGTATCGATGTCATCCTGCGAATTTACAAAGCCTGACAGCTGGACGACACCCTTGTATGTCTCGACGTTGATTTCGGCGCTTTCCAGGGTTGTTTCGTTGAAAATTGCAGCCTTGACCTTGGTAGTGATCACTGTGTCGTCGATGTACTCACCGGTGCCCGAGCTTGATTCTGTAGAGGCACATCCGACGAGCAAAGCCAGCAGCATCGCTACTGCCAGCATCGGGACTGATCGCATTATTCGTTCCATATCCTTATCTCCTGTCGTCGCCAACCCCAGATATTCTGTAACGCCAGTGAGGCTGCGCCTCGGCGGTTGACTGACCAAGTGCATGGTAAGGCTAACGCGGCCCAGACCGGGAGTCTGTTCGTTGGCCAACAGAACACCTGCCCCCGAAAAGACAGGCGTTCGCCCGGGGCAGGTCTGTGTTTGTTAACGCACAGACACCAGCTCGGCTTCAGAGGACGATGATCAGGCGGTTGCACGCAGTTCCATGCAATGCGGGCTTCCGTAGGATGAACCCATTATCTGGCCGCAGGGTCAAAGGAGCGAACATGAATAAGGACACGATCGAAGGCAACTGGAAAGAACTCAGAGGCAAAGTGAAAGAGCAGTGGGGCAAGCTGACTGATGACCGCCTTGACGAGGTGGCCGGCAAGCGCGAACAGCTGGCAGGCGAGATCCAGCAGGCTTATGGCGTGACCAGAGATGAGGCCAATAAGCAGATCGATGACTTCGAGAAAGCCTCCAAGCGTTGATACTTGATAGTGCCTGAGCACTGCCTGCAGGTTTTGCAGGCAGTGCTTAACGTGTCTGGCGGTATTGCCAGGTTGCGCGTTTTATGGGCTCCCTTCATTGCGATCTATGGTATATCGGGTATCGCTGTCACCGAGTGTCTCCGAATACTGGACAGTTGAATGGACTTCCACCCATGTCGTAATGTCTTCCAGCATCATGAAATCGTTCTGAGACTGCTGCTCCGGTGTGTCCGCGAAAACCAGACTGAACACGAGTGCATGCAGAGCAGCGATGATTTTCCCGAAAATCCATACGACAGATACAATTGTGGTTATCAGGATGGCAGTGTTGAGGGTGGCGAAAGTGTAACGGAGCCTCCGTTGCTTGCCGGACTGCAAATCGATAGGCGTTATTTTCCCGGATTTCATGAGATTCCCTCTCTTTCATGCGCTTATCAGATTGCGAAAATGTCATGTCAGCTTGAGACTGGCTGAGTGCATTGTCAGTGCGTTAGCGCACTAAACCGCGCCTTTGGGTTAACCAATCTGTTTGTGTTGGGCAGCGCACCGACCGATTTCGATGCATCAACTAACGTGATTGTGTTACCCGGCACAGATAAGTGCAGGGCGATGGGCAGTATCGACACAAACGACAGAGGATCAGATCATGAACAAGAACCAGGATCAGAGCAGCAGTGGTCAGGATAAAGACAGTGGCAAGGCAGCTACGGAAAAAGCCACCACTGACAAGCGCCAGGAAGACAAAGGTAAACCCGAAAAGAGCGGTGAAAAGGATGGCGCTGTGCTGGGAAAGATCAATGATGAGTAACTGATTTTGCGCCGGCCATTGAATAAGCCAGACAGGCATTGACCGTGCCTCAGCGCACCCAGGCCTTTTTGAGCAAACGACTGTTCAACGCTGTGGAGCTTCGCCTTTTTCGCTGCACAGCGGTGCTGTTGTCTTTGGTCACCCTGACGGTGTTGGTCGGGTTTGTGTTGTGGGCGTTCGGATGGGTACTGGGCACTTTTGACAACCTGATCCTCTCACTTAGCCTGTCCGGTATTCTGGCGCTGGTGCTTCATCCGGTCGCAGAGTTTTTCGAAAAGCGGCTGCATTTGCCTCGCCTGCTGGCCGTTCTTCTTCTACTGATAATCTTTTTTGGGTGTGTTAGCGGCCTGGTTCTGTTGCTGATACCCACAGTCGTCAACCAGATTGTCGAGTTGATGACCCTGATACCTCAAGCCGTGGCCAGTTGGCAGGATCATTTCTCAGTCTATTTTCCGGAGCTGACATCGCTGGTGTCAGCTACTATGGAGAGTAATGGCGAGGAAAAGTCGACGCCGGTGTTTGAAGATCCGGGCAAAACCATCATGTCCTACCTCGGAATGCTGGCGGGGCTGAGCTTCGTGCCGCTTTTTCTTTTCTTCACCCTGCTTTCAGGGGATCTACTGCGAGGGCAGGCAAACGAGATTTTATCGGTATTCAGCAAACCCACCCAGCAGAAGGTGATGTATTTCATGGATGTATTTCTGGGATATGTCACCGCTTTCTTTCAGGGGCAATTGCTTATCGCTCTTTGCATGGGTGTGCTTTATGCCCTGGGCTTTGCGGTGATCGGGCTGGAATTCGGGGTGCTTGCCGGGCTGGCGCTTGGGCTGCTTAATATTGTTCCCTTTCTGGGCTCGCTGATCGGCTTGCTGGTGGTGCTTCCGATTGCCTATATGCAACCGGAGGGAGGTGGTGAACTACTGGTTCTTGCGGCCGTTGTGTTCGCGATGGTTCAGTTAATTGAAAGCTGGCTGCTGACACCGAAAATCATGGCTAACCGATCTGGCCTGCATCCGGCGCTGGTTATTATTTCACTTTTCTTCTGGGGCACTGTTCTGGGTGGCATAACCGGTATGGTGCTAGCCGTTCCGCTGACGGCTTTTTTCGTGGCCATCTGGGGGGAGATCAAGAGTAGCCTGACGTATGCGTTGGATAATCAGGATGACGGGATTTAGCAATTGACGGCGGTCTCTCGAGTTCAAGTTTAAGGTGTCTGACCCGTTTTATAGCGTTTACCGCCGTCGCGCTTGGCCAGGTACATGGCATCGTCTGCCTGGCGCACCAGTTGTAATTCATCCTGGCCATGCTCGGGATATACTGCAATGCCGACACTTGGAGCCGTCATCATGAGCTTGCCCTCCAGGACATAGGTATCGCTGAGAGTAGCGATGATTTTCTCGGCTACCACGATGGCGTCCTCCGGTTTGCTGATGCCATCCAGAAGAACAGCGAATTCGTCACCACCCAGACGGCCAACGGTATCCGACTCCCGCACACACTGCCTGAGGCGGCAAGCGACTTCCCGCAGTAAATGATCGCCAATGGTATGGCCAAAGGTATCGTTGATTTCCTTGAAGTTGTCCATGTCGAGGTAGAGTACTGCCAGCACGGCTGAATTTCTCTCGGCCTGTCTCAGGGTGTGTTGCAGGCGGTCTAGGAACAGCGCGCGGTTGGGCAGTGTTGTCAGTTGATCGTGCTGGGCAAGGTATTCCAGGCGGGAATGGGTTCGCTTCCGCTCCACCGCCGCCGCTACCTGGCTTGAGACAAACTGCAACAGTTCCCTGTCCCTCTCTGTGTAGCGCACGGACCCGCAATAGGTCTGGACCACCAGGGCGCCGATGGTATCCGCGCCCGCTATCAAAGGCACACCAAGCCAGTCCAGAGAGCCACCATGCCAATCTCTGCGAGCAGGTCTCCGGCCGTGTCAGGCGTCAGCAACAGGGCCTCACCGGAGCGAATCACTTCGGCACTGAGGGTTCCGGAGTCCAGTGGCCGGTCTGGTGGCACCGAATCATGCTGATCGACGTAATAAGGGAAGCTGAGTTGATCATTCCCGGCATCGTAAAGTGCGACAAAAAAGTTCTCGGCAGGCAGTAACCGGCCGATGACTTCATGCACCCGATTAAACAGTACCTGGAGGTCGCCCGCTCCATGAGCCGCTTCGGATATGGTATAGAGCGCTGTCTGCATCGCGTCTGCGCGCCTGCGTTCAGTAACGTCGCGGGCAACGCCCACCCGCACCTGTTCGGCCTCAAGCCACTGGGCAGACCACATAATATGTACAATCTGGCCGTTTTTATGGAGGTAACGGTTCTCATGATCCGGGTCGGGTTTGCCCGAGTTGATTTGTTCGATGATCCCAAGCGTCAGTGAGTGATCGTCAGGATGCATGAAATCAAAAGCACTCCGGCCGATCATCTCGTCGGGGCGGTAACCGAAAACCCGTTTACTGGCTGCGCTCACAGAAAGAAAGCGACCGTCCTTATCTACCACGCAGACCACGTCCAGCAGCAGATCCAGCAGTTTATCGTTCGGTATGGGAGGGTTCTGTTTCATGGCGATAACTATACTGTGAGGCCCTTCGGCTGCGCCAGTATGAAAAAACTATTTTAAGGGCAGGCTTGCTGGCGGTAAAAAGGCTGTCCGGTTATGTCAAAATCGTGTAAATCCCCACAAACAACAGGAATGTGATGAAACTTCCTGATGAACACATGGTATGTTGAGTTCTCACTGTATCCCCGACACCAGACTAAACCCGGTTATTCATGTTTGATGTAATCGCCAGACCGCACTCACGGCTTTTTTCCATCGCTGCTGTTCTGTTCCTGTCCGCCTGTGCTACCCGGCAGGAATCGCTTCCGGTACCGGTGGAGTTACCCGCCGCGTTTTCCAGCACGGGTCAGCCAGAGGCAGCCGATGCCTGGTGGCAGTCTTTTGGCGACGAGCAGTTGAATGAACTGGTTGCGCAGGCTCTGGGCGGTAATCTGGGTTTACGGGTCAGCTATCAGCGGCTACGCCAGGCAAGAGCGGTCGCGGACCGGCAGGGCGCCGCGCTTTTGCCATCTGTGGACGCCAGTGCCGGGGCCGAGCAACAGCAATCCGATACCATCGATACCACGACGTTCAGCGCAGGCCTTAGCGCCAGCTATGAGCTGGATCTTTGGGGGCGTGTGCAATCGCTCACCGAGGCAGAGGCTCTCCGGGCCTCGGCCAGCCTGGGGGACTACCAGGCCGCGGCCGTTTCCCTCAGTGGTGAGATTGCCACGTCCTGGTTTGAGCTGGTGGAGCAGCGGGCCCAGCAAGCCCTGGCCCAGAGCCAGTTGGAGACCAACCAGAATGTACTGACCGTGATCGAGTCCCGGTTCGGAACGGGGCAGAGTGGCAGTGCGGATGTGTTGCGCCAGCGCCAACTTGTCAGCGCTTCGCGGGAGCGGTTGAGTGATATTGAAGGAGAAATTGGCATTCTGGAACACCAGCTGGCGGTATTTCTGGGGCGGTCGCCGGGCCGAAGTGACCTGCCTGAAGAGAACACACTGCCAATGCTGCCGCCATTGCCAGAGACCGGTATACCGGCCGAGCTTGTCCAGCGCCGGCCGGATCTGCGACAGGCCTGGTGGCTGATTCAGGCGGCCGACCGGGATCTGGCAGCCGCCATCAGCAATCGGTTCCCAAGGCTGTCCATCGAGGCCTCGGTGAACTCCCAATCAAACGATGCCGGCGATCTCTTCGATGACTGGCTGGCGACCCTGGCCGGTAATCTTCTGGTTCCACTGGTTGATGGTGGCGAGCGCCGCGCTGAAGTCCGCCGTTCCCGGGCTGTGGTTGAGGAGTTGGTGCAGGAATACGGGCAGGCTGTGCTGACCGCCGTTCAGGAAGTTGAGGATGCGCTGGTCAGGGAGCAGCAACAGCAACGCCGCCTGGAAAGCCTGGAAGACCAGGTTGAGCTGGCTGATACAACCTACCGGCAACTGCGTAACCAATACCTTAATGGTGCGGTCAATTATCTGGACGTGTTAACCGCCCTGCAGGACATACAGGACCTGCAACGCACACGGCTCACCACCCGGCAGCAACTGCTGACCACCCGTGTAGCACTTTACCGGGCACTGGCCGGGCGTATAGAACTTGCCGAACCAACCAGCGACGCCCAAAGCAAGAGTTCGGCGAACGACACCATGGGCGCAGAGGAGAGCACAGAGGGATGAGCCAGGCCATCGATGAGAATGCAGTCCGTCCCGAGCGCGGTAAGGCCGGCCCACTGAAAACCGTGTTGGTATCGTTGATGATCGTGCTGGTGGGTGTTGCGGTGGTCTGGCTGATCTTCAAGACCGAGCCGACCGCTACCCGCAAAGACGCGGCCCGTGAAAGCGCCATGCTGGTGGATGTTCAAACCGTCAGCCGGGGCCATTATACACCCACAGTGGAAGTGATGGGGCAGGTGGCTCCGGCCCGGGAGATCACTCTTGGATCCCGGGTGGGCGGCGAGGTGATTTACCAGGCCGATGCGTTTACACCCGGAAGCCGTTTCGACAAGGGTGAAGAACTGCTGCGGATCGACCCGGCGGATTACCAGGCGTTGCTGCAGCAAAGACGCAGCGAGCTGCAACAGGCCCAGGCAGACCTGGCCCTCGAGAAAGGTCAGCAGACCGTTGCCCGGCAGGAATTCGAGTTGCTCGGTGAAGACATTGAAGCCGCCGACCAGGCGCTGGTGCTCCGCCAACCCCAACTGGAGCAGGCCCGGGCCAGGGTGGCCGTCGCCGAGTCGGCGGTGGAGCAGGCCGAGCTTGATCTTGCCCGAACGCGTATTCGCGCTCCGTTTCCTGCACAGGTACTGGCCCGAGAAGTGACTCTGGGCTCCCAGGTCAGCGCCGGCCAGTCCCTCGGCCGTCTGGTGGGCACCGGGCAGTATTGGGTAGAGGCCACGGTGCCTCTGTCAAAACTCCGCTGGCTGACCTTCAACGACGATCCGGATTCTTCTGGAGCGCCCGTAACCATTCACCACGACACTGTCTGGCCCGCTGGCCAGATGCGTGAGGGCATGCTTGCAAGACTGGTTGGAGAGCTGGACAGCAGTGCGCGCATGGCTCGCGTGCTGATCACCGTTGAGGACCCGCTTGCACTGGATCAGGCTGAGGGCGAGCCGCCGCTGATGCTCGGCTCGTTCGTACGGGCCGAAATAGAGGGCACGCCGCTGGAGGATGTGGTGCGTATTGAGCGGGACTGGGTGCGCCGTAACAACACTGTGTGGGTTATGGAGGAGCGTCAACTGGCGATTCGCGAGGTCGAAATTGCCTTCCGTGATGATGAATACGCTTTCATACAGGCGGGCCTGGAAAACGGCGACCAGGTGATCACCAACGACCTGGCCTCAGTAGTAAGTGGCGCGCGCCTGAGGCTGGAGGATGACCGCACAGAAGGTGACCGCGATGAGTGATTCCCCCAAAGGGCGGGGCTGGGTCGGCCCGATTGAATGGATGGCACGCAACTCCATCGCTGCCAACCTGATCATGATCATGCTGCTGGCCGGCGGTTTCTGGATGGCCACGCAGGTGCAGAAAGAAGTCTTTCCAGAGTTCCAACTGGACCTTGTCCAGATATCTGTCAGCTACCCCGGCGCTGCCCCTGAGGAGGTGGAGCAGGGCATACTGCTGCCGGTTGAAGAGGCGGTTCAGGGAATCCAGAGCATTGAGGAAATGACCTCCACTGCGCGCGAGGGCAGCGGTAACATTCAACTGGAACTGGTCTCTGGCACCAACCGCATGCAGGCCCTGCAGGACATCGAGCAGGCGGTTGACCGCATTCGCACCTTCCCGGAGCAGGCGGAGGAGCCGGAAATCTGGCTGGTAACGCCAACCCGGGATGTGATGGAACTGACCCTCTACGGCGATGTGGATATCTGGACGCTGCGTCAGCTCGGTGAGCAGGTGCGCAACCGTCTGCTCTCTGAAGACGCCATCACCCAGGCCGTTATAGATGACGTACCGGCCTACATGACCAGCGTGGAGATTACCCAGGAGACCTTACGCAAATACAACTTGACCCTGTCCGATGTAGCCAGCCGTATCGAGCAGTCCAGCGAGGACATACCGGCTGGCTCCATGGCCACGGAAAACGGCGATATATTGCTCAGGCTCAAAGAACGTAAGCAGTGGGCCGATGCGTTCGAAGACATTGTGATCCTCAATGCGGCTTCCGGTGGCTCCGTCACGCTCGGCGATATCGCCACCGTTCGCGATGGCTTTGAGGAAAGCGGGTTTCATTCGCGCTTCAACAGTCTGCCCTCAGTGGAAATCGAGATCTTCCGAACGGGAGATCAGTCGCCCCTGGACATTTCCGAGTCTGTCGAACAGGTGATGGCAGAGCTGGAAGCGACACTGCCGGATGCCGTGAAGTTGCGCATCGACAGCAACCGCGCCGAACACTTTGAAGACCGCATGGACATGCTGCTTGAGAACGGCGTCATGGCCATGGTTATCGTACTGGTGATCCTCAGCCTGTTCCTGGAGTACCGTCTGGCGTTCTGGATCATGATGGGTATGACCATTTCTTTTGTTGGCAGCGTGCTGTTCCTGCCGGTGATGGATGTCAGCATCAACATGATCTCCATGTTCGGCTTCCTGATGGTACTGGGGATAGTGGTGGATGACGCCATAGTGGTGGGCGAGAACATCTATGAGTATCGAGAACAGGGCATGGGCTTTATGGAGGCGGCCATACAGGGTGCCAAAGACATTGCCGGGCCGGTGACCTTCAGCATCCTCACCAATATTGTTGCGTTCCTGCCGCTGCTGTTCATTCCCGGCGTCACCGGTAAATTCTGGTGGCCGCTGGGTGTCGTGGTCATACTCGTGCTGGCTATTTCGCTGATTGAAGCGCTGTTCATCCTGCCCGCACACCTGGCCCACAGCGGCAAAGGCAGTGTGACCATCTGGGGGCACTGGATGCACAGTATTCAAAGAGTGTTTTCACGGGGATTCCAGACGGTAGTGGACCGGGGGTACCGCCCGCTGCTGGATCTGGCCCTGCGCTTCCGGTACATCACACTGTCGGCGGCCCTTACTATTATGTTGGTGTCCGGTGCCTATGCCGTCAGCGACCACATGGGCATGATCATGATGCCCGAGGCGCCGGCGGATGAGATCGAGGCGGGTCTCAGGTTACCAGTTGGCACCACCGCCCGGCGTGCTGGTGAAATGGCGATGGCTATTACCCATGACACCCAGCGGCTGTTCGAGGAAAACAACCTGTCCCGCAACGTGGAGGGCATTAAAACC
>JBHEPI010000105.1:0-11450 GCA_046260345.1 Marinobacter sp. | reverse complement strand
ATTGAGCGCAAGATGGAAGTTGCTGCCGATGCCCTGCGCCTGCCGGCGTGGGACGCCATGGTGAAGAACCTGTCCGGTGGTGAACGTCGTCGCGTGGCACTTTGCCGCCTGCTGCTCTCAAGCCCCGACATGCTGCTGCTGGACGAGCCCACCAACCACCTGGACGCGGAGTCCGTAGCCTGGCTGGAGCGCTTCCTTCATGAATACAGCGGCACCGTGGTTGCCATCACCCACGACCGCTACTTCCTGGACAACGTGGCCGGCTGGATTCTGGAACTGGATCGTGGCCAGGGTATTCCGTTTGAAGGCAATTACAGCCAGTGGCTGGAGAACAAGGAAAAACGCCTGGAGGTAGAGGCCAAGCAGGAAGTCTCCCGCCAGAAGACCATCAAGCAGGAACTGGAATGGGTTCGTACCAACGCCAAGGGCCGCCAGTCCAAGAGCAAGGCCCGCCTGGCACGCTTTGAGGAGATGAGCTCCCAGGAGTTCCAGAAGCGCAATGAAACCAACGAACTGTATATCCCGCCCGGCCCCCGCCTTGGAAGCAAGGTGATCGAGGTAGACGGAATCAGCAAGTCCTTCGGTGACCACCTGCTGTATGAAAACGTATCATTCAGTGTCCCCCCTGGCGCGATCGTTGGCATTATCGGCGGTAACGGTGCGGGCAAGTCCACGCTGTTCCGGATGATTGCCGGGCACGACAAACCGGATTCCGGCACCATCACCGTAGGCGAAACCGTAAAGCTGGCCTATGTTGACCAGATGCGGGATCTCAATGGCGATAACACCGTCTGGGAAGAGCTCAGTGACGGTAACGACATCATCAAGATCGGCAACTACGAGACTCCGTCGCGGGCCTACGTAGGACGCTTCAACTTCAAGGGCGCCGACCAGCAGAAGCGGGTCGCTGACCTGTCCGGTGGTGAACGCAACCGCCTGCACCTCGCCAAACTGCTGAAAGAAGGCGGCAACGTGTTGCTGCTGGACGAACCCACCAACGACCTGGACGTGGAAACCCTGCGCGCGCTGGAAGAAGCACTGCTGAACTTCCCCGGCTCTGCGCTGGTGATCTCGCACGACCGCTGGTTCCTGGACCGGGTGGCCACCCACATCCTGGCGTTCGAGGACGACGGCGAAGTGGTCTACTTCGAGGGTAACTTCAGTGAGTACGACGAGGACCACAAGAAGCGCAAGGGCGACTCGGCGATGGTGCCGCAGCGGATGAAGTATAAGAAGTTGGCCTGAAGTGTGTTGTCGGATTACTGCCCTTAGGGCCTAATCCGACCTACATTTTTCCCGAACCCTGATGCATCCGGCGTAGGTCGGATTAGGCGTAGCCGTAATCCGACAACCAACCCAGAAGGTATCACCACCCCATGGCCAAACCCAAAACCGCCTACGTCTGCACCGAATGCGGCGCAGACTATTCCAAGTGGCAGGGCCAGTGCACCGCCTGTCAGGCCTGGAACACCATCAGCGAGGTTCGCGGCGTCAGTGGTGGCAACGCCAAGGGCGCCCGTGGCGCACGCTTTGAAGGCTTTGCAGGCAGCCTGTCTGAAGTAAAGAGCCTCGACGACGTCAGCCTGGCAGAGCAACCGCGCATCAGCTCCGGCATGCAGGAGTTCGACCGGGTGCTGGGCGGCGGTCTTGTCGAAGGCTCAGCTATCCTTATGGGCGGCCATCCAGGTGCCGGCAAGAGCACCCTGCTGCTGCAGGCCGTCTGCCACCTGGCTGCCAGCGTTTCGGCGATTTATGTGACCGGTGAGGAATCACTGCAACAGGTGGCCATGCGGGCCAAGCGCCTTGGGTTGCCCACCAAAGACCTGAAAATGCTGTCGGAAACCAGTGTCGAGCGGGTGATGCAGGTCGCGGAAATCGAAAAGCCCCGCATTCTGGTGGTGGACAGTATCCAGGTGATGCATGTCGCTGAAACAGAGTCCGCTCCTGGCAGCGTTTCCCAAGTGCGGGAAAGTGCGGCCTATCTGACCCGTTTCGCCAAGCAGACCGGCACCATTCTGTTCCTGGTGGGCCATGTCACCAAGGATGGCAGCCTGGCCGGACCCAAGGTGCTGGAGCACATGATCGACTGCTCCATCCTGCTGGAAGGCTCCAGCGACAGCCGTTATCGCACCCTGCGGGGCATCAAGAACCGCTTCGGCGCGGTTAACGAACTGGGCGTGTTTGCCATGCTGGAACAGGGCCTGAAGGAGGTCAAAAATCCCAGTGCAATCTTTCTGAACCGGGGCGAGGAAGCGGCACCCGGCAGTGTGGTGATGGTGGTCTGGGAGGGTACACGGCCGATGCTGGTGGAGATCCAGGCATTGGTGGATATGGCCCAGGGTGGCTACCCGCGGCGCGTGGCGGTGGGCCTGGACCAGAACCGGCTGGCGATGCTTCTGGCGGTTTTACATCGCCACGGGGGCATGCATGTGTCGGATCAGGATGTGTTTGTGAATGTGGTGGGTGGCGTGAAGGTTAACGAAACCAGCGCAGACCTGGCGCTGTTGGCGGCGATAGTTTCATCCTTCCGCGACCGTGCCCTGCCCCAGGATCTGGTGATTTTCGGCGAAGTCGGCCTTTCCGGTGAGATCCGACCGGTGCCCAGTGGCCAGGAACGCATCTACGAAGCCGCCAAGCACGGCTTCACCCGCGCCCTGGTGCCCAAATCCAATGCCCCCCGCAAAGCTATTGAGGGGATGAAAGTCATTCCTGTGACAAAGCTTAGTGACGCACTTTCCGCTTTGGAGGATCTCTAGGCTTTTTCTGTAGCCTGGATGTTTGGTGCCAGGGAGGGGTTGGGAATACCTTTCCAAAAAACGCTACAAGCACCCCTCCGGGGTCCGGCCAGCAATCCCAGATTGCTGTTGTTCGGCTGTCGCATGAAGCTTCGCTTCATAACCGCTCGGCCTCACCCATGTGCGCTTGGGCTACGCCATCCATGGCTCCGCACATTTTTGGAAAGGTATTCCCAACCCCTCCCCCAGACTCCACAGCTACCTCTTGCAGACTACAAAAACAAGGTCGGATTAGGCCGCCAGGCCGTAATCCGACAACCAGCCCGAAAACAAAACCCCAACCAATCTCAATCAATCAAATGCGCAAACTCCCTCTCAAGTAACGCCTGATCCCCAAGATTCAACTCCACAAGCCGCTTGAGATGAGTCGCACTCTCAAGATCAATATACTGACACTTGAACCCCAACCGCTGCCCTTCGATATGCCGCAACTCCACCGCCATCACAATCCCGGTTTCATGATCGTCCAGGTGGATAATCACCTCGCAAGGCTGCTTGAGAGGAACATCCCACTCCTCGGGACGCTTCACCAGCACACCTTTCAGTGAAATATCCAGCACCTCGCTCACCCACACTTGATCCTGCCAGTGTAGTTCGCACTCGGCGTCGAAAGCGATTCGGTGGAAACGGCGTTTCTCGGGCGCTTTGGTTGGCAAGGGTTACTCCTGTTTACCGGTCTTGTCTGATATGACTATAGACCGCAAAGCAGTAACTATCTAGCGTCACCCGGAGAGTCTGACAGAGGGCGGTTGTTGGGGCTTTCCAAAACCGTGGAGCGCCAGGGATGGCGCGACCGAGCCCTCCAGGGACGGATTTACGGGCGTGTTTTGGAAAGCCCCAACAACCGCCCGCTACTCCCAATCATCAGTCTTGCTGGTGATACTCGGGACTAAGCTCCGTAACCGCGCGAATAAACGCCCCCGCATGCTCCGGGTCAACATCCGGCGTAATACCATGGCCAAGGTTGAAGATGTGCCCTGGCCCGGAACCGTAACGGGACAGGATATCCGCCACTTCCTGGCGAATGCGCTCTGGCGGCGCGTAGAGCATGGCCGGGTCCATGTTGCCCTGCAAGGCAACCTTGTCGCCGATGCGCGCACGGGCATTGCCAATGTCCGTTGTCCAGTCAAGCCCCACGGCATCAGCGCCGGAATCGGCAATGGACTCCAGCCACTGGCCTCCGTTCTTGGTGAACAGGATGACCGGCACGTGGCGCCCATCATTCTCGCGAATCAGGCCCGCGATGATTTTCTTCATGTAGTTGAGAGAAAACTCCTGATACGCCCAACTGCTCAGCACGCCACCCCAGGTGTCAAAAATCTGTATAACCTGGGCGCCGGCGCGGATCTGGCCATTCAGGTAATCAATCACCGAGTCCGCCAGATGGTCCAGCAACTGATGCATCACCTCAGGCTGGCCGTACATCAGCTTTTTGGCCTCGCGGAAGTCCTTCGATGAGCTGCCCTCAATCATATACGTGGCCAGGGTCCAGGGGCTGCCGGAGAAGCCGATCAACGGGACGCTACCGTTAAGCGCTCCGCGGATGGTGGACACCGCATTCATTACGTAACCCAGATCTACTTCCGCATTCAGCTTGGGCAACGCGGCGACATCGGCAGCGGAGCGAATGGTATTGCGGAATTTAGGGCCTTCACCGGTTTCAAAGTACAGGCCAAGCCCCAGTGCATCGGGAATGGTCAGTATGTCTGAGAACAGGATGGCGGCATCCAGCGGGAAACGCTCCAGTGGCTGGAGGGTCACTTCACAGGCCAGGGGCGTATTCTTGCAGAGACTGAGAAAATCCCCGGCTTTAGCGCGGGTGGCACGATATTCCGGTAAATATCGGCCGGCCTGACGCATCATCCATACCGGTGTGCGATCAACGGGCTGACGCATCAGCGCACGCAGGAAACGGTCATTTTTCAGCTCGGTCATAACATTCCCAGTCTGCTGTCTGTAAAAGGTTCGGGGGGCAATGATACCCGGTTTGTCACAATAAAAAAGGGCGACTCACTATCAGCAAGCCGCCCTTCTGATCAGGATCAAAACCAGGCGCAATCAAATATCCAGGTAATCCATGATACCTTCCGCTGCCTGGCGACCTTCCCAGATAGCCGTTACGACCAGATCCGAGCCGCGGACCATATCGCCGCCGGCGAAAATCTTGGGGTTACTGGTCTGGAAGCCGAATTCCGTCTCCTCCGGTGCGGTGACCCGGCCGGAATCGTCGGTCTTGACCTTCTGCTCGTCGAACCAGTCAGCGGGGCTTGGACGGAAGCCGAAGGCCACCAGTACCGCATCCGCAGGGATGACCTCTTCGCTTCCAGCCACTACTTCAGGACGCCGGCGGCCGTTCTCGTCGGGATCACCAAGGCGAGTCTGAACCACCTTGACACCCTCGACCTGATCCTCGCCGATGATTGCAATCGGCTGGCGGTTGAACATGAACTTGACGCCCTCTTCCTTGGCATTGGACACTTCGCGGCGAGAGCCCGGCATATTCTGCTCGTCACGACGATAGGCGCAGGTGACGCTTGCCGCCTGCTGGCGAATCGAGGTGCGGTTACAGTCCATGGCAGTGTCGCCACCCCCCAGAACCACAACACGTTTGCCTTTCATGTCGATGAAATCGTCGGCGTCTTTTTCGAAGCCGAGGCGGCGGTTTACATTGGACACCAGGAATGGCAAAGCGTCGTGAACGCCTTGCAGATCCTCGCCGGGGAAACCGCCCTTCATGTAGGTGTAGGTGCCCATGCCCATGAATACGGCATCGTATTCTTCAATGATGTCGGCCATCGCCACATCCTTGCCCACTTCCGTGGACAGGCGGAATTCCACGCCCATTTCCTCAAACACCATACGGCGACGGCTCATCACTGACTTTTCAAGCTTGAATTCGGGAATGCCAAAGGTCAGCAGGCCGCCAATTTCCGGGTAGATGTCGAAAACCACGGCTTTTACTCCGTTGCGGACCAGTACGTCGGCACAACCCAGGCCCGCCGGGCCGGCACCGATCACCGCAACCTTTTTATCTGTCCACTTCACCGCGGACATATCGGGCTTCCAGCCCAGCGCAAAGGCAGTGTCGGTTATGTATTTCTCCACCGAGCCGATGGTCACGGCACCATAGCCATCGTTCAGGGTACAGGCTCCCTCACACAAACGATCCTGGGGGCAGACTCGCCCGCAGACTTCCGGCAGCGAGTTGGTCTGGTGGCACAGCTCAACCGCTTTCATGATGTTGCCTTCAGAAACCAGCTTCAGCCAGTTCGGAATGTAGTTGTGTACCGGGCACTTCCACTCACAATAGGGATTACCGCATTCGAGGCAGCGATGCGCCTGGGACGCAGACTGGTCCTGGGTATATGGATGGTAAATTTCACCAAACTCTTTCTTGCGCTTCTTTGCCGATACTTTTTTGGGGTCAACACGCCCCACTTCGACAAACTGGAAGTCGTTACTCAGTCGTTCTTTCATTATAAAGCTCTCATCAGACTCAATTTCGACGGAAGGTGCTGCCACCCCGGCAGCACCCCAACCCGGTTCTTTTGACTGTCACTCGGGGCGCGCCCGGGTGCTGGCCAGCAGGCTGCGAAGGTTCGCGGCCTTGGGTTTAACCAGCCAGAAACGGCCGATATAGTCGTCGAAATTGTCAAGAATATGCTCTGCCCATTCGCTCGAAGTCTCGGAAATATGTTCCCGGACAACGCCACGCAGGTGGTTCCTGTAGGACTCCATGTCTTCGCTGGAGATCCGCTGAATTTCCACCAGTTCATGGTTATATTTGTCCACGAAGGTGTTGTTCAGATCCAGCACATAAGCAAAACCACCGGTCATACCGGCACCAAAGTTGTGGCCGGTACTGCCCAGAACAGTGATCAGGCCGCCGGTCATGTATTCACAACAGTGATCGCCAGCGCCCTCAACAACGGCATGAGCGCCGGAGTTGCGCACACCGAACCGTTCACCGGCTGTACCAGCAGCAAACATCTTGCCACCGGTTGCGCCGTACAGGCAGGTATTACCCACAATGGACGTTTCCTGGGACTTGAAAGTGCTGCCTGAAGGTGGCCGAATCACCAGCTTACCACCAGTCATGCCCTTACCCACGTAATCGTTGGCATCCCCTTCAAGAAGCAGGTTAAGACCACCCACGTTCCAGACCCCGAAGCTCTGGCCGGCGGTCCCCGTCAACTGCAGAGTAACGGGGGCCGATACCATGCCCTGGTTGCCATGCAACTGGGCAATCTCACCTGACAGCCGTGCACCGATAGAGCGATCGCAGTTGGTCACCCGATAGGACCAGGTACCACCTGCCTTGGCATTAATCGCCTCTGCAGTGTCCTTCACCATCTGCTCAGCCAGCCTGCCCTCATCGAACGGATGGTTACGCTCTACCTGACATGTGTTGGGCTTGTCCGCCGGAATATGGTCGTTAGACAGCAGTCGCGTCAGATCCAGCTTCTTCTGGCGCGGGGTATCGCCCGGCAGACGCTCCAGCAGATCAACCCGGCCGACCAGTTCTTCCAGGCTGCGCACGCCCAGCTTCGCCAGCCACTCACGGGTTTCTTCCGCCACAAAGCGGAAGAAGTTCATGGCCATTTCCACCGTGCCCTTGAAGTGCTCTTCCCGCAGATGCTCGTTCTGGGTAGCAACACCGGTTGCACAGTTGTTGAGGTGACAGATCCGCAAATATTTGCAACCCAGGGCCACCATCGGCGTAGTACCGAAACCGAAGCTTTCGGCACCAAGAATCGTGCCCTTGACCACATCCAGGCCGGTTTTGATACCGCCATCGGTCTGCAGGCGAATCTTGCCGCGCAGATCGTTGGCCCGCAGCGCCTGCTGAGTTTCACTGAGGCCCAGTTCCCATGGTGAGCCGGCGTAACGGATGGAAGTCAGCGGGCTGGCCGCAGTGCCACCGTCGTAACCGGATACGGTAATCAGATCCGCGTAGGCTTTGGCAACGCCAGCGGCGATCGTACCAACACCGGGTTCTGACACCAGTTTCACAGAAACCAGTGCATTCGGGTTGACCTGTTTCAGGTCGAAGATCAGCTGCGCCAGGTCTTCGATCGAGTAGATATCATGGTGCGGCGGCGGCGAAATGAGCGTTACGCCAGGCACGGAATAACGCAGGCGCGCAATCAGATCATTGACCTTGCCGCCAGGTAACTGCCCACCCTCACCGGGCTTGGCACCCTGAGCCACCTTGATCTGCATGACATCGGCACTGCGCAGGTATTCCGCTGTCACACCAAAGCGACCGGAGGCTACCTGCTTGATCTTGGAGCGCTTCTCGGTGCCATAGCGGGCCGGATCTTCACCGCCCTCACCGGAGTTGGAGCGGCCGCCAAGCGTATTCATGGCCACTGCCAGGGCTTCGTGAGCCTCCGGAGACAACGCCCCAAGGGACATACCCGCCGAATCAAAGCGTGGAAGAATACTTTCCATTGGTTCCACTTCGGACAGATCGATAGCCTTGATGTCTTTACGGAAGCCCAGAAGGTCCCGCAGGGTGGAGACCGGGCGTTCATTCACCAGGCCGGCGTATTCCATATACTGGCCATAATCTCCGCTGGTAACAGCCTCCTGCAGCCGTGCGATCACGTCCGGATTAAAGGCATGGTATTCCTGACCATGAATATACTTCAGCAGCCCCCCGGGAGTAATCGGCTTGCGATGCTTCCAGGCGACTGCCGCCAGTTGCTCCTGGTCCTGCTGGAAATCAAAGAACCCGGCGCCCTGAATGCGGCTGGGAACACCGGCGAAACAGAGGTCCACCACATCGTCCGCCAGACCAATCGCCTCAAACAACTGGGCACCGCGGTACGAGGTAATGGTGGAGATCCCCATTTTGGACAGGATCTTCAGCAGGCCCTTGTTGATCCCCTTGCGATAATTATTCTTCGCATCAATCGGATCTATCATCAGTTCGCCGGTACGAATCAGGTCGTTGAGCACCTGATACGCCAGATAAGGGTAAACTGCGGTGGCACCAAAGCCGAACAGAACCGCGAAATGGTGTGGATCACGGGCCCAGCCGGTTTCAACCAGGATATTGGAGTCACACCGCAGCCCCTTCTTGACGAGGTGGTGATGCACGGCACCGGTTGCCATCATCGCATTGACCGGCAGCTCACCTTCTTTGAGGTCCTTATCGGTCAGTATCAGAATGACCTTGCCATTGCGTACCGACTGCTCGGCGTCATCGCATACCTTCTGCACAGCCTTCTCAAGCCCCATTTCCGGGCTGTAGCTCATGCTGACACGGGCAACCTCGAAGCCGGGCCGATCGTTATTGGCGATTTTCAGGAACTTGGCGGGCGACAGAACCGG
This sequence comes from Marinobacter sp., assembly GCA_046260345.1. Taxonomy (GTDB): domain Bacteria; phylum Pseudomonadota; class Gammaproteobacteria; order Pseudomonadales; family Oleiphilaceae; genus Marinobacter. The sequence goes on along the minus strand of JBHEPI010000105.1, from coordinate 2,316 downwards.
AGTTGTCAGGATGATGCGGTTGGCGTGTTCCGGGGTTTCTTCAAAAACGTTCCGTTCCGCGCCAATGCAGGTCTCCAGGGACATCACGATGGATTCCCGCAGCGGGTCTATCGCCGGGTTGGTTACCTGGGCAAACTTCTGCCGGAAGTAGTCCGCCACATGCCGGACCCGACTGGACAGCACGGCCATGGGAGTATCATCACCCATGGAGCCCACAGCTTCCTGACCGTTTTCAGCCAGCGGGCGCAGCACCTGATCACGCTCCTCATAGGAAACCATGAACATTTTCTGGTGGACATGGAGCTCGTCTGATTGCATCAACTTGAACTCAGGGGTGTCCTGATTCAGCGTGGTTTCCACCCGCAGAGAGTTCTCCCGCAACCAACGCTTGTACGGCTGGGCGGATTTCAGGCGATTATCCACGTCTTTCGTATGCAGGACTTCACCGGATTCGGTATCGATAGCCAGCATCTGACCCGGACCTACCCGGCCCTTGGCGACCACGTCTTCGGGTTTGTACCCGTAGGTACCGATTTCGGAAGCCAGCGTGATGAAATCATCTTTGGTGATTACCCAGCGCGCCGGGCGCAGGCCGTTGCGGTCCAGCATACAGACGGCATAGCGACCGTCTGAAAGAACCAGACCGGCAGGGCCGTCCCAGGGCTCCATGTGCATGGAGTTGTACTCGTAGAAGGCGCGCAGCTGGGAGTCCATGGTATCCACGTTCTGCCATGCAGGCGGGATCATCATCCGCACCGCACGGAACAGGTCAACACCACCAGCCAGCAGCACTTCCAGCATGTTGTCCATGCTGGAAGAGTCGGAGCCAGTCAGGTTCACCAGCGGCTGCAGCGTTTGCAGATCCGGCAGTTCCGGTGCACTGAACTTGGCGGCACGGGCAATAGCCCAGTTACGATTGCCATCAACGGTATTGATCTCACCGTTGTGCGCCAGATAACGGAACGGCTGCGCCAGCGGCCAGCGCGGCATGGTGTTGGTGGAAAAACGCTGGTGGAATACACAGATCGCCGTCTGCAGGTCCGGGTCACCCAGATCCTTGTAGAAGTTGGCCAGATCCGCCGGCATCATCAGGCCCTTGTAGGCCAGCGTGCGATGGGACAGGCTGCAGATGTAGAACTCGGAGTCATCGGCCATATCCCGCTCTGCGTGGCGACGACCCACGAACAGCGCGATGGCGAATTCCTGCTCGGTTTTTTCTGCAGGCACGACAAACACCTGCTCGATCCACGGCAGACAATCGAGCGCCATGGGGCCAAGGCAACTGTCGTCAGTGGGCACCTTACGCCAGCCCATGATGTCCAGGCCCTGCTCTGTCAGACGTTTTTCAATGGCGGCACGGCCTGCAGCTGCCTTACTCTCGTCAGGGCTGAGGAACACCTGGCCCACAGCAAACAGCCCGTCAGGCTCTTTGCCAAACTCCGTCTTGGCGGCCTTGCGCAGGAAGGCATCAGGGCTCTGGATAAGTAGGCCACAACCATCGCCGGTCTTTCCGTCTGCAGCGATACCACCGCGGTGGGTCATGCAGGTCAGCGACTCGATGGCAGTTTGCAACAACTTGTGGCTGGCCTCGCCCTTCATGTGGGCGATCAGGCCGAAGCCGCAGTTGTCCCTGAATTCATCGGGATGATACAAACCTGTCATCATAAGCGTTCTCTCGCGTAGAAATGCTTTTCAATCAAAGAGTTATTAGCAAAAAGACACTACTCTCACCCTTTGACACTGAAAATGGGGGGTGGCTATTTTACACGCGTAGAAATACGTACTCAAACCAAAGAGGTTTTATTTTAGGGACAGGAACAACCGGTTACGAGTGTTGCCACTGAAAGATCCTACAACAAAAACTCAGCTCAGGTTATTGTTTTTGTTAATTTTGCAGTAAAAAAGCAAGGACCAGGCGCGATCAGAAATCACGCATTTGCCTGGTCCAGGGAGACTGCTCCCGCAGAGCTCCGGGAAGGCCTTCAGCTGCCTTCCGTGCTTCTTCCCGGGATGAAAAATCACCGTAAAAGCCAACGAACCAGTCCTGACCCTGCCGTTCGGTCTGAGTATAGCGGATACCGGAAATTGACTCGTACTGATCGATCAGGTTGAGAACTGTTTGCTCACGATTGCCGGCGATCAGCTGCACAGTCCAGCCCTCGCTGGCTTGCATCTCGCCAAGGGCAATGAAATGGGAGGGCCTCGCCGGCGAGAAGTCTGGCTCTGGCTCTGGCTCTGGCTCTGGCTCTGGCTCTGGCTCTGGCTCTGGCTCTGGCTCTGGCTCTGGCTCTGGCTCTGGCTCTGGCTCTGGCTCTG
>JBHEPI010000090.1:0-6943 GCA_046260345.1 Marinobacter sp. | reverse complement strand
GAGAAATCCGCCCCCGTCGCCGCGCCGCAACCACAGGTGTGCAGCATTGATGAGCCGGATTGCGAGGCCTGTCAGTAACCTTTCATTTTTGTAGCGAGGCAAAACCATGCTCAACTGGGACGACGAACCAAAAACCGACTCCAAAGCGACCACCCCGGAAGGCCCGGCCCCGGTCAACGTCGACGACAAACGCGTCATCAACGGCGAAACCGACATCAACCAACTGGCACCGTTCAAGTACCCCTGGGCCTGGGAGTACTTCATGAACGCCAACAAAAACCACTGGACCCCCCTGGACGTCAATATGGCCCAGGACGTCCACGACTATCACCACCGCTTGTCTGCGCCGGAAAAACACGTTTACGAGAACGTTCTGGCGTACCTCACCACCTCCGACATCCTCGCCATGCGCAACATCGGCCTCGCGGTGATGGAGAAAATGAGCGCCCCGGAACTGCAGATCTACCAGGCCCGGCAGGTGTACGAGGAAGCCATGCACACCTGGGCCTACCAGCACTGCATCGAAACCCTCAACCTGGACCAGAGCGAAATCTATAACCGCTACCGCGTGGTGCCGGCCATTAATGGCAAGATCCAGATGGCCAATCGCCGGCTGGACGCCGCCATACGCTCCGATATGAATCTGCGCAACAAGGACGACCTGCAGGAATTCGTCATGTCTTACCTGTTCTTCGCGGCCGTGTTTGAAGGCACCTGGTTCTACAACGGTTTCAGCCCCATCTTCGCACTGCAGCGCCGTGGCCTGATGCGTGGCACCGGCGAGCAACTGCAGTACATCCTGCGGGACGAAGCCATGCACTTCTCCTTCGGCCTGAAAGTGGTGAACCAGATCGTGGAAGAGGAGAACATCACCCTGGACCCCAAAGCCGTCAGCGAGATGTGGGAAGAATCCGAAGCCGCGGAGGTGGCCTATGCCAACTACATACTCCGTGATCCCATCCTTGGCTACTCCGCCGAGTACCACAGCGAACAGTTCCGCTTCGTAGCCAACCGCCGGGCCAGAACGGTGGGCCTGGAAGAGCCGTTCCCGGGGGCAAAGAACGTGTCGCCATGGCTGGACGAGCAGGCCACCATGCGCAAGGAGAAGAATTTTTTTGAAACCCGGGTGATTGAATATCAGACCGGGGCACAGCTGGAGTGGTGAGCACCTGCTCCCGGTAATATCCTGGATGCCAGGTATCTTTTCACTATCCATGAACATTTGTTCACAGCTCCTCCCTGGAGTGCTATGTTGAAGGCAATGGCCTTGTCTTATAGGCGTTCCGTTGTTGCAACGCTGCGGGCGAGGCCGCTGCCGGAGGCTGGCGCTTATGGGGACGGAGGGCAACGCTGATCAGGAGATTATCGCGAGGCTTCGCGAGACGGCCGAGCGCCTGGAGTACCTCGAAGCCAGGCTTGAGTCTTTGGAGGGGGAGCGTCAGGAGCTGGTGGACAGCAAGAGGGAATTGTCCGGACAGCTCGCCAATTACCACCATAGCCTGAAAGAGTGGGACTGGTTCTTTGAAAATTCTGTTCAGATGCTTTGCATCGCCGGGTTGGACGGTTACTTCAGGCGGGTGAACTCAGCGTTTGCAAACACTCTTGGTTACACCACGGAAGAGCTGATGCCGCGCCCGTTCGTTGAGTTCGTGCACCCCGACGATGTGAGTGGAACGATCCTTGAACTTGAAGGGCTGGGGGCCCGGCGTGACAGCGTCAGCTTTGAAAACCGTTATCTGGCCAAGGATGGAAGCTGGCGGTGAATTGCCTGGTATTGCCCGGCTGTCAGCTCCGTCACCAGCAAACTGTTTGCCGTCGCCAGCGACATCACCGAAGACCGACGCAAGGAAGCGGCAATCCTTTATAAGGCTTCCCACGATTACCTGACCGGATTGCACAACCGCTCGGCTTTCGAGGAAAACCAGGAGGATGCCATTGCCCAGCAACTGAGGAACCAGACGGGTGAAGTAGTGCTCTACCTGATCGACATTGATGGTTTCAAGGAAGTGAATGATCGATACGGCCACATGACGGGAGACCATCTGCTGCAGGTGATCGCAAGGCGGTTTCGCGATATCCGGCGAGCGGGCGCTTACTATAGGCTGCAGTGTGGGTATTGCAACCTTCCCGGGCACTGCCAGTGATGTCTGTTCTCTTATGGTTCAGGCCGATAAGGCCATGTATGCAATCAAGAAATCCGGAAAGAACAGCTTCCTAAAGTTTCATCCTTCGCTAACCTGACGGAACGGTCATTGGTGCCCGCCATGATTAACCTGAACCTGCGTCACCTCTACTATTTCTGGATGATTGCCCGTGAAGGCTCTATTGCACGGGCAGCGGAAAATCTCGAACTGACGCCACAGACCCTGAGCGGACAGTTGGCCACGTTCGAGTCGGCGGTGGGGAATGCTCTGTTCCGGCGAGCCAACCGTACTCTGCAACTGACCGATTTCGGGCAGACGGTATTCGGCTACGCTGATGACATGTTCCAGACCGCCGAGGCGCTGTCTGATGTCCTGCAACAGCCGCCGGAAAACCGGCCGATCAGTCTTTCGGTGGGAATCGCGGCCTCAATTCACAAACTGATTGCCTACCGCCTGACAGCCCCCGTACTGTCGTTGTCCCGGGAGGTTCGCCTGAGCTGCCGAACCGGTGACAGCCCGGAGCTTCTCAAACGTCTGGGCCAGCGCGAGCTGGACGTGGTGCTAACCGATCGTCAGCCGGGCACCAACGACGCCAGTGACTTTCGCTCGCACCGCTTGGCCAGTTCTTCAATCTCTTTATTCGCGGCACCGGAACTGGCGGACCGGCTGATCGGGAATTTTCCCGCCAGCCTGGACCAGCAGCCATTCCTGGCGACGTCACTGGATGCTCCGTACATTACTTCGTTGATGAACTGGTTTACCAATGAGGGTATCCGGGTGAAAGTGAGCGCTGAAGTGGACGACAGCGCCCTGATCAAGGTTTTCGGGCGCGAAGGGCTGGGTTATTTCGCCGCGCCGACCGCCATCCGTGACGAGGTGTGCCGTCAGTATCAGGTGGTGCATGTGGCCAGTATCCAGGAGGTCAGGGATACCCTTTATGCGGTGACGCGTGCCAGAGGAGGCCATAACGCAGCAGTAGCCGAGTTACTGCGGGAACGCCCCGAACTGGACGATAAGATCGAAAAAAACGAGCTATAAACACGAAAAAACTGTATTCCTTTCGATTTATTGATTGTGGATGATGACAGGGAGTCCTACAGAAGGAGAACCGGCCATGAAAACGATCCACAAATTCCGCCTTGAATGCGGTAAAGAAGCCAACACGCTGAAGCTGCGGGAAGGTTACCGAGTGGTTCGCTGTGAATACGTTGTGCCCCAGAAGGGTGTCTACCTGTGGGTAGAACAACCACTGAACGTCACTGTTCCGGTGGTAGAAAGACAGTTTGTCGTGGTGTACTCGGGTGATCCGGTACCTGTCAGTTACCAGTACCTGGACACTGCATTAGATCCGTTTGGCCCTGAGGCCTACCATATCTTTGAGGTGGCTGAAGCATCAGCAGGCCAAGCGGTTGCGCCGAACCGGCAGACAACCCCGATGCTGTTTCATTCAGCCAGACGACAGGTAGGAACTGCCTGACATGCAATAGTTTTTCAGGGGCCCTCGAGGCCCCTTTTGGAGCAGCGTTGTGATTTATCCCGATAAGGCTATGATGGAATAGAGCGCCGGAATGGCCATTGTACCGGTGCTTGCCGTTAACTTTTCATTTTAGCGGCATCATGGAGGGTCTAGCCTTGGTACAGCAACGGGAAGTCACCGTCTTTTACGATGAGCGGGTGTTGGCTCATTATCCTGACAGCAACGTGGATTTTTTACCGGGGCGTCTGGACAAGCGGATTCGCTCGATTCTTTCAGGGCTGAATGTGCAGTGGAAGTACCCGGAGCACCCCGGCCGCATTACTGCCATCATGGACCTGCTGGCCCGTGAACCGATACCCGGTGTGCGTATCGGGCCCGGTGTAGCGGCAACACTGGAACAGCTGAGCCGCGTTCATACGCGATCATTCCTGGACGATATCTTTTCTCTGCGGGACCAGAGTGCGTGGCTGGATGTGGATACCACGGCTGTGTCTCCGGGCAGTGTCCAGGCCGCTGAAGTGGCCGCCGGTACTGCTATTGCCGCCGTGGAAGCAGTTATCGAGGGCGGCACCGGCAGTGCGTTCGCCGTGGTGCGGCCGCCGGGGCACCATGCAGAGCCAGCACGGGCGAGAGGGTTTTGCCTGTTTAACAATGTCGCTGTAGCTGCAGCTCATGCGCAGGCTGCCTTGGGCTGCAAGCGGGTGTTGATTGTCGACTGGGATGCTCATCACGGTAATGGAACCCAGGATATTTTCTGGGCAGATCCGGATGTCATGTTTTTCGATATGCACCGGGCTGCGCCATTCTATCCCGGCACCGGGTCGCTGACGGATATCGGAGCAGGGCGGGGTGAGGGAACCACCGTTAACGTTCCCATGCCCGGTGGTGCCGGGGATGTCGCCTATCTGAAGGCCATGCGTGAGATTCTGGTGCCGGCCGCGGACTTCTTCAAACCCGATCTGGTGCTGGTTTCTGCCGGCTTTGACGCCCACTGGCTCGACCTGGCGCTCAATGTCACCTACGAGGGGTTTGCCGCCATGACAGGGGTTGTCCAGCAGATTGCGGACAGACACTGTGATGGCAGGCTGGCTATGATTCTGGAGGGCGGCTACAATACCGAATCTTTGTCTCGTGGCGTTCATGCAACGTTACGGGTTCTGGCCGGTGGCGAACCTGCTGAGCCAAAAGTCTGCGGTGTGGAGGAAGTAGTCACCGCCATCGAATTTCACAAGGGCGCCTTCGAGCCCGATAACACGGATTAGTCTTCCCCTGTCGTGTTGCCAAAAATATAATAGCAGTTTCCTATCGAATAATTAAAAACAATCAATTTGAATGTTTCTGGTCGCACGATTACTTTGTGCGGCCCAAGTTAGCCATTGCCAACATTAACCAACTGGAGAAATCTCATATGGGTATGATTAACAGCGAAATTCAGCCGTTCAACGCAACCGCTTTCAAAAATGGCGAGTTCGTGGAAATTTCCGAAGCCGATGTAAAAGGTAAGTGGTCAGTCTTTTTCTTCTACCCGGCCGACTTCACGTTTGTGTGCCCGACCGAGCTGGGCGACGTGGCAGACAAGTACGAAGAGCTTCAGAAGCTGGGTGTGGAAGTATTCTCCGTGTCCACCGACACGCACTTCACCCACAAGGCGTGGCACGACAGCTCCGAGACTATCGGCAAGATCAACTACTTCATGGTTGGCGACCAGACCGGCACCATCACCAATAACTTCGGTGTTATGCGTGAAGGCCAGGGCCTGGCAGACCGCGCTACGTTCCTGATCGATCCGGATGGCGTTATTCAGGCCATGGAAATCACTGCCGAAGGCATCGGCCGTGACGCCGACGACCTGATGCGCAAGGTGAAAGCGGCCCAGTACGTTCGCAACCATCCCGGCGAAGTGTGCCCGGCCAAGTGGAAAGAAGGCGAAGAAACTCTGGCTCCGTCTCTGGATCTGGTTGGCAAGATCTAAGGTTTCGGCAACACTGAAACCTCCAAGAAGGCCCGCTCAGCGGGCCTTCTTGGTTTGTATCTGATTGATTTTCATATTCGAATAGCAAAGCCCTATCAAATACTTTGGATCAATTAATTTGAGCTTAGGCTGGCTGATCCGTATTGTTCTTGCATATTCGATTTACGGCTCAATCTGAGCTTGCATATTCAGTTTTACGATCCAGAGGGGAAGAAACAGCATGTTGGATGCCAGTATCAAGGAGCAATTGAAAGCCTACATGGAGAAGCTGCAGCAGCCGATCGAGCTGGTTGCGGCCTATGACGACAGTAATAAGTCTCAGGAGCTCAAGCAGCTGCTGGACGAGCTGGAGCCCATGTCGGATAAAATCAGTCTGCGCACGGAAGAAGATCCGGATGTGCGTCGCCCCTCGTTTGCCATTAACCGGGTGGGCACTGACATCGGCGTGCGTTTCGCCGCTATTCCCATGGGGCATGAGTTTACCTCCCTGGTGTTGGCATTGCTGCAGGTGGGTGGCCACCCCGCCAAGGCAAGTCAGGATGTCATCGAGCAGGTGAAAGACCTGGACGGTGAATTCGAGTTTGAAACCTATTTCTCCCTGTCGTGCCAGAACTGCCCGGACGTGGTTCAGGCGCTGAACCTGATGAGTGTGCTGAACCCGAAGATCAGGCACACGGCCATCGACGGTGCCCTGTTCCAGGATGAGGTAGAGCAGCGCGAAGTGATGGCGGTACCCAGCGTTTACCTCAATGGCAAACCGTTCGGCCAGGGCCGCATGACGCTTGAACAGATTATTGCCAAGGTCGACACCGGTGCTGAAGCCCGTGAAGCGGAAAAGCTCATGCACAAGGACCCGTTTGAGGTACTGATCATCGGTGGCGGCCCGGCTGGTTCTTCCGCCGCGATTTATGCCGCGCGCAAGGGCATCTCTACCGGTATCGCAGCGGAGCGCTTTGGCGGCCAGGTAGCAGACACCATGGGCATCGAGAACCTGATTTCTGTGCCCTACACCGAAGGCCCCAAACTGGTTGCGGCCATGGAGCAGAACGTCAAGGAATACAACGTGGATATCATGAACCTGCAGCGCGCTGATAAGTTGATCCCGGCGGCGAGCAGGGGCGGACTTCATGAAGTGCGTCTTGCCAATGGTGCGTCATTGAAGGGCCGCACGGTAATTCTGTCCACCGGTGCCCGCTGGCGTCCGCTGGGTGTTCCCGGCGAAGATGAATACCGCAACAAAGGTGTGGCCTACTGCCCCCATTGTGACGGCCCCTTGTTCAAGGGCAAGCGTGTAGCGGTCATTGGCGGTGGTAACTCCGGCGTGGAAGCAGCCATCGATCTGGCTGGTAT
>JBHEPI010000081.1:0-3846 GCA_046260345.1 Marinobacter sp. | reverse complement strand
AACCGGATGGCCCTTGGTGCGGCGGGCAAAACACTCGGCGAGTGACAGTTCCGGCGGCAATTGGTCAAACTCAATACCGTAGACCTGCTCAACGTCACCGAGTAGAGCATCGCCGTTAAGCACGAAGTCGCCAAAGAACGCTCGCTCTGCCAGATAACGTGGAGCATGCCGGCCACTAAGGGCCTTGCCAAGCTCCGGGAGGGCCGCCGGCGTAGCGAACATGGCCACTACGTCACCGCTGGATACCTCCATGTCCGGGCTGGGCTGAAGGCAGGTGCGTTTGCGGAAAACGCCGGCGATTGCGGTGTTGTCCGGAAGGCGGAGCTGGCCCAGCGGCTTGGGTGTTTCCCATACCTCTCCCCGTAGCGGGAACAGCATTAATTCGTGATCACCGGCGGCCGGCACATCCAGAGGCAGGCGCCGATATGGGTCTTCGCCGGTAGGAACCTCAAGGCGCAGTATCCTTGCCAGAGGTGACATGGTGGTGCCCTGGACCAGCAGTGATACCAGGACGATGAAAAAGGCTACGTGGAATATCAACTGGGCCTGGGGGATGTCAGCAATGATAGGGAAAAGCGCCAGCACGATGGGGACGGCACCCCTTAAACCTACCCAGCTGATAAACCCCAGTTCCCGGCGATTAAACCCGAAGGGCCATAGTGTGACCAGCACCATGACTGGACGGATCAGGAAAATCAGTGCAAACGCAAGAATAAGACCACCGCCGGCCAGTGGCAGCAGTTCGGAAGGCGTGACCAGCAGGCCAAGCATCAGGAACAGGCACAACTGGGCGAGCCAGGCCAGGCCGTCGTGAACCTGCAGTATCATCGGCATCATGCGCACTGGCCGGTTGCCGATAATCACGCCGGTCAGGTATATGGCCAGAAAGCCACTGCCACCCAGGGCATTGGTGCCGGAGAACACCATGATGCCGGCGGCCACCACCAGTAGAGGGTAGAGCGACGGCGTGAGCCTGATACGGTTGGCCAGCTCCACCACTATAAAACCACCCGCCACACCCACAGCAGCGCCAATGCCGAACTGTTTCACCAGCATCACCAGGGCAATCCAGCCTTCGGAGGCACCACCGGCTTCAATCATGGTGACCAGCATCAGGGTGAGGAAAATCGCCATCGGGTCGTTACTGCCCGATTCGATTTCCAGGGTGGCGCTGACCCGTTCGTTCAGGTGAAGGCCTCGGCCCTGGAGCAGTGAAAACACTGCGGCGGCGTCGGTGGAGGAAATAATGGCACCAATCAGCAATGCGGTAAGCCAATGCAGATCAAACACCCACCAGGCCACCAGCCCTGCTCCGGCGGCGGTCAGAAACACCCCGAACGATGCCAGGACCAGGGCCGGGCGCAGCCCGACCCGGAAGGTTTCCGCCCGGGTACGCATGCCGCCGTCCAGCAGAATCACGGCCAGCGCCAGGTTGGCGATCAGAAAGGCCAGTTCAAAGTCGTCGAACAGCAGCCCGCCCGGGCCGTCCTCCCCCATCATCATGCCGACAACGAGAAAAATCAGCAGCACCGGCATACCCAGCCTGCTGGACAGCGGGCTGAGCATGATGCTTACAACCAGCATCAGTGCGCCGATCAGGGTGAGAATCGGATCCATTTATGCTCCGGTCCGGGAATAGACTTCGATAATAACAGCTTGAAACCGGTGTCAGTGCAGTTTCAGGCGCGGATGCATGGCGCGGGTAATCCGGTCCATGAGCCAGATAACACCGGTACGGAGGAAACCGTGCAGGGCCACCTGGTGCATGCGGTACAGGGACAGGTAAAACAGCCGAGCCACCTTGCCTTCAATGTACATGCTGCGGCCAGACAGGTTACCCATCAGGTTGCCCACGGTGGTGTAGCGGCTGAAATTGATCAGCGAGCCATGGTCGTTGTAGACGAATGGCACGGGCTCCCCGCCTTGCAGGCGGTTACGCAGGGTTTTGAACAGCACATCCGCCTGTTGATGCGCAGCCTGTGCCCGTGGCGGCACTGGTCGATCCGAATCCGGTTGCGGGCATTCCGCACAGTCTCCAAACGCAAAGATATCCGGATCGGTGGTGGATTCGAGGGTTTGCCTGACCTTTATCTGGTTACCGCGATTGGTCTCCAGCCCCTCCAGCTCTGAAAGGAAAGCGGGCGCCTTGATGCCTGCTGCCCATATGGTCATCTCTGAAGCGATTTCGGTGCCGTCTTTCATCACCAGGGAGCCATCGCGGACTTCACTGACCGGCTGGCCGGTCATCACCCTGACGTTCTGATGTTCCAGTTCACGGGTTGCCGCTGCCGAAAGCCTTGCCGGAAGCGCCGGCAGAATGCGTTCTGCGGCCTCAATAACGGTAATGGACACATCGTCCGGCCTTAGATGGTTCATGCCGTAAACCGGCAGTTCCCTGGACGCCAGGCGTAACTCGGCGGCCAGTTCCACGCCGGTGGCGCCGGCACCGATGATGGCGATGGGCAATTCGTGTTCATCGCCGGCATGGGCCTCGTGGTTCTTGCGCAAAAAGGCATTAAGCATCAGGTTGTGGAAGCGCCGTGCCTGATTCAGGCTGTCCAGGAACAGGCAATTTTCCTGGGCACCGGGGGTGCCGAAATCATTGGCATTACTCCCCACGGCAACCACCAGGGTGTCATAACCAATATGGCGCTCAGGAACCACTTCCTGTCCTTCCTCGTCGTGAAAGGGGGCTATGACAAGTTGCTTCGATTCGCGATCAAGCCCGCTCATCCGGCCCAACTGGAATTCGTAGTGATGCTTTCGGGCGTGAGCCCGGTAGTTGATTTCGTTAGCACTGGCATCGAGAGACCCGGAGGCCACTTCATGGAGCAAAGGCTTCCAGACATGGGTCAGGCCGGCATCCACAAGAGTAATGCGGGCCTGACGTTTTTTCCCGAGTTTATTACCAAGGCGGGTAACCAGTTCAAGGCCGCCAGCGCCTCCACCTACAACGACGATATGGTGCAGGTTATCCATAACAGAGTGTTCCTGAAGTTAAAAAAGACTCAGTGGCGGGCGCGATACTGATCCAGTATTGCTGCCATGTCTTCGGCAAGCTCGGTGACATGCTCTCCCTGGGTATCGCGCTGTGCGAAAGAGCGAAGGCCGATAACCTGTGCCTGAAGGAACCTGGCCACTCTGGCGCAATCGGTGCCTGCTGTCAGTTCGCCCTGGGATTTGGCCTGTTCCAGCAGCTCTCGCAAAGACACTTCAATGCTGCTCAGGATTGCGTTCACCTGATCGGCAATCGCCGCGTTGGTGTTGCTTGCCTCCAGCAGCGTTTTCACGATCATGCAGGCGCGGGACGGAGCTTCCTGCCCGGGGCTCGACTGTACAGCGATTTGCCGCAGATAATCCTGCAATCCGTCCAGTACTGATGAGTAGCCTGCCAGGTGCTCTTTGAGCGCTATGCCGCCCTGCTCTGCATAAGCGGACAGGGCTTCACCAAACAGCCCGTCCTTGCTCCCGAACGTGGCGTAGATACTTCCCGGGCGCATGTCCAGGGCCTGCTCGATCTGCTTCATCGACGCGCCGTTGTATCCCCGTTCCCAAAACAGGTTCATCGCCTTTTCCAGGGCGACCTGTCGATCGTAGCGAGCGGTTCTGGCCATAGGGAGCTACTCAGTTTCAGTGTGTACATCAACGCACAGTATAACTTGAATGAGCGCTCAAAAACAGATACGGTGAAGGTGTAGTTGAGCATTTACTCAAAAACATTGGAGGAAAGCCCTATGTCAGATTTCCCTGTTCACGATGTGGAGTCCGCACCTGAAAAATCGAAGCCGCTTCTGGAAAACTCCCTCAAGGGGTTCGGCATGATTCCCGGGTTGCACGCCATTATGG
>JBHEPI010000075.1:0-30566 GCA_046260345.1 Marinobacter sp. | reverse complement strand
CTCCCGAGGCAATCGCCAGGAAGCCATCTACGAGACACCAGATGACCGGGAAAGTTACCTTGAAATCCTGCAGAGCGTTTGCGAAAAGTATAACTGGCTCTGTCATGCCTATTGCCTGATGGGGAACCACTACCACCTGCTGATCGAAACCCCCGAAGCCAACCTTTCCAACGGCATGCGCCAACTGAACGGTGTGTACACGCAGTGTTTCAACAAGGCCCATGGTCGGGTCGGGCATGTTTTGCAGGGGCGATACAAGGCAATTTTGGTTGAGAAGGAAACCTATCTGCTGGAACTTGTTCGTTACATCGTTCTGAATCCCGTCAGAGCTGGCATGGTTTCATCGCCATCTGAGTGGCCATGGAGTAGTTACCGGGCCACCGCTGGTGAGGCTCCTCCGTTGGATTACCTGACCACAGACTGGCTGCTTTCGGTATTCGGAGCGACCCGAAGTCAGGCACAGAAAGCTTACGTCGACTTCGTCAATAATGCCTGCACCAAAAGTTCACCCTGGGACGACCTCAAAGGGCAGGTGTTTCTGGGGAGTGATCAATTTTTCGAACACATGCTGGAACATCTGGATGAACCGGAACGCTTGAGCGAAGTCCCCGCTGTTCAACGCCGACCGGAGCCGTTGCCCCTGGAGGCATACTTTGAAAAAACTGATAACCGTGATGCTGCAATCGCGGAGGCTTATGCCAGCGGTGGATATACGCTGAAGGAAATTGGAGATTACCTGGGGCTGAGTTATTCACGGATCAGCCGGATAGTGAAGGAGTGCAAATGCAAGACCTGACCCCGTATTTTTGTTTCGCCTTGAATGTCGACTCTTTCAGGTCTCGCCCTTTCGAAACATGCGGTGTGGCTAGTCACAAAGCACGTCTTCATCCCCATTCTCCACCTCCAGATACCGCATCGGCAAATCCGGCAACGCGGTAGTCATCAGCTCCTTGAGCCGGCCGGATTCCCGCAGATCCCTCAACCCCTGGTTGAATTCCTCCAGATAACGCTCACTTTCCGGTACCCGCCGGGACAGGACCAGGTACAGGTAATCCGATTGCAGCGGCGTGGTGTGGAAGGTGATTTTGTCTTTCAGATTCAACGTTCTGAGCATTTCGATTCCAACTGCCGGTTCCATCGGGAAGAGGTCGATTCTTCCCGCTGCCAGTTTGCGGAAGTTGGATTTGTCGGAGGTGGTCGCTTCTGTGCTGATCGTGCCATCTGCAACGGCTTCCTCGAACTCGGCACCGTAGTTGTAGTCCTGGGTCAGGCCTATGCGATAGTTTTCCAGGTCTTTTACATCTTCCCAGTCGAAGTCTTTGTCTTTGCGGTGAAACAGCACGTAGTTGTGGGCCACGATGGGGTCGCTGAAGTGGAAGTGTTTGAGTAATTCATCGCGGCAGGTCCAGGCCACCGAACCGTCCCACAAGCCTTTTTCAGCCAGCAGTATGGCCCGGGACCAGGGAAAGAAGCCGTAGGTGACCGGTCTGTCGTTTTTGCCAAAGGCCAGGGACACAATGTGTGAAATGACCCCATACCGAGGAGGTTTGCTTTCCATGTAAGGGGGCCAGTGCCCGTTGGTAAGCCGGACTTTCTGGCGTGGCTCTTCAGCCTGCAGGCCTGGGGCTAGGGCGCAGGGAAGCAACATACCCAAAAGCAGGTTGCGGGCCTGAATAAGTAATGGCTTTCGATCAAGCTGTCCTTGCTGAAACATCATTTAATCCAGACAGGCCAGTGTTGGCCAGGCGATGCATTCAGGCATGCCGGGGCAGCACCGTATTCGAGAGAAGGTAAATCGTTATATTCAAAGAATAGCAGGGGGCTCGTCTATTACAATCAGGGTAGTTAACGGCTGCTACGCGCGCTTTATCACCGACCTTTCGACCCCGGCCAGCCCCGGGGCACCACGAACAGGCGCGAGGTTTCCTGCCAGTAACCGTCCAACGAGGATGGCTCCAGTATGGCAAACAGGCGGGGAATGCCAGCGGTGCGGACAGCTTCCAGTGCCGCTTCGGTCTCCTGTTGATCAGGTGCCTGGCTCTGGCGCCAGGGGCCAAGCCAGTGGGGTTTGATCAGTGGAATCCACTGTTTGGTGTCGTCAATCATCTCGTCCAGGTCGTCAATGCAGAGCCAGCCGCCCCGCAGATGGTCGGATGGTACGTTGGCGGGTGGCGTCAGTGTCTCTCTACATGGATAAAACAGGTAGCCGGGCATGAATACCCGTGATCGGGCGGGTGTCTCTATACCCGATGCAGCCAGGAGGCTACGCGCCTCAGGTTTTCCCGTGAGCTGGCTCTGGTGGCCGATCAGCCTCTGGGTTTTGATATCCAGGCGGTCTCTGGAGTTGGGCCCGTACCACAGCGCCGCCTCCCGAGCTGTTTCGCGATGACCGAGATAGAACTTTACCGCAATTTCATGGTGTTCAACGGCATTATCCACAGGGTTTCGGATTACGAAATCCAGTTCGCCCAGGGTGATACCGTTGCTGCGGACCGGCTGGTTCTTCAGTAGTATCTCCCAGCCAAGCAGGTCCTCCATCAGGCATTGGTACAGGCGCTCGAAATAGTGCCCGAGGCGACGGGCCGGTTGCTCCGTCAGCACGGCCGGACCAAGCCGGGGCTCGTGATCCCAGAACATCAAACGGTCTTCGGCATCATCAGGCAGGAATTTTTCCGGAACAAATCCCATGGGAGAGCTGATAAGCTGGGGGGTATGACACATCCACGCCAGATGGCGCACGGCCGGTGTGCGGTACTGGAGGTGGGCTGCGGTTTCACGTCGTTTGCTCATGGTGGCAGGATAACCTAACAGGAGAAGCAATATGCAGTATCTTCATACCATGATCCGGGTCAGCAACCTGGAACAGACCCTGCACTTTTTCTGCGACCTGCTCGGCATGATTGAAATCAGCCGCAAGAGCAGCGAGAAAGGGCGTTTCACCCTGATGTTCCTCGCCGCGCCTGATGACGAAGCGCGGGCCAGGGAAGACAAAGCGCCGATGATTGAGCTCACCTACAACTGGGACCCGGAAGAATATTCCGGCGGCCGCAATTTCGGGCACCTGGCTTATCGGGTGGAGGACATTTACGGGTTATGCAGCCACTTGCAGGCCAATGGCGTTACCATTAACCGCCCACCCCGGGATGGTCATATGGCGTTTATCCGCTCACCGGACGGCATTTCCATAGAACTGCTTCAGAAAGGAGAAGCCCTGCCACCGAAAGAACCCTGGGCAAGCATGGAGAATACGGGTTCGTGGTAGCCGGCGGGACAACCCGACGGTCTTTGAGGTAAAATTCGCGAAAATTCAAGACAAGGACGACCCATGCTTGCAGTGATTCTTTCTGGTGGTTCCGGCACCCGGTTGTGGCCGCTTTCCCGTGAAGCTTATCCCAAGCAGTTTCTGCCGGTGGTGTCTGAGGAGACCCTGCTGTCGGAAACCATCGACCGTGGCCTGGCCCTGGGTGATAAAGCCAGGGTAATGGCCATCACCAACGAGGAGCACCGGTTCGTTGTGGCCGCCCACCTTCAGGCCCAGGCCCCGGAGCGCAGCGCTGGTATCATTCTGGAGCCGGTGGGCCGCAACACCGCTCCTGCAATCGCTCTGGCGGCCCTCGCGGCGGCTGAGGAAAATCCCGAAGAATTACTGCTGGTCATGCCCTCGGATCATGTTCTTCAAAACCAGGACGTCTTCCGCCAGGCCGTCAGCCAGGGTGCCGAGGCCGCGCGGGCAGGAAAGCTGGTGACGTTTGGTATCGTCCCTGATGCACCGCACACAGGGTATGGCTATATCAAGGCAGGGCAGGCCTACGAGGGCTACAATGATGTGGCCGCCTTCGTAGAAAAGCCGGATGAGGAAACCGCCCGCCAGTATCTGGAAGAGGGCGACTATTTCTGGAACAGCGGCATGTTCCTGTTCCGGGCCGACCGCTACCTGGAAGAGCTGGAAAGCCAGCAACCGGCGATGATCAAGGCCTGCCGTGCTGCCTGGAAAGAACGCAATACCGATATGGATTTCACCCGTGTGGGTGCCGATGCCTTCAAGGCTTGCCCGGAGGATTCCATCGATTACGCCGTCATGGAAAAAACCCACGACGCGGTGGTGGTTCCCCTGGACGCCGGCTGGTCTGATGTCGGTTCCTGGTCGGCGCTCTGGGACATTCAGCCCCACGATGAGAACAATAATGTATGCCGGGGAGATGTCATCACTGAAGATGTTTCCGGTTCCTACATACACTCCGAAGGGCGCCTGATTGCCGCTCTGGGCATTACCGATCACGTTATCGTTGAAACCGATGATGTGGTGCTGGTGGCGGATCGTAACCGGGTACAGGAAGTGAAGAAGCTGGTTGCCCAGGTAAAGGCACAGGGCCGCCACGAGCACCGTTTCCACAAGAAGGTACATCGCCCCTGGGGCACCTATGAGGGCATTGCCATGGGCGAACGCTTCCAGGTCAAGCGCATTACCGTCAAGCCGGGCGCGTCACTGTCACTGCAAAAGCACCATCATCGTGCCGAGCACTGGGTGGTGGTCAAGGGCACGGCAACGGTCAATCGTGGTGACGATGTTTTACTGCTGACCGAAGACCAGTCCACCTATATCCCGCTGGGCATCACCCACCGGCTCACGAATCCGGGGGTGATTCCCCTTGAGCTGATTGAAGTGCAGACCGGCAGCTACCTGGGAGAGGACGATATCGTGCGCTTTGAGGATACCTATAACCGAGTGTGACCGGATTGATTGAACCGGCATCAGGATGATGCCACTGAAACCACAAGGAGAAGTGAATGGAAGACTGGCAAGGATGCCTTAGCCCCCTCTGTCAAACCGCACTGCAACGGGCACGGGACAGCGTTGCCCAGCGCGGTGGTTACGCTATAACCGTAGAAGATTTTCTGCTGGCGCTGCTGGACGGTGAGCCTGCTATATGCGACTTCCTTCGTGGCTGTGGCGTCGACCTGGATGAACTGACCCGCACCATCCAATGTGAGCAACCCATCGTGACAGAAGTGGGTGGAGAAGGGTTGCTGTCCTCGCAGCTCATGTCCTGGTTTTCCTGCGCCCGCGAACTCAGCGACGCCCCCTGGCTGGACTGGCCAGACCTGTTATCGGTGCTGACACATAACGCCGAGCGCTTGCAGGGAAAAGCCTATGTTGCCGTGTTGGAACTGGTCGGCCGCTGGCCTGCGGCTGATGAAAACCAGCGCCAGGAGGCCGATGCCGATGGCCCCGGTGATGCCCCCGTGGTGATCACCGATCTTGAGTGGCTGACACTAGCTGAAGATGTAGCCATTACCCTGGCCTCGGTGTCCGGAGCCCTGGTATGGGTCCGTGGCGCAAGGGGAAGCGGCAAAACCAGCTGGTTGCAGGCGCTGTTACCGTTCCTGGAGTCCGGATTTGTCAGGCTCGACCTGCGCAATGAAGCCGAAGTGATGGCACGGGATACTCCGGCAATGCCTGCCAATGACACTGACCGCAGGGCTTGTCCGGCCCTGATTCTGGATAATATTTCCCCGGCTGATCTGGCAGCGATGGTGACCTCCGCCCATAGCCTGGCAAGGACACTGATGGCCGGTTACCCGGGCCCGGTCATCATGCTGGGGCCCGAACCGCCGCACACGGGCGAGGCCGTTGAGCAACTGGAGCATTACCTGGGGCGGGATGTCGACGTGTTTGACATGCCAGATACCAGCCCCGGGCAAAGGTCCGCGATTCTGACAGCTCATCAGCCGGCCATCGAGCGGCACTGGAACATCGAGCTGTCACCGGCACTGATCCGCTATGCGGCTTCGAGCAGAAGCCGGCTGGTGAGCTCTCCGGGCGGTATGCTTCAGTGGGTGGAGCGGGCGGCCGCGAGGCTAAACCTCTTTGCCGGGCGTGGGTCTCTGGAAAGCGTGGCGCTGGCAGGAACCACGGACACACTCAGACGTCAGGCCCTGGTGGCGATGGCCAGACAGCAGCCGCTGGAAGGTCTGGAACGGTCTCTGGAGAGTGTTGCTATCGAGCGGGCAGCGGTGGAAGTGGCATGGCACGAACGCAAGGCCGAGGGGACGCTTCGCACCCTTAAAGTGGAAGACCTCCGCAACGAACTGGAACGCTGGGTTGCAGCGCGCCCCGGCCCGGTTCACTATGTTGTCCATTGTGAGCAACAGGCAGGAGAAACAGAGGGTGCGGGATCTCGAAATCTATATTCGTGACCTTGGGTCGGCTGCGGTATCGGACTGGCTGGCCAGCCATCTCGACGAGATTGATCTGGCGGACGACCCGCTGGGCAACAAGGCGGTGAAAGGCACAGCCTGGTATCACGGGCACAGGGTACGGATCAGTTTATACCCGGGCGCCGGTGGCAAGCGGTATACCTCCCTGATTCTGGAAGCGGAGGATTTGCCATGGAATTCGGACCTGGACTGTGCTCGCAGTGCATGGCGGGCCATGGATACCGAAATACGTTGCAGCCCCGGTGACTGGAAAGAAGGGGAACCGGTAGAAGACGAGAGATGGTGGCGGCTTGACCAGCGTGGCGAGCAATTGGCGGTCTGGAACTGACCGTTGCCGGAACAAACTAAAAGGGGCAGCCAATGGCTGCCCCTTTTAGTTAATGCGGTGCTTTTCAGGTCACTCGCTCAGGATGGACACATTGTCTGCCTGAAGGCCTTTGTCTGCTTCCACGACACTGAAGCGGACCAGCTGGCCCTGGCGCAGTACGCGACGACCGCGGCCACGAATGGCACGGAAGTGAACGAAGACCTCATCGCCACTGTCGCGAACAATGAAACCGAAGCCTTTTTTGACGTTGAACCATTTGACGGTGCCCTCTTCATTACCTTCGGGGGTGGTGTCGTCGAAATCATCGTTGTCGTCGTAATCCGGCTGAGACTGCTGGCGCGGTGCAGCTTTAGCTTTGCCTGGCGCGGCGCTGCCACGAGATGCCTGCTGCTTTATGGCTGAAGGCTTCTTGGCTGCCAGAGCCACGGTCGCAAAGCCTGCCAGGCCGAAAATAACAACAGCAATGATGTAAGCGGCAATACCCTGGGCGCTGCCCAATACAAACGTGGTATTGGTTGCCAGCTCACTGGTGCCGGACTGTGACAGAATCTGGAACAGCTCCGGGGTGAAAGTCACCAACAGAAAGCCGAGGATAAAGGGTGACGGAATGGCGACCAGGAGAGCAAGAACGATCGCTTTTGCTGGGTTTTGCATGGACTGAAGTTTCTCCATTAATCAAACGCTAACGATAAAGAGCCGGATATCGGGTAAAATCGGGTCTCCGGCCGGTGGAAACCACCAGGGTACTGTTGGGCATGAAACAGCCTTACAAATCCCCTGGTCGGCAAAAGCGGCATGATACCAGATAACGGGGAGCGCTGACCAAGCGGCAGGAGTATATGAGCGAGAAAGATCTTGAAGCCCGGCTGGACGAGTTGGAAACCCGGCTCGCCTTCCAGGACGACATCATCAACACCCTGAACGAGCAACTGGCCCGTCAGGAGCTGGATATCCGGGAGCTCTGGGAAGCAAAGAAGCAGCTGAACACACAGTTGAAAGAAGTGTCGTCGTCAAACATCCGAAAAGAGGAAGACGAGACGCCTCCTCCGCACTACTGATTAACGGCTGCTGGCCACCTAGGCCAGCAGCTCGATCAGAATCTGTTCGTAAATCTCCGACAGAGTATCCAGGTCTGCCGCCTTCACGCACTCATTCACCTTATGAATGGTGGCGTTGATAGGGCCGAGCTCCAGAACCTGGGCACCTGTGGGTGCAATGAAGCGACCGTCGGACGTGCCGCCGGAGGTGGATAGTTCAGTGTCCCGGCCGGTAACCGAGTGGATTGCACTTTTTGCTGCCGAAACCAGTGCTCCGCGCTCGGTCAGGAACGGCCGGCCGCTCAGGTGCCATTGCAGGTCGTACCTTAGCTCATGGCGATCCAGGATCGCGACCACGCGTTCTTCCAGACTTTCCGCCGTGTTTTCCGTGCAGTAACGGAAATTGAAGTGCACCAGGCATTCACCGGGGATTATGTTGCTGCCGGTGCCGGCCTCGATTTTTGTTATCTGGAACGTTGTTGGCGGGAAAAAGTCATTGCCGTTATCCCAGAATTCCTTTGCCAGTGCATCCAGGGCCGAGGCGGCGGTATGCACCGGGTTCTCCGCCAGATGCGGATAGGCCACATGGCCCTGGGTGCCGTGCACCGTCAGGTAACCGTGAAGTGAGCCCCGGCGGCCGTTCTTGATCACATCGCCCACCTCGCGGGTGCTCGAGGGCTCGCCGATCAGGCACCAGTCAATTTTCTCGTTCCGGGCTTCCAGGGTTTCCACCACTTTCACGGTGCCGTGCTGCGCCGGGCCTTCCTCGTCGCTGGTGATCAGCAGGGCAATGGAGCCCCGGTGGTCCGGATGCTTGGCCACAAAACGCTCACAGGCAGTCACGAAGGCCGCCAGGCTACCTTTCATGTCGGCAGCACCCCTGCCATGGAGGTAACCATCATCGATAACGGCATCGAACGGCGGATGGCGCCAGTTCTTCTCCGGGCCGGTGGGGACAACGTCCGTATGGCCGGCAAACGCCAGCAGCGGACCGTCCGAACCCCTGCGGGCCCAGAGGTTGTCGGTGTCGCCAAAGCGCAGGGCTTCGCCTTTGAAGCCCAGGGCGGAAAGCCGGGACATCATCAGGTCCTGACAGCCAGCGTCGTCCGGAGTCACGGACTTGCGGCGGATAAGATCCACGGCGAGTTCCAGGGTTGGTGATAGCTTCATTGGGTGATCTCTTTTTTTGCCACGAAATCCACGAAAGAACACGAAAAAATGTCTTCCTGCAATTCTTTATTTTCGTGTCTTTAGTGGATTTCGTGGCCAGAAAACGCTTTTAATTATTAGCGTGCAGCTCTTCATTCAGCTCAATGGCGGACTTGTTGGTTTTGCACTCCACTGCACCGGTCTGGCTGTTACGGCGGAACAGCAGGTCCGACTTGTTGGCCAGGTCCCGGGCCTTGATCACTTCCACCAGCTCGTTGTTGTCGTCCAGCAGGGCCACCTTGGTGCCGGCCGTGATGTACAGCCCGGCTTCCACCTTGCAGCGGTCGCCCAGGGGAATGCCGATGCCGGCGTTGGCGCCAATCAGGCAGTTCTCGCCTACCGAAATAATGATGTTGCCGCCGCCTGAGAGGGTGCCCATGGTGGAACAGCCACCACCCAGATCGGAGCCCTGACCGATCATCACGCCGGCGGAAATGCGGCCTTCAATCATGCTGGTGCCTTCGGTACCGGCATTGAAGTTGATAAAGCCTTCGTGCATCACGGTGGTGCCTTCACCGACATAGGCACCCAGGCGAACACGGGCGGTGTCGGCGATACGTACTCCCCTTGGAACCACGTAATCGGTCATCTGCGGAAACTTGTCCACGGATTTCACTTCCAGGGTGCGGCCTTCAATACGTGCCTTGAGCTGGCGGTCCGGAAGTTCATTCAGGTCAATAGCGCCTTCGCTGGTCCACGCCAGGTTGGGCAATAATCCGAAAATGCCGTCCAGCTTCAGTTCGTGGGGCCTGGCCTGGCGGCTGGAAATCAGGTGCAATTTGAGATAGACCTCCGGGGTGCTGGAGGCGGTGTCATCGGTATCCAGCAGCGTAACCACAACCGGACGACGGCTTTCAGCAGCTTTACCGGCGAGACCGGCCTGTTCCATCTGGCCAAGCTGGCGCAGCCCGTCGGAGAGCGCTTTGAGCTGTTCCGGTGTTACCGATATCGCCTGGTTGCCACCCTGGTATTCCAGCACGTTTCGAGCCACTTCGATGAGGCCGTTATCGGGGGTGATGACCGGCTGCTGGTAAAACACTTCCAGCCACTCGCCCTGGTTGTTCTGGGTGCCGATACCAATTCCGAATGCAAAACTCATTGATGTGCTCCTGGTTCTCAGTGTTCAGTGTTTGAATCGTTCGGCCCATTCATCGGCATTAAAACCGACGCTGACCGTGTCGCCGTGCTCAACCACGGGCCGCTTGATGATGGACGGGTTGTCGAGCATCAGGCGATGGGCGGATTGGGCGCTAATATTATCACGAACATCGTCAGGAAGTTTGCGCCAGGTGGTGCCGCGTCGGTTCAGCAGCAATTCCCATCCGGCTGACTGCTCCCATTGGCTGAGTCGGTCAGCCTCCAGGCCATCCTTTTTTAAGTCATGGAATTCGTAGTCGATACCGGCGTCGTCCAGCCATTTACGGGCTTTCTTGACGGTGTCGCAGTTCCTGATGCCGTAAAGTTTCATGGCCTGTTCGCCTTTACAAACGTGACAATGCGCCTTGCCGCTTCGACGCATTCCTCCAGCGGAGCCACCAGGGCCATCCGTACCCGGTTCTCGCCGGGATTATGGCCATCCACCGTGCGTGACAGGTAACGGCCCGGCAGTACATGCACATTCTGTTGGGCCGACAGCTCTCGCGCGAACGTCTCGTCGTCCATCGGGGTTTCCGGCCAGAGGTAGAAGCCGGCGTCCGGAAAGTTCACATCCATTACTTCCCGCAGGATGGGCACCACCGCCTCAAACTTGGCGCGGTAGGCGGCCCGGTTCTCACGCACGTGGTCTTCATCGTTCCAGGCGGCAATGCTTGCGAGCTGGTTGTGAATAGGCATGGCGCAGCCATGATAGGTGCGGTACTTGAGGTAGCCCTTCAGGATATCCGCGTCGCCGGCTACGAAGCCGGAACGCAGGCCCGGCAGGTTGCTGCGCTTGGACAGGCTGTGGAACACGATGCAGCGGGCGAAATCGTTGCGGCCGATGGCAGCACAGGTTTGCAGCAGCCCTTCCGGTGGCCGGCTTTCATCGGGGTAAAGCTCGGAATAACACTCGTCCGAGGCGACGATAAAGTCGTGCTTGTCCGCCAGTTCGATCACCTGTGTCAGGGTTTCCCGGGGCATTACCGAGCCACTGGGATTTCCCGGCGAGCACAGGAACAGTACCTGGCAGTTTTCCCACACCGAGTCCGGCACGCGGCCAAAGTCCGGTATGAAGTTATTGCTGGCGTCGCATGCCAGGTAATGGGGTGTTGCGCCGGCAAGAAACGCAGCGCCTTCATACACCTGATAGAACGGGTTGGGGCTCACCACGGTGGCGGGGCGGCTGGCGTTCACCACGGACTGGACCAGCGAGAAGATGCCTTCACGGGTGCCATTGACCGGAACGATGTGGTGCTCCGGCGTCAGTGTTCCCGGAGCCAGCTCAAAGCGCCGTGTGGCCCAGTTCGCGATGGTCCGGCGCAATTCATCGGTGCCTTTGGTGGTGGGATAGTTGGCAAGCTTGTCCAGGTTGTCCGCAATCACCTGTTTGACGAACGCCGGCGATGGGTGCTTGGGTTCGCCAATTCCCAGCGAAATTGATCTCAGTTCCGGGGGAACGGTAATGCCAGCCTTGAGCTTCGTCAGCTTCTCGAACGGGTAGGGGTGAAGTCTGTCCAGGTCCGGGTTCATTGGGTGTCGTCCAGCATTTGGCAAAGGTCCTGCTGCAGAGCCTGGCAGACGGCCGGATCACGGATCGGCTCGCCATGCTCGTCGGTTACAAAGAAGACGTCTTCCACCCGTTCACCCAGGGTGGCTATCTTGGCGTTGGTCAGCCGCACGCGATGTTCCAGCAATACCTGCCCGACCCTCGCCAGCAGCCCCGGGCGGTCCGGGGTGACCACTTCCATCACTGTGCGCTGGTTGACGGTATCGTTTGAGAAAGTCACCTCGGTGGGGAAGGCAAAGTGCTTCAGTTGCCTGGGCGTGCGCCGGTGGATAATGTCCGGGTAATCCTCGGGATCATCCAGCTCCTCGATCAGGCGACTGCGCACCCGGTCCTTTCTGGCCGGGTCAATACCCAGGGGTTTGCCCTTGTCGTCCAGTACGATGTAGGAACTGATAGAGGAGGGGCCCTCGCTGGAACTGATGCGGGCATCGACGATGTTCAGGTTCAACTGCTCCAGCACCGCCGTTGTCGCGGCAAACAGATCAATGCGGTCGCTCATGTAAATGATGATCTGGGAGTAGCCATCGGTGGGGCCACCACGGGTATCGCGAATCAGCACCAGCGGGTCCGGGTCATCGCCATGGCGGATGATGGCTGCGGTTTGCCAGGCGATATCCACCGTGGAATCCTGCAGGAAGTAGTCTTCGTCCAGGGTTTCCCAGACGCCATCAATCTGTTCATCAGTCATGTTCTGGGCATGGAGGATTTCACGGGCTTCGGACTGTGTGGCGCGTACCCACTCCTGGCGGTCCACCGGTGTTTCCGAGCCACGTCTCAGTGCCCGCTTGGTCTCGATGTAGAGCTGGCGCAGAAGTGAGGCCCGCCAGGTGTTCCACAGCTTCGGGTTGGTGGCGCTGATATCGCATACCGTCAGCACGTAGAGATAGTCCAGGTGAACCTGGCTCGGTACCGAGCGTGCAAACCCGTGGATGATGTCCGGGTCGGATATGTCTTTGCGCTGGGCGGTCATCGACATCAGCAGGTGGTTCTCCACCAGCCATGAGGCCAGCTGTGTGTCCCGTTCGCTCAGATGGTGGTGCTGGCAGAACTCCTCGGCATCAATCGCACCCAGTTCCGAGTGGTCACCACCGCGGCCCTTGGCAACATCGTGGTAAAGGCCGGCGATATACAGCGTTTCCAGTTTTGGTAAACGGTGTATCAGGCGCGAGGCGAGGGGGTATTCATCACGGGCTTCGGCGCTGTCCAGCCGTACCATGTTGCGAATCACCCGCATGGTGTGGGCGTCCACGGTGTAGATGTGGAACAGGTCATGCTGCATCTGGCCGATGATCTGGCCAAACTCCGGCAGGTAGCGACCCAGCACATTGTACTTTTTCATCGCAGACAGGGTCTGGTCGAGGGCGTGGGGCGTTCGAAGTAATTCCATGAACAGGGACGTTACCGCCAGGTCCGAACGGAAGGCGTCGTCAATCAGGTGCCGGTGCGCCCGCAGAGAGCGGATGGTGGTGGCCCGGATACCCTTGATCTCCGGATGCTGCGCCATCAGCACGAAGATCTCCATAATGGCATAGGGCGCGTAGGCGAATACCTGGTTGTTCACCGCTTCGATGTAAAAATTGCGGATCTGGAAGCGCTTGTTCAGGGGCAGTATGTCATCGTCACTGCCTGAGCCCAGGATGGCTTCGTCGTAATATTGAAGAATTACATCTGCCAGCTCTGCCAGGGCCAGTACCGTGCGGTAATAGGACTGCATCATCAGCTCGACACCGAGCCTCTTGCCTTCGTCCCGATAGCCCAGCATCTCGGCAAGGGCCCGCTGGTGGTCAAACAACAGGCGGTTTTCGTTGCGGTCTGCAATCAGTTGCAGACCATATCGCAGCCGCCATAGAAAGGTTTCACCCTGCAGCAGAATCTGGTGCTCTTCTTCGGTCAGAATGCTGAAGCGGGTCAGGTCGGCGATATTCTGCAGGCCAAAATGACGTTTGGTAATCCAGCCAATGGTCTGGATGTCCCGCAGGGCACCGGGCGAACCCTTCACATTGGGCTCGAGGTTGTACTCGGTGTCGCCGTACTTCGCGTGCCGACGTTTCTGCTCTTCCCGCTTGGCGATGAAATAGTCGCGATCGGAGCTGATGGTGTCGGAATAAACTTGCTGGCTGAGTTCGTCGCGCAGTTCATCCGGACCGGCGATGGTTCGGGTTTCCAGCAGGTTGGTCAGTATAGTGACGTCTTGCCGGGCGGCGTCCATGCTTTCCTTGATGCTGCGAACGCTGTGGCCGATGTCCAGCCTCAGGTCCCAGAGCAGGGTAACGAAGGCGCCCAGGTCTTCCTGCCAGCTCTCTTCAATGCCATTGCGTGTCAGAATCAGCAGGTCAATGTCGGAGTGGGGGTGGAGCTCTCCGCGGCCGTAGCCACCAACGGCAACCAGGGAAATGTCCGGGGACGACGCAAAAGCGTAACGGTTCCAGATCAGGGCCAGAACAGAATCAATGGTGCCGGACCTGGAATGGACCAGGGCACGAACATCTGCACCCTGCCGGAACGCCTCCGCATCCGCATGGTAGCGTTCCTTCAGCAACTCCCGCGCTGCCATGACAGGAGATGCATCGTTGCTGATTCTGGCCTCAAGTTCGCTGAAATCCACCTAGAACGACTCTTCCGTGCGCTTGGTCAGTACTTCATGGCCATCGGCCGTCACCAGAATGGTGTGCTCCCATTGTGCCGAGAGCTTGTGGTCCTTGGTCACTACCGTCCAGCCGTCGGGTAAGAGTTTGGTCTGGTACTTGCCCTGATTGATCATGGGTTCGATGGTAAAGGTCATGCCTTCCTGCAACTCCATACCGGTGCCCGGCTTACCGTAATGCATCACCTGTGGATCTTCATGGAAAACCTGCCCGATACCGTGGCCGCAGTATTCGCGTACCACGGAATACCGGTGCTTTTCTGCGTGCTGCTGGATGACATGGCCAATGTCTCCGAGCCGGGTGCCCGGCTTGACCAGTTCGATACCTTTATACAGGCATTCCTGAGTGATCTGGATCAGGCGTTCGGAGCCTGGCTTGGGTTTGCCGACAATAAACATCTTGCTGGTGTCGCCGTGCCAACCCTCTTTAATAACGGTGACATCAATATTGAGAATGTCGCCATCCTTTAACACCTTCTTTTCGGAAGGGATGCCGTGACAGACAACATGGTTCACAGACGTGCAGACCGATTTCGGGAAACCCTTGTAATTCAGTGGCGCCGGAATGGTCTTCTGCTCGTTTACCATGTAGTCGTGGCAGATATTGTCCAGTTCCTCGGTGGTTACGCCCGGTTTGACGTATTCACCAATCATTTCGAGAACTTCGGACGCCAGGCGGCCGGCGACACGCATCTTTTCGATTTCTTCCGGAGTCTTGATCGATACCTGCATTGGGTTTCCCGTTGATTTGGATCAAGCGATCATTTTAAGGGGGAGTGTGGCCCGGTACAAGGAAGAGGCGGCCGCCGGCCCATTACAGGAGGCACAAATTAATGGAATCTGGCGGGCGATTTATGGTATAAACGCGCCCGCTGGAAACAAATCCGGCAAATTCGCACACGCGTCGGCACGTTGTCCCAGGGTGCCTGATTCTGTTGCTCATATACAAAGCAACGGGTTCAGGTTGGGTCAATCGGACGTGTGGAGGACTAACCCGAAGCTAAAAAGGTAAATATCATGGCTCAGGTAAATATGCGTGACCTGCTGAAAGCAGGCGCCCACTTCGGTCACCAGACCCGTTACTGGAACCCGAAAATGTCGAAGTTCATCTTCGGCGCCCGTAACAAGATTCACATCATCAACCTTGAGCAGACTGTTCCTGCGATGAACGATGCACTGAACTTTGTGCATAATCTCGCAAACAGCAAGAACAAGATCCTGTTCGTAGGCACCAAGCGTGCAGCGGCCAAGATCGTCAAGGAAGAAGCACTGCGCTCCAACCAGCCTTATGTGAACCATCGCTGGCTCGGCGGCATGCTGACCAACTACAAGACCATTCGCCAGTCGATCCGTCGTTACCGCGATCTGGAAGCACAGAGCCAGGACGGTACTTTCGACAAGCTGACCAAGAAAGAAGCCCTTGATCGCACCCGTGAAATGGACCGCCTTGAGCGCTCCATCGGCGGTATCAAGGACATGGGCGGCCTGCCGGACGCGATGTTCGTTATCGACGTGGACCACGAGCGTATCGCCATCAAGGAAGCCAACAAGCTGGGTATTCCTGTAATCGGTGTTGTTGATACCAACAGCGATCCGGACGGCGTTGATTACGTTATTCCGGGCAACGATGATGCCATCCGCGCGATCCAGATCTACGTGCAGGCTGTTGCAGACACCTGTCTTGAGGCTGCCCAGTCGGGCGCGGCCGGCGCTGACGAGTTTGTAGAAGTCAGCGAAGACGCGGAAGGTGCTGCTCCCGCCGCGGAGTAATATTTCTTTCGTGTACAGGTTGTAGGGTGTGCCCTTGGTTTACCGCCGGGCACACCGGTACAGAATTTGGACTGGAACAGTTAAGAGGAATGAACATGGCTGCAATTACTGCCGCAATGGTCAAAGAGCTCCGTGAGCGCACCGGCCTTGGCATGATGGAATGCAAGAAGGCGCTGGTAGAAGCTGGCGGAAGCGTTGATGCCGCTATCGAAGAGCTGCGCAAATCATCCGGCCTGAAGGCTGCGAAGAAAGCAGGCCGTACCGCTGCTGAAGGTGTTTCCCTGATCAAGGTGTCTGACGACAACACTGTCGCCTACATTCTGGAAGTGAACTCCGAGACCGACTTTGTTGCCCGTGATGACAACTTCATCAACTTCGCCAACGATGTTCTGGACGTTGCTTTCGAGAACGGCAAGACAGACGTGGCTGATTTGATGGAAGGCGATCTGGAAGCCAAGCGCGAAGCGCTGGTTCAGAAGATCGGCGAGAACATCACCGTTCGTCGCATTGTACGCGTAGAAGGCCCGGTTGTGGGCGCTTACGTTCACAGCACCAACAAGATTGCTTCCGTTGTGGCTCTGAGCGCTGGTGACCCTGAAGTTGCACGGGACATTGCCATGCACGTTGCCGCTGTTAACCCGCGTATCGGCAAGCCGGAAGACATGCCTGCCGATGAGCTCGAGAAAGAAAAAGACGTCATCAAGGCCCAGCCGGACATGGAAGGTAAGCCTGCCGAAATCGTCGAGAAGATGATGGGCGGTCGTATCAAGAAATTCCTGGCGGAGAACAGCCTGGTTGAGCAACCGTTCGTCAAGAATCCTGACCAGACTGTTGGCCAGTTGATCAAGGACAATGGCGCCGATCTGGTGAGCTTTGTTCGTCTGGAAGTCGGCGAAGGTATTGAGAAGGAAGAAGTGGACTTCGCTGCCGAGGTCGCTGCTGCAGCGGGCACCGGTAAGTCCTGAGCCTTCTGACAGGTGCCGAAGCACAGGTTGACGCACCGTTCGAGTCTGCCACGTTAGCTGGAGTTGTCCGGCTCTCGTGGCGGGCTTGTATCTGAGATACCCCTTTTCCGGAGGAGTATGTCAGATACAGGCCTGACAAGCTTGTCCTGCCAGACACCAAGCCAGACACAGAGAAGGGGATCCTCATGCCGAAGTCGTCCAATACCCAGCCCAGATACAAACGTGTTCTGCTCAAACTCAGTGGCGAAGCCCTGATGGGCGATCATGGTTTTGGTATTGATCCCAAAGTACTCGACCGTATGGCGCTGGATATTGGCTCCCTGATTGGTATTGGTGTTCAGGTGGGATTGGTGATCGGCGGTGGCAACCTGTTTCGTGGTGCTGCCCTGAACGCTGCTGGTATGGACAGGGTAACGGGCGACCACATGGGGATGCTGGCAACGGTGATGAACGGGCTGGCCATGAGAGATGCGCTGGAGCGCTCCAACATCCGCACCCGGGTTATGTCTGCCATCCCCATGAGTGGTATTGTTGAGCATTACGACCGCCGCCGCGCCGTACGTGATCTCAAAGACGGCGATGTAGTGATCTTCTGCGCGGGTACAGGGAATCCGTTTTTTACAACTGATTCAGCAGCTTGCCTGCGGGGTATCGAGATTGAAGCTGATGCCGTACTGAAAGCGACCAAGGTTGACGGGGTATATTCCGCAGATCCCTACAAGGATCCGACGGCAGAGAAGTATGATCACCTGACCTACGACCAGGTGCTGGACAAGAAACTGGGCGTGATGGACCTGACGGCCATCTGTCTTGCCCGGGATCATGGTATGCCTTTGCGGGTCTTCGATATGAACCGGGCCGGCGCGCTGACCCGGATCGTAACCGGGGAGTCGGAAGGTACACTGATCGAGTAATTTTTGAACAATGAATCCGAGGATGCTGCAGTGATTGACGATATTAAAGCTGATGCCGAAAAGAAGATGAAGAAAAGCCTTGAGTCCCTGAACTCGGCTTTCAACAAGATCCGTACCGGTCGTGCCCATCCCTCCATTCTGGACAGCGTAATGGTTGATTATTACGGCCAGGATACACCGTTGAAGCAGGTGGCGAGTGTGAACGTGGAAGACAACCGCACGCTGGCCGTCTCCCCCTGGGAGAAGCCGATGTTACCGAAGATCGAGAAAGCGATCATGATGTCGGACCTGGGCCTGAATCCGTCCAATAATGGTGACGTTATTCGCATCCCCATGCCGATGCTGACTGAAGAAACCCGTAAGGAAATGGTCAAGCAGGCCAAGGCTGACGCAGAACACGGCCGGGTTTCCGTTCGCAACGCCCGCCGTGACGCCAACAGCACGCTGAAAGAGCTGTTGAAGGAAAAGGAAATCAACGAAGACGAAGAGCGCTACGGTGAGGAAGAAATCCAGAAATTGACCGACCGCTACATCGCCGAGATCGAGAAGCAGCTCAAGGCCAAGGAAGAAGACCTGATGGCTGTCTGAGCAGCTGGTCAATTCAAGCAACGTGATCAGTCAGTGGCGGTTTTATTGCCGGGCGCTGGCTGAACAGGGGATTGCATGACGGAAAGTGTATCCGCAGAGATTCCGGTTTCGGCTGGTAGCCAGCCGCGGCATGTGGCCATCATCATGGATGGAAACAATCGCTGGGCCAAAGCCCGCCGATTGAACGGTGTTGCCGGTCACAAGGCGGGTGTGAAAGCGGTTCGCTCGGTTGTGGAAACCTGTGCCCGGGAAGGGGTAGAGGTGTTGACACTTTTCGCGTTTTCCAGCGAAAACTGGCGCCGGCCCGAGGAGGAAGTGTCGGCGCTGATGCGTCTGTTCCTGTTTGCGCTGGAGCGGGAAGTGAAAAAGCTTCACCACAACGATATCTGCCTGCGTATTATCGGTGATCGCACGGCATTCAGTGCCAACCTCCAGGAACATATGAATCGCGCCGAGGAACTGACTCGCGACAATACGCGGATGACCCTCGTTATCGCTGCAAACTACGGTGGCCACTGGGATATTACCCAGGCCAGCCGCAAAGTGGCGGAGAAAGTGCGCAAGGGTGAGCTGGCGCCTTCGGACATCACCGACGACCTGATGCAGCAACATCTCTGCATTGGCGACCTGCCCATGCCGGACCTGATGATCCGTACCGCAGGTGAGCAACGCATCAGCAATTTCATGCTATGGCACCTGGCATACACCGAGCTGTACTTTTCTCCTGTCTACTGGCCGGATTTCCGTGAACAGGAAATGAGCCAGGCGCTACAGGCGTATGCGGGCCGAAAACGCCGGTTTGGTCAGACTGATGACCAGATTGCCAGTGTTTCGTCGGAACAATAACGACAAGATAGCGAACGATACCGTGCTTAAAACCCGTATTATTACCGCGCTCATACTGGCACCCATTGCCATAGGTGGCATTTTCTTCCTGCCGCCGATTGGCTTTGCCCTGTTCACCGGCGCGATCATCACGATCGCTGCCTGGGAGTGGGCCAATATGTCCGGCATGGTGGCGCCGGCCGCCCGTGTTGCTTACGCGCTGCTGGTTGCTGCAGTGCTCTATGGGCTGTTAAATGTGCCGGCCGTGGCTGTGCTCTGGCTGGCTCTGGTCTGGTGGATACTGTGTTTCCTGCTGGTACGAAGCTACCCGGAAGGGTCGGGCCGCTGGGGCAGTGTGGCAGCCCGGGCCATTATGGGGCTTCTGGTGCTGGTCCCCGCCTGGGTCGGGCTCAACCATATACGTACCGGCGGCTTCCAGTTTGGTGACAACGCCAACAGCCTGCTGGTGATTCTTTATGTTTTCTGTGTGGTGTGGGTAGCCGACATTGGTGCCTACTTCGCCGGCCGCGCGTTTGGCAAGGCCAAACTCGCCCCGCGAGTCAGCCCTGGCAAGTCCTGGGCGGGCGTCTGGGGTGGTCTGGTAGCCGTTGCGGTGTTTGCCGTTATTATCAGCGCACTGGCATCGGCCCCCGTTACGCAGTCTCTTCTTCTGGTTGTCGCCAGTCTTGTCACAGGTGCAGTTTCCGTGCTGGGAGACTTGCTGGAAAGCATGCTCAAGCGCTTCCGCGGCATCAAGGACAGCAGCCAGCTGTTACCTGGTCACGGCGGCATCATGGACCGTATTGACAGCCTGACGGCAGCCATCCCGGTCTTCGCACTGATTATTACGCTGCTCGGCTGGCTGACTGCGGGGCAATGGTGACCATCTTGAAGCGAAGCATCACGATACTCGGTGCCACAGGGTCCATAGGCCTGAGCACGCTTGATGTCATACGCCGGCATCCGGATCGCTTTTCTGTCTTTGCACTTACCGCCAGCACCAGTGTTGAGACCATGGCCGGGCTGTGCCATGAATTTCGCCCCCGCTACGCCGTGATGGCGGATGAGGCGGCAGCCCGGGCGCTGTCTGCAGCACTTTCCAGCCTGCCATCAGTGACGGTTCTCAGCGGTACAGAGGCACTCGGTGAGGTAGCCGCGGACGCCGGTGCGGATACGGTCATGGCCGCTATTGTCGGTGCCGCTGGCCTGCCTCCCACGCTGGCGGCAGTACGGGCTGGCAAGCGTGTGCTGTTGGCCAACAAAGAAGCGCTGGTCATGTCCGGCAAACTGTTCATGGATGCCGTTGCCGAATCCGGCGCGGAGGTTTTGCCCATCGACAGCGAGCACAATGCCATTTTCCAGTGCATGCCGGCGGACAGGGTCCGTGATAATGGCGCTGCAGGCATCACCCGTATTCTGTTGACGGCGTCCGGTGGTCCTTTCCGTACCCATTCTGCCGAGGCCCTGCGCCATGTCTTGCCGGCAGAGGCCTGTGCTCATCCCAACTGGTCCATGGGGCAGAAAATTTCCGTGGACTCCGCAACGCTGATGAACAAGGGGTTGGAGTTAATTGAGGCGTGCTGGCTGTTCAATACCACCCCGAATATGATCGAAGTGCACGTGCACCCGGAGAGCATTATCCATTCCATGGTGGAGTACGCCGATGGCTCGGTACTGGCCCAGCTAGGCAGCCCCGACATGCGCACTCCGATTGCCAATGGTCTGGCCTGGCCCGAACGAATCGATGCCGGTGTGGCGCCCCTGGACCTTTTCCGTATCGGGCAGTTCAACTTTGAAAAGCCTGACCTGGTGCGGTTTCCCTGTCTCCGGCTCGCTGCCGAGGCTTTTCATCAGGGCGGAACCGCGCCGGCCGTGCTGAATGCAGCCAACGAAGAGGCGGTAGCAGCGTTTCTGGCCGGTAAAGTGGGTTTTGCCGATATTCCCGTTATCATAGAGCGGGCTCTGGCTATGATCGATGTTGTGCCGGCGGACAGTTTCGATACCATTTTTGCCAAGGATGCTGAAGCCCGCTCGATAGCCCGGGAACAGATCCTCGGGCTGGCTGTCTGATACAGTCGGGCTCGACTGGCGAGCTGATCAAATTCAACAGAGAACACTATGCAGATAGTTGAAACCATACTGGCGCTGGTACTGACGCTGGGTATTCTGGTCACCCTCCACGAGTTCGGTCATTTCTGGGTGGCGCGGCGCTGTGGGGTAAAGGTGCTGCGGTTTTCCGTGGGTTTTGGCAAGCCGCTTTATTCCTGGTATGACCGCCAGGGTACCGAGTTCGCTGTGGCCGCGATCCCGCTTGGCGGCTATGTAAAAATGCTGGACGAGCGGGAAGGCCCCGTTCCGGAAGATCAGAAACACCTGGCCTTCAACTCAAAGCCGCCTTCAAAACGCATTGCCATTGCAGCAGCAGGGCCTGTAGCCAACTTCCTTTTTGCCATTTTTGCGTACTGGCTGCTCAGCGTTGTGGGTTTCACAACGGTTGCGCCCATCGTCGGGGAGGTTAACGAGGGAAGTGTGGCTGAACGTATAGGGCTTGCTTCCGGGATGGAGATCCATGAAGTGGATGGCCATCGGGTAACGTCCTGGCGTGATGTGAACATGCGTCTCCTTGAGCGTACCGGTGAGTTCGGAGAGATAACTATTGACGTGTCCCGTGAGGGCAGTCGGGGTACTCTGGCGGGCTCTCTTGAAGGTTGGCGTCTCAATGACGAGAATCCCAATCCCCTGGGTGAATTTGGTGTTACGCCCTGGCGGCCCGACGTTCCGCCAGTGTTGGGTGAGATTGCAGCCGGGGGAAGGGCAGAGGCTGCAGGCCTGAAGAGTGGAGACCGGGTCGTTGCCGTGGATGGAGAGCCGGTCTCTGACTGGTTCGAGCTGGTGGAGTTCATACGTGAGGCCCCGGAAACACCGTTGGAGCTTACGGTAGAGAGGGAAGGCCGTAGCCAACAGATTGTGGTGACGCCAGCGGAAAACAGAGCGGACGACGGAACTGTGACAGGGCTGGTAGGGGCTGGTGTCAGCGAAGTGACCTGGCCTGACGAAGTGCTCCGGGATGTCAGCTATGGCCCCCTGGCCGCGATTCCCAATGCCATGTCAGAAACATGGGGCGACACCAGGCTGACCCTGGTTGCCATCAAAAAAATGGTGACCGGGCTGCTTTCCCCCACGAATCTTAGTGGCCCGATTACTATTGCAAGGATAGCCGAAGCCAGTGTAAGTTCCGGCTTCGAAGACTTTGTACGTTTTCTTGCCTACCTCAGCGTCAGCCTGGGAGTGCTGAACCTGTTGCCAGTACCGGTTCTGGATGGTGGGCACATTGTCTACTACACCATCGAAGCCATCCGCAGAAAGCCGCTTTCCGAACAGGCCCAGGCCTTTGGATTACGTATTGGTATGGCAATGATACTCACATTAATGGTGTTTGCACTTTACAACGACCTGATGCGGTTGTGAGAATTGCGAACTCCTTACGCGCATCAACAGGCGAAATTATTGAATGAGACGCTCTTTACTGAATTTAGCTGTAGGCTTGGCAGTCGCCACTTCCGCCATCAAACCGGTTCTGGCTGATGAATTCACGGTATCCGATATTGAAGTAGAGGGCCTTCAGCGGGTATCTGCAGGAACGGTATTCTCTGCTTTCCCTGTGGCAATTGGCGAACCGGTCGATGAACTCGAGTTGTCGTCGGCCATCAAGGACCTGTTTCGCACCGGCCTGTTTACCGACATCAAGGCGAGCCGGGACGACGGTGTTCTCATTCTGACCGTCGAGGAGCGGCCGTCGATCACCTCTATCGACATTGACGGCAACAAAAACATCGAAACCGACATGCTGATGGATGCGCTATCCGGCGCCGGCCTGCAGGAAGGCCAGGTATTTCGCCGTGCCACTCTGGAGCGGCTTGAGCTCGAGATTCTGCGGTCTTACATCAGTCAGGGCCGCTACAACGCCCGCGTAAAGGCAACTGCCGAAGATCTTCCGCGCAACCGTGTTGCGATCCGGCTCGATATCAATGAAGGCTCGGTGGCTGCTATCCAGCATCTCAACATTGTCGGCAATGAGGCTTTTGACGACGAGACCCTACTGGATCTGTTCGAGCTTGAAACCACCAGCTGGTGGAACTCGATTACCAATTCTGATAAATACGCCCGCGAGCGTCTGAGTGGTGATCTGGAGTCCCTGCGCTCCTTCTACCTTGACCGGGGCTATATCGACTTCAATGTTGAATCCAGCCAGGTGTCCATTTCACCGGACAAGAAGCAGGTGTTCATTGCCATCTCGCTCAATGAAGGGCCCCAGTACACAGTTTCCGAAGTCAATCTTCGGGGTGAGCTCATCGTTGACGAGGAGGAGCTGCGAGAGCTGATACCCATTGAAGAAGGCGATGTGTTTTCCCGTTCCCGCATGACGGCTATTTCCGAATCCCTGTCTCGCCGCCTTGGCCGTGAAGGCTATGCCTTTGCCAACGTGAATGCTGTGCCGGAGCCGGGTGAGGATGACACCGCCTCGGTCACTTTCTTTGTAGAGCCCGGTAAGCGGGCGTATGTCAGGCGCATCAATTTCGACGGCAACGTATCCACGCGCGACGACGTGTTGCGCCAGGAAATGACCCAGATGGAAGGCGGTGTCGCTTCCACGGACAGAATCGAATTCTCGAAAACCCGCCTCGAACGGCTCGGCTTCTTCGAAACCGTCGATGTGGAGACTGTGCCGGTGCCTGGTACGGATGACATGGTCGATGTGAACTATTCGGTATCAGAGCAGGCGACAGGTAGCCTTTCCGCGTCGGTGGGCTTCTCACAGGCCTCTGGCGTTATCCTTGGGGCCAACGTTTCCGAGAACAACTTCTTCGGTAGCGGTAAGCGGGTATCATTCGGCGTTAACGTCAGTGATTCCATCAAAAGTGCCAACTTCTCCTATCAGGACCCCTATTACACCGTGGACGGTGTCAGCCGGGGCTTCAGCGTTTTCGCCCGTGAAACGGACTTTGAAGAGCAGGACATTTCATCCTACCTGCTCGACGAGTACGGCGGCCGAATGACCTTCGGTTACCCCACGGACAACATTACCCGCTTGAATTTCGGCCTTGGCTACACCCTTTCAAAAGTGAAATCGGGCACCTTTACCTCACCGGACGTTATCGATTTTATCGACGAGGAAGGGGATAGCTTTAACAACTACTTCCTGTTTGGTTCGTGGCGCCGCAGCACCCTGAACCGGGGTGTGTTGCCGACCGATGGTTACAGTCTGTCCCTGTCCACCGATGTCGCGGTGCCCGGTAGTGATCTGACCTTCTATAAAGTGAATCAGAAAACTGACTTCTATCAGCCGTTTAACGAGAACCAGACCTGGGTATTCCGGGCGCGCTCGGAAATCGGCTATGGTGACGGGTATAGTGGGCGCGATGTGATGCCGTTCTACGAGCATTTCTACGCTGGCGGCTATGGCTCGGTGCGCGGTTATGAGGCAAACTCTTTGGGGCCGCGGGCGGCCCTTGCAGAAAACGATCGGTCAGATCCGGATCCATTTGGCGGCAGTTTTCTTGCAGAGGGTAGCCTTGAGCTGATCTTTCCCACACCGTTTGCCGGAGATACCCGCTCAATGAGAACGGCGTTCTTCCTGGATGCGGGGCAGGTCTTTGATGCCGACCGGAACTTTGACCCGGCGCTGGATGAAGTGCGGCTGTCAGCCGGTGTAGGGTTTCAGTGGATAACAGCAGTTGGTCCGCTGGCATTCAGCCTTGCCAAGCCTCTGAACGACAAGAGTGGCGATGATACCCAGATATTCCAGTTCTCCCTGGGGCAGACATTCTGATCAGAGAGCGAACGGAAACGCGGTAAAAATTGAAATACAGGAGAAACGACATGTTCCGATTGTCCATGGCCGTAATGTTGGCTGCACTGATGGCAACTACGACAGTTGCAGCGGATACCCGTATCGGCGTGGTTGATCTGCGCCAGGCACTGTTCTCCTCTGGTGATGCAAAAGCATTCAGTGAGAAGATGCAGCAGGATTTTTCCGGGGAGGAGGCAAAAGTCAGAGAGGCTCAGGAGACCGCGCGTAAGCTACAGGAGCGCCTCGAGAAAGACGGCGCGATGATGAACGAATCCGAGCGTGATAAAATGAGCGCGGAGTTTCAGGAAAAGGTAAAAGAATTTAACTTCCTCAAACAGCGCCTGGACAGCACCGTTGCCAACCGCAAACAGCAATTTCTGGAAGATGCTCGTCCGGAAGTGGATGCGGCCGTCAAAGAGTTGCTTGATGAGCATGATCTCGACCTGATTCTGCCCAGCGAGGCCGTGGTGTACGTCAAGCCCGACATGAACCTGACGGACGAACTCCTGCAAAAACTGGACCGTTAATAATGACAAAGCGCTCGTACCGGCTGGGCGACATTGCCTCTCAGCTCGGCGCAGAACTCAGGGGTAATCCCGACACTGACATTGAAGGGCTGGCCACGTTGCAGGCGGCTGTTCCGGGGCAGGTCGCATTCCTTGCTAACCCGTCATACGCCCGCTATCTCGCGGACACCCGGGCTTCCGCCGTGATTGCTTCTCCTTCTGTTGCCGATCAGTGCCCCACTGATGTCCTGTTACTGGACAATCCCTATTTTGGTTATGCTCGCCTGAGCCACTGGTTTGACCCCGCGCCGGTGCCGCAGCCTGGCGTTCACGCCTCTGCGGTGGTCGACCCTTCCGCGCAGGTAGCAGCAAGCGCCAGTATCGGCCCCCAGGCCGTTATCGAGGCCGATGCGGTAATCGGGGAAAACGTTGTGGTGGGGGCCGGTTGCATCATTGGTGCCCGCTGCTACATTGGCGAGCAGTCTGTTTTGCGCCCCAGGGTGACGCTGGCTCACGATATCTTGCTTGGCAAGCGTTGCCATGTTTTGAGCGGTGCGGTTATTGGCTCGGACGGTTTCGGATTTGCCAATGAAAAAGGCGCCTGGCAGCGGATCGCACAGCTCGGGAAGGTGGTTCTTGGTGATGATGTAGAAGTGGGAGCGAACACCACCATCGATCGCGGTGCACTCGATGACACGGTGATTGGCAATGGTGTAAAACTCGACAATCTGATTCAGATAGCACATAACGTCAGTATCGGTGATCACAGCGCCATGGCGGCGATGGTTGGTATCGCTGGCAGTACCCGAATTGGCAGCCACTGCGTATTTGGCGGCCAGTCGGGAGTGGCGGGCCATCTGACAATCGGTAATCAGGTACACCTGACCGGCATGACCCTTGTTTCAAATGATATACCTGAGCCCGGCGTGTATTCGTCGGGAACCAGCGCCGACACCAACCGGCAATGGCGCAAGAATGCTGTGCGCTTTCGTCAGCTTGACGCCATGGCGCGTCGGCTAAAAGAACTTGAAAAGAAAATTGAAGGCTGAGGCCCCTAAAGATGATGTATGTCGATGAAATTATGGAATACCTGCCCCATCGTTATCCGTTCTTGCTGGTTGATCGGGTGACGGAGGTGGAAAAAGGACAATTCATCAAGGGGTTCAAGAATATTTCCCTTAACGAGCCGTTCTTTACC
Source organism: Marinobacter sp. (assembly GCA_046260345.1). Taxonomy (GTDB): domain Bacteria; phylum Pseudomonadota; class Gammaproteobacteria; order Pseudomonadales; family Oleiphilaceae; genus Marinobacter. The sequence continues at coordinate 3,808 of JBHEPI010000075.1, read as the reverse complement.
GGCCATTTTCCGAATAACCCGATTATGCCAGGTGTGCTCATCCTTGAAGCCATGGCGCAACTCTCGGGCATCCTCGGCTTTTTCACCGTCGGGCGGAAACCTTCAGATGGCGTGGTACAATACTTGGCGGGCACCAGCAAGGTGCGGTTCAAGCGTCCCGTCGTGCCGGGTGACCGTCTGTGCATGGAATCGCGGGTGATTTCCGGTAAACGCGGAATCTACAAATTCGAGTGCCGCGCACTGGTTGATGGTGAAGTTGTCAGTGTGGCCGAAATACTGACCGCTGAGAGAGAAGTCTGATGGCGACAAAAGAATGGTCGGGAGTCCATCCGCAGGCGATCGTGGATCCATCCGCCAGGCTGGCTGACGACGTAACTGTGGGCCCCTGGAGTTATATCGGCCCGGATGTGGAGATCGGTGAGGGCACCGAAGTCATGTCCCATGTGGTCATCAAGGGCCCCACCAGAATCGGCCGCAATAACCGCATCTTCCAGTTCTCAAGTGTGGGTGAGGAATGCCAGGACAAGAAGTACGCTGGTGAACCTACCACACTGGTGATTGGCAACGACAATGTCATCCGGGAAAACTGCACCATTCACCGCGGTACCGTTCAGGACCGGGGTGAAACCAGCATTGGTAATGGCAACCTGCTGATGGCCTATGTTCATGTTGCCCACGATTGCTTCATTGGCGACCATACCATTCTGGCTAATTGCGCCACACTGGCGGGCCATGTGGTGGTTGGTGACTATGCCATCCTGGGTGGCGGTACCATGGTCCATCAGTTCTGCCACATAGGCTTACACAGTATGAGTGCTGGTGGCAGTATCGTTCTGAAAGACATCCCGGCGTACGTCATGGCCAGCGGCCAATCCGCCCAGCCCTTTGGCATGAACGTGGAAGGATTGCGGCGCCGTGGGTTCAGCAAAGAGGTTCTGCTGATTCTTCGCCGTGCCTACAAGGTTATCTACCGTCAGGGTCTAACAACCGAGCAGGCGGTTGTGGAGTTGGAAAAAGCCTACCCCGATATCCCCGAAGTGCAGCCTTTGATTGAATCCCTTCGTGGTGCAGACCGCGGTATTATCCGCTGACCAGGGAGTGATTGCCCCGGTGAAGGACCATGTCCAGAAAACCGTTGTCAGTACCCGCAAAGTAACCGTCGCTATCGTGGCCGGAGAAGCTTCCGGCGATATCCTTGGCGCGGGCCTGATACGTTCGCTTCGAAGCCGCTATCCGAATGCCCGGTTCGTGGGCATTGGCGGCGAAGAAATGGTCGCTGAAGGTTTTCATTCGCTGGTGCCCATGGAGCGGCTTTCCGTAATGGGGCTAGTGGAAGTGCTTGGCCGCATCCGCGAATTGTTCAGCATCCGCGCCCGGTTGATGGACTTCCTGCTGGCAACCCCGCCGGATGTGGTGATTGGCATCGACTCTCCGGATTTTACCCTGGGTATCGAACGACGTTGCCGTGATGCCGGCATGCTCACAGTCCATTATGTGAGCCCGTCGGTCTGGGCCTGGCGCCAGAAGCGAATTTTCAAGATTGCCAAATCGGTCAATCTCATGCTGACGCTGTTTCCTTTTGAAGCGCGTTTTTACGAAGAGCACAAGATACCCGTGGCGTTTGTAGGTCACCCCCTGGCAGACCGAATCCCGATGACGCCGGATACCGCTGCTGCGCGCAAGGCTCTTGGGCTCCGTGATAATGCACCGGTACTGGCCATCCTGCCGGGAAGCCGGGGCGGAGAAGTGGAGCGCCTTGGCACCCTGTTTCTCGAGGCTGCACGCCAGATTCAGGGCAAGCGCCCGGACCTGCAGTTGGTTATTCCGTGCGTCAACCGGGAGCGGGAACAGCAGGTGCGCGCCCTGGTGGATGCCCTGGATGTAAAGCTTGAGGTAACCATCGTGCGGGGGCGTTCGCGGGAGGTAATGGCGTCGTCGGATGTCGTCCTGTTGGCATCCGGCACCGCCACCCTGGAAGCCATGCTGCTGAAGAAACCCATGGTAGTGGGGTACAGGCTGAGTGGCCTGAGTTACGCATTGGTGTCGAGGCTGGTGAAGGTTCCCCATGTTGCGCTGCCCAATCTGCTGGCCAAAGAGCCCCTGGTGCCGGAACTGCTGCAGGATGACGCCACGCCGGAAACCCTGGGAGAAGCTGTTCTCGAACGCCTGGAAAACGAAGCTGAACGTGCCCGCCTCACGGAAGCTTTCTCACGCCTGCACGAGCAGTTACGACAGAATGCCGACGAGCAGGCTGCGACTGCGGTTTCAGCGCTGATTGAGGGTAAGCAATCATGAGCAGGAAACCGCTGCCGCCCTTTGAATGTCGTTACCAGGGTCGCCTGCTGGCCGGTGTGGACGAAGTCGGTCGCGGCCCGCTTGTGGGAGCCGTCGTGACCGCCGCGGTGATACTCGATCCGGATAATCCCATACCCGGGCTGGCGGATTCCAAAAAGCTGACGGAAAAGCGCCGTGAGGCCCTGTACGTGCAGATTATCGAACAGGCTGCCTCCTGGAGCCTGGGCCGTTGTGAAGCGGACGAGATTGACCGCCTGAATATTTTTCGCGCCACCATGGTGGCGATGGAACGCGCAGTAGCCGGGCTTCACATCCAGCCTGAGTACGTGCTGGTGGATGGCAACCGCTGCCCCGATTGGCACTGGCCATCCGAGCCGGTGATCAAGGGCGATAGCCGGGTGGAAGCCATCAGCGCGGCCTCGATACTTGCCAAGGTAACCCGCGACCGGGAGATGGCAACGCTTCATGAAACCTATCCCCATTACGGGTTCGCCAGCCACAAGGGCTACCCCACGCCAGTGCACCTTGAGGCACTCGGCCGACTGGGAGCCACTACCCAGCACCGGCGTTCATTCCGCCCGGTCCAGGAAGCCATTGATGCGGTTGGAATGATCAGTACTGAGGCAGCTGATGAGCTTTCATACCATTCTGATCTATTCGAAAATATCGATTGACAGCCTGTCATCAAATCCTTAATATACGCGCACGTTGATCGGGGGTTGCCCCGGTAAGCACCAGAATTCGAAGAGAAAAATCGAGAAAAGTTTGTTGCGGGGTGGAGCAGTCTGGTAGCTCGTCGGGCTCATAACCCGAAGGTCGTAGGTTCGAATCCTGCCCCCGCTACCATATTTAAGAAAGGCAGATCAGTAACTTACTGGTCTGCCTTTTTTCGTTTCTGTTTCCAGAATTTCCTCCGTGCCCTGAGCGTGCCCTAACCGTGCCATCTTCGTTTAGGGGTTTATTCGGCGCTCATTAGATTTGACCGTAAGGCAATCAGGGGCACAGGGGAAAATACCCCCAGATCTGCCCCTACCTATTTAGTCCTCTTTTCCGTCCTCACGGCGTTCACCAATCTCTTCTGCTTGGTGCTGGTCTTTGATGTGCGTCACCAGCTGGTCGATTTCGCAATTGAAATAATTACAGAGTTTATCCAGGTTGTCCGTCACGGTGCTGTGGCCAGGATGATTGATGATCTTGGAAAGTGTCATTCGATTGATGCCAGTCTCCTTGGCGATTTCCCCAATCGTTATTCTTCGCTTTTCAGCGAATTCCTTGTTTGCGATGAGCTCTTTCAGGTGATAGCGAATCATTTATTGACCAAATGATAAAAAAAAGTATCAAACGACGCTTGCAATTATCAGCAAGGGGCGTATATTGATAATCAAGTGATAACAAATGTTATCAAATGATCGCTTGAACGATAGAAGGTGATAGTCGCATGAACAACACTTACCTGACAACTGAAGAACTCTCCGATCGCATCAAGTACGACGCTCGCACGATTCGTCAATGC
>JBHEPI010000069.1:0-2772 GCA_046260345.1 Marinobacter sp. | reverse complement strand
AACTCAGGCGAGCACTGCACCGTGAAACTGGACGACATCAGGAAGCTTCACCAGAAAAAATACCGCCAGGCACTGGGGAAGTTCCTGGTGGAGGGCGAACACCTGGTGCTGGAACTGGAAAAGGCCGCTGCCGGCAATCCGCAATGGCAGCAGGCGGAACTGTTCGTCACCCGTGCCTATGAAAACTGGCCCAGCCGCTGGCCGCGACACCTGGTCAGCGATCGCCAGATGGTTCAACTGGCCGACACCAAAACCCCACAAGGCATACTGGCACTCGCGCCACTGCCGTCGACTGCCGGTGATGCCCCCGTAGAAGGGGAAAAAGCTGTATACCTGCATGAGGTTCAGGACCCCGGCAACCTCGGCACCATTCTGCGCACCCTGGCCTGGTTCGGCGGCTTTCGCTGTTTGCTAAGCCCCGGCAGTGTTGATCCCTACAACCCGAAAGTGGTGCGCTCCAGCATGGGAGCCATCTTCCATGTACCCGTGGAGACCGAGGTAAGTCTGGAAACACTGGCCGGCCGTTATCCTCGCATTGCCTGCCTGGATATCGGTGGCGATGCCATTAACAGCCCCGATTTCCGGCATCATGACTGCTACCTCTTCGGCAACGAAGCCCGTGGCGTACCCACCGGGGCGCTGACGAGGCTTGGAGCCCACCGGTTCACGATCCCCGGTGCTGGCGCCATTGAATCCCTGAACCTGGCATCTGCCGTTAATATGGCGGTGTATGAACTGAATCGGGAAAAGAATCAATAAGAACCCCCGCCTACAGAGCACCGTGCCTTCGCTCCCAAAACCATTTAACGACAAAGGCATGAGGAACGGTCAGCGCCGCCAACCCCCAGAACATCACTCTCACCGCTTCAACCAGCAGACTGGAAGCGGGATTCCAGACGACAACAGCACCCCAAGTAGCCAGCGCGAGCCCGATAGCGATTATCGTTGCAGGAGCGGATTTTTCCGCCAGAAAGCCAACCACCTGCCCAATGTCGGTTTTAACAAGCTGATTGTCTGCAATAGCCAGAAAATGGCGAACGCTGTGAATGAGACAGAAATAAAAGGTGAATGCCAGCAAGGGTGGTAATAAAAACACAACCGCGCCAACGAGCACGAGCTCGGCCAATACCCGGAACCCAATATAGCGGTGATGACGAACAACCAGAAATCCGAATCCGGCCAACCATAGTGCCGCCGCGATCGGGCCAGCCACCGTCAGTGCCGGCAGAACCTCACCAGCCTCACGGCCTATCAGCCACGCAAACAGCTCACTGGTCTGTTGGGGATGCCCCAGAACCGGACCCAGCACAGGCAGGCTGCCACTCAGCCAGAGCAAAACAGCATTACCCGACGGACTGAGATAGGCCAGATCAGTAAATCCGAAATGCCAGATCGACAATGCCAGAAACACCACAAGCGCCCAAACCGGAAAAAACCAGATCAGGCTGATAAACGCCAGGGATGCGCAGATATACAGAATAAAAGCCAGGGCCAGGGCGTGGGGGCGCTCAGCCACGAGTTGCCTCAGAATGAGCGGGTCAGCGCCGCCGTGGGACAAGCCGAACAAGGCTACCGGTAAAAGGATGATCCAGAACTGTTGCTCCAGGGACATGGGCGGTAGCGTGAAGGCAACCATTGCAGCGATCAGCGATGTGACAAGCACAAACCACTGATGCCAGGTCCCCCGGGAGCTTCGATAGAGATTACCGCCAACTGTTTCAGATCGATCGAGGGTCATGACACCGTCGCCCGCAAAAAAGGACCTTTTGGCAAGGCCGTTGCCACCGACACTGCGTCCCGCCAGCCTGGCTGATCATTCATGAAACGCGCCATCTGCTCAGCGGTGGTGGCGGCAAAAAGATCCAGAAACCAGTCAGGCGCCGCCTCAGGATGTTGCCGCAGCGCTCTGAGAAAAACCCTGTCCATCCGGTCCAGCCAATGCGTGCGAGCCTGCAGCGGTTGCAAATGCCAGTGTCCGCTGGCCGCGGCATCAAGAATCTGACGAGCCAATTCAGCACTGTTCCGCTGGCAGGTGGCAAAGTGATAGCCCGTTGCTGCACGCATCCAACCAGCGCCAACCCCTGCTTTGATTACCCTTCCCCGGCAGCGGGACCTGCCGACCGGAAACATCGGCAGCGCGGCGGCTTCTGATCGCTTCACCGTATAGTCTCCGATGTTCTGCTCATCGAGCCAGGCATCCAGACGGGCGCGACAGTCCGGCAGTTCCCCGCCCGGATGGAATTCGGTCCACTCCACGAGCATGTTATCCGCATCCAGGGGCAGAAGGTACACGAAACAGACGTGCCTCTCGCAGGGCTGAAAATCCATCAGCCTGGCCATGTGTTCATCATAGCCGTGTCCTGGGCGATGGATCTCGTATCCGGTAAACACTTGCCAAAAGCCCAGGGACTGATTCAAATAAGTCGCCTCCGGCGGGCGTGTGTCGATAACGGCCCGGGTTCGCCACTGTCCGGCTGTCGTTGATACCAAAACGCTGTCGGCAGACTCTTTGGCTTCCAGCACAGTGACCCCTTGCCGCAGGCTGAACGCGTGGCAGGACTCGATACAGGCCAACGCGTGCCGGTATACCTCGCCAGCCGGCAACATTGCATAAGGCGTCTGAGAGCTCGACTGCGAGGCGGTGCGCGCTCCCTTACTCACCTGCCAGTGTGCCCATCGGTGGGTAATCAATTCCCGAAACGGATGAGGCTCACTGTCCCAGAAGCACCAGGTGCGGTCATTTTGGTATTCAATGCGTGGTTCCAGCAGGCA
>JBHEPI010000055.1:0-2810 GCA_046260345.1 Marinobacter sp. | reverse complement strand
TCGGCACCACTTTCCGGCAGCAACTGACGGTCAATCGTCTCCGCCAGATGAACGCCGGCTTCCTGAACCCCAGTTTCTTGGTAGGTAAGATTAATCGCCCGGCGGACCGGCTCCGCCAACTGATCGCCGGTCAGGCGCCGGGTGTAGGGCAGGACTTTCTGCACCAGTATCCGTTTTTGTTTGTCTGTCAGTTCAATATCACTGTTCCACTGAGCCTGCTCAATTGCTTTCTGCTCGATGGTGTTCAGGTTGTCCAGGGTGACCCGGGTTGGATTGTCGAGAAATCCCCGCCAATACCCGCCTGGGCCGAAGAACGCACGGAATCGCCGTTGATAATCGCGGATGTCCAGCATTCCTTCATTGGCCAGCAGGCTGTCGGTCAGTACCCCTGTGGCGGCGCCATAGTGGCTGATATCACCAGACTGTTTGCCGTCATGGGCGAAGTAACCGAAGCCACCTGTGAAATACTCGGCCTTCGGCGGCAGGAACTCGGGTGCCTGCCCGCCAACTTCCAGAATGCGACCGCTGTCGTAAAGCCAGTGCAGGCCAAGGCTGGCGGAATCTGCAACCCAGCCACCTGCAAGAGCGGCGATGATTGCGGGCTTTCTGTCATTAGGCACGTTGCTGGTCATCAGAGATCCTCGTAGCTCAGTTTGATCTGTATCACCCATGGTATAAACGTATACGTACACACTACAGGGGATTCTCACCTATCAGGAAAGGAGATCCCTGAATGGCTCGCCAAGATATTCCCCGTAAAGCATCGTTAAAACTCAAAGCCCATATCGACGCGCTGGAGGCCCAGGGCGTCGGTGTCACTCCTGACGCATCCTCCCGACACCTGCACAACGGTATCGATACGCCGCTGCCGCCGGCGGATCTGCATGGTGCTTATGTCAATAATCGCCCACTTCCCACCGAAGGCATCGCTGACCGGCGCGCGTGGATTGTGGGTAGCGGCATCGCCGGCCTCTCCGCCGCTTTCTTTCTGATCCGCGACGGCCATATGCCGGCTGGCAACATCACCTTTCTGGAAGAGCAGGAAATCGAAGGCGGCTCACTGGATGGCGCCGGTAACGCGGAAGAGGGTTACATCGTGCGCGGTGGTAGGGAAATGGAGATGACTTACCAGAATTTCTGGGATGTGTTCTCGGAGATACCGGCTCTGGAGTTGCCGGAACCTTTTACCGTGCTGGACGAATACCGCATCGTAAACGATGCCGACAAGAACTGGTCCAGGGCACGTCTGCTGGAGAAGCAGGGCCAGATCAAGGATTTTTCGACCATGGAGCTGACCAAACGGCAGCAACTGGAAGTGGTCAGGCTTGTGCTCGCTCGCAAAGAGGACCTGGACGACATCACGGTAGAAGAGTGGTTCAGCGAAGGGTTTCTGAACAGCAACTTTTACACCTTCTGGCGCACTATGTTCGCCTTCCAGAACTGGCATTCCGTTCTTGAAATGAAACTCTACATGCACCGTTTCCTGCACCTGCTGGACGGGCTCAATGACATGACGTCGCTCGTTTTCCCCAAATACAATCAATACGATGCCTTCGTGCGCCCGTTGATGAACTGGCTGAAGGATCAGGGTGTTAACATCCAGTACGATACGATTGTCGAGAACCTGGAGATGAAAACCTCTGGTGACACCAGAACGGTGACGGCGATCCAGTGCCATGGCAGCGAGGGAGACAGAACCTTTAATGTTGGTGAGCGCGATCTGGTGTTCATCACTACCGGCTCGATGACCGAAGACACCGCCTACGGTGATGACGACACGGCGCCGACACTGAAAGAAAACGATGAGGCAGGTCCGGGTTCCGGCTGGCAGTTGTGGAAAAACCTGGCTCAGCAATCGGACGTGTTTGGCCGGCCGGAGAAATTCTGTGGCAATATCCCCGGCTCAACCTGGGAATCCGTCACCCTGACCTGCAAACCCTCCCCTTTGATGGACAAGCTCAAAGAGCTGACGGTAAACGATCCCTATTCCGGTTTCACGGCGACAGGTGGCGTCATCACCTTTACTGATTCAGCCTGGCTGATGAGCTTCACCTGCAACCGTCAACCGCACTTCCCCGACCAGCCTGATGATGTGATCGTGCTCTGGACCTACGCGCTGTTGATGGACAGGCCCGGCGATTACGTGAAGAAGCCGATGCCCGAATGCACCGGCAAAGAGGTGTTGGCGGAGATGTGCTATCACCTGGACCTGATTGATCAGCTCGATGAGGTGACTGCCGCTACCAAAACCCGGGTTGCGCTGATGCCCTACATCACCGCGCAGTTCATGCCGCGCGCCAGTGGTGACCGCCCATGGGTAGTGCCGGCAGGCTGTACCAACCTGGCCTGCATGGGGCAGTTTGTGGAAACCCATAATGATGTGGTGTTCACCCTGGAAAGCTCGGTGCGTACAGCCCGGGTCGGGGTCTACAGCCTGCTTGGCATCAACAAGCAGGTGCCGGACATTTACCCGGGCCAGTACGATATCCGTCGGCTGCTGCGGGCAACCCGTACCCTGAACAACGACGAGGCGTTTCTGGGCGAAGGCTTCCTGCGTCGCATTCTCGGCGGCACCTATTTCGAACATATTCTGCCGCTGGGCCCCGATGAGAAGGCTGAGGAGCTGGGCCGGCCAGGATTGTTCGAGCAACAGGTCCAGGCGCTTCGTGGGCTTGTCGAGGACAACCATACACTGGATGAAGCCAGGGGCTGGGTTCAGGATGTATTGAGCAAGTTGCGCGGGCGTCGCTGACGCCATGCGCTGAAAACCGCCAGCCGGGCCCCTGAGCTGGCGGTTCCATTACCCCGCC